>JANPFC010000071.1:0-12564 GCA_031423235.1 Chlamydiota bacterium | reverse complement strand
AAGAATCGGTTTTTGGGCGGGTTCAAAGCGCCGAAAATCAATTAAAAAAAAGGGGGCAGTATTAAACCAATACGACCCCTTTTTTTTAATCGATTTTCGGCAGCTTTCAACCCCGCCAAAAAGCCAATTCTTGAATCAACTTCGGTATTAATTGCTCGTATTGGTATAGATCTACTCATGGATAACAATTGGCATTTGCGCCCTGTTGAGGAGTCGATAGCGCTCTTAAAGACGACTCGGCATGGTCTGCCCGAATGGGAGGTTGCGGCGCGCTTAAGGGAATTTGGGCCGAATCAGATCGTAGCTTCGAAGGGGCCTTCGGCCTGGAAGCTGTTGTTCAGCCAATTTCTTTCCCCTTTTGTTTTTATTTTGATCGGCGCGGCTGTGATCAAAGCCTTTGCCGGAAGCTACATGGATGCGGCGGTGCTGATGGTGACGCTTTGGCTCATGGTGCTGATTGGCTTTTTTCAAGAGTGGAAAGCGGAGAGGGCTCTCGCAGCGCTCAAGCAGCTCGCAGCTCACAAGTCCAAGGTGAAGCGCGGCGGGCAGATGCAGGTGGTTCCATCCGAGACGCTCGTTCCGGGAGATGAGATTTTTTTGGAGATGGGAGATAAAGTGCCCGCCGACGCCCGGCTTATCGAGGGGAAGAATTTACGGATCGATCAATCCATGCTGAGCGGCGAGTCGGCCCCTTGCGAAAAAGATCCCCATCAGCTCCATGGCGAAACACCTCTTGCCGACCGAACTAACATGGTCTACACCGGAACGGTCGTAGCTTATGGTAAAGGGATCGCGATCGTCGTAGCAACCGGAATGAAGACGGAGCTTGGGAAAATCGCCTTGAGCCTCGAAGAGATCCGTCCTGAAGAAACACCTCTTGAAAAGAGCGTTAAATCCCTCGGCCACTGGATGCTCCTCTTAATCGCCCTGGCCGTTTGCTGCTTTGTAATTGTCAGTTTCTACCGCGGTTTTAGCTGGCTCGACATCTTTCTCCTCAGCGTCGCCGCAGCGGTGTCTGCCATTCCCGAAGGTCTTCCTGCAGCTTTCAGCATTACGCTAGCTACAGGGATGCGTCTCATGGCAAAGAAAAACGCGATCACCCGGAAACTCACCGCTGTCGAAACGCTTGGCTCTACGACTGTGATCTGTTCCGATAAAACGGGGACTTTGACGCTCAACCGGATGACGGTTGCCATGACTGCTTCATATCAGGGGCAATCGAGCTTGAAAAAGGGGGCGAGCCCTGGGGCTGTTCTTTCAAAAATGCTCGAGATCGGAGTCTTTTGCAATGACGGACTGATCTCTAAAGAGAATGGGTCTCGCGAGACAATCGGCGATCCGACCGAAACGGCACTTCTCCGAGCGGCGGCTGATTGCGGAGTCGAGCCCAATTCCCTTCTTGCCTCTTCTACGCGAATCGGGGAGATCCCCTTCATGAGCGAAAACCTCTACATGGCCACCCTTCACGAGACGAAGGAGAAGCGCTCGGTCTACGTGAAAGGGGCTCCCGAAAAAATCCTCTCATTCTGTTCTTTAATCCTCTCTGAAAACGAAATCTCGCCCCTGGACGAGGAGGCGAAGCAGAAGATTCACGGCCAGATCTCCCAGATGACCGATCAGGCGCTCCGGCTGATCGCAGTGGCCTATTGCGACTCCCCAAATTTCCCAGAGCCATTCGGAGAGGAGAGCTTCCAGGGGAGGCTCGTCTTCGCCGGTATTTTCGGCCTGATCGATCCTCCGCGGGAAGAGGCGATCCATGCGATCGAGGCATGCAAAACAGCTGGGATTCGCGTCGTGATGATCACGGGAGACAACCCGAAAACAGCCCTCGCTATTGCGCGTCAGCTCCATCTCTCATCCGGCGAGGCGATCACCGGTTCCGAGATTAAAGAGATGTCCGACGAGGATCTTCAGGCAAAAGTCGCCCACGCATCGGTCTTTGCTCGGGTAGAACCGGCGCATAAACTAAGGATCGTCAGGGCTTTTCAGGCGCAAGGGCACATCGTCGCCATGACGGGTGATGGAGTCAACGATGCGCCGGCGCTCGAAGCGGCTAACATCGGAATCGCGATGGGGCTTTCTGGCACCGATGTGGCAAAAGAAGCGGCCGATATCGTCCTCACTGACGACCGGTTCGATTCGATCGTTGCTGCGATCGAAGAAGGGAGGGCGATCTTCAACCGCCTTCGAAACGTCGCCTCCTTCCTCATCACAACCTGTTTTGGCGAGCTTTTTGGACTCATTCTCACTGTATTCGTGCTTGGTCTCGCGCCCCTCACGCCGCTCCAAATTCTCTGGGTCAACCTCATCTCCGGTTCGATCGTCGCCATTCCGCTCGGATTTGAGCCGAAAACAGGCAGAGAGATGAATCAGCCGCCTCGGAGCCCCAATTCTAAATTACTTTATCGAGGCATGGTCTACCGGATTATCTGGATCGCCCTCATCCTCGGCCTCGGCGCTTTCACCCTCTTTTACGAGACGCTCGCGACCCAATCGCTGGTTCAGGCTCGCACGATTGTCCTCACGAGTCTTGTCTGTTTCGAATGGCTGATCGCATTCAGCATGCGCTCGGAGGAGATCCCGATTCGGAAATTAGGCCTCTGTAAAAATCCAACCCTTCTCATAGCCATCGGCTCCGCTTTCTCCCTCCATCTTTGCGTGCTTTATCTCCCGTTCTTGCAAGAGATCTTTTCAACCGAGCCCCTCTCGCTCCAAGAATGGGGCATCGCCCTGATCCCAGGACTGACCATCTTTCTTCTTGAATGGGCTAGGAAGGAGTTTTGCCCGAAGATCTTCAGCGCTGGCAAGTGGCGGAAAATCTCTTAAATCAACTTAGGAGCTGTCAAAAAATAAACTAAAGCATTTTAAAGCCATCATAGCCGCCCATCTTTGGGTCATCTTTCGTCAGCCATATAGGGACTATATGGCTTTCCTCAAGATAATCCAAATCTGGACGACTCTGAGGCTCCAAAATGCTTTACTTTATTCTTTGACAGCTCCTAACATCTCCGCATGGCTGAAACTGCACTTATCGTAATACCTGCCCGCATGGGCTCGACCCGATTTCCCAATAAGCCCATGGCGCTCATCAATGGGAAAACGATGATCGAGCGGGTATGGTCCATTGGGAAAGCGGCGGGCAAAGCACATGAAGTTGTGATTGCGACCGACGATGAGGACTTGAGGGGTTTTGCCCAGAGTTTTGGCGCCAAAGTTTTGATGACAAGCCCAACATGCCCCACTGGCACCGACCGGGTCGCGGAAGCATCGCTACATTTCGGCGGGCACACTATTTTTTTTAGCCTCCAAGGCGATGCGGTCCTGACCCCCCCGTGGGTGATCGATGCTGTTTTGCAAACCATGCTGAAAGACCCAAGTGTTCAGATGGCAACTCCTGCAGTCCGCTTAAAGGGCATGGCCCTCTCAGATTTTATTGCGAGCAAGAGGGACGGAAATTCCAGTGGAACTACGGTGGTTTTTGATCGGAAGGGAGACGCCCTCTACTTTTCTAAAGCGGTGATCCCCTTCGATCGGAATGAGAACAATCCTGACAGGCCTGTCTACAGGCATATCGGCCTTTATGCTTATCGGATGGAGACTTTGCAGCGGCTCAGCCAGCTTGAGGAAGGCCCATTAGAGAAGTCTGAAAAACTCGAGCAGCTCAGAGCCCTTGAAAACGGAATTCGCATCCGTGTTGTTGAGGTCGATTACCGCGGAAGGACTCACGGCTCTGTAGACCGCCCCGAAGATGTTCAGTTTATCGAATCGGTGATTGCGAATGAGGGCGAGCTGCTATGATACGACTGATTTTGATGCGCCACGGCAACACATTCGAAGACGGGCAAACTCCCGTTCAGGTAGGCGCGCGCACCGATCTTTCCCTCACTGATCAAGGACTACGCCAAGCTGGCCAGATGGTCAAGTATTTAGAGCGCGAGGGGATTTCTCCGGAAGCTATCTATGCAGGCAAACTCAAAAGGCAAACCCAATCCGCTCAAATCATTGCCGAATATTTTGGCCTAAAATTTAAGGACGCTCCAGCTCTTACAGAAATCGACTACGGCCTTTGGGAAGGGCTCTCCTCTACAGAGATTATTAGCAAATGGCCGAAAGAATATGCCGAGTGGAACGATTTGGCAAAATGGCAGAGCCATATTTTTCAAGGGACGCATGAGGCGCATCTCAAAAGCGTGGAGAACTGGCTGAGTGGTCTTAAGAAAACGTATGAAGGAAAAACTGTTGTGGCCATTACGAGCAACGGCCTCTTAAGATTTTTCAAAAACGAAAAAGTGAAGACGGGCCATTTTTGCGAAATCCATCTTATGCAAGATGGACTCAAAATCTGCGGGTGGAATCAAAATCCTCTAAACGTCATCGGCTGATGCGGAGCGGAGCTGTTTGCCCATGGCTGAAAGCGTCTTCCTTGGAATTTCCCTCTTATTACTTCGAGACATCACCGTCATGAGCTTCCCTTCCTCTGAATAGAAGGTGGTATGCTTTTTCCCCTGCTCAACGCTTGCTTTGAACATCCTTTGGATTTCCTGTTTGATGTGGCGCGGCTTCATCCCGCTGCGGAATCGGAAGGTTGAAGATGCAGGCGATGCCGTAACGCTTAGAGGGCGGGGGGCAATTTTGGGCTGCGTTGGAACTGTAAGCGGGCGGAAAACGACTGGCGAAGGTGTTAGAGCATGAGGCTCGGGGCTTGGAGTGACCGAAACAAAATCCTCTTCTGGAGTAGTCGAGCTATTCACCTGATTCGGAGCTAATTCATTTAAATCGAAGCAATCAAGAATGTCGTCCGGGATAATCTCAGATTCATCTCTCAGGCAATTTTTCCTAAGGCTCTGTATATCCTGAATGCAAAAGAATAGAGGAATTAATGAGAAGCATAGGCTGGTATAGCTTTTTTCAAGAGCGTCTAGCTCATCATCTTTGCCCTCTCCACTCAGCTCTGCCGAAATGTGCAAATACTTCGCGTGAACCCGTTCGAAGTGGGCTAGCGCTTTTCCTGGGAGATGGCAGTGTGGAAATTTCTTCTGGCAAAAATCTTGAACCATATCGGGAGTTCGGACAGGATCAAATGGTGTTTTTAATATGGCCTGCGCTTTAGTGCTAAAGCGGGGATCGATCATCTCCATCATGTACCCATAAATTTTCAGAAAATCTTGTTGAAGATCCTTATTGCAGCTTGAAGCGTCAATTGCTTCTGGAATCGTCATGGCCGACTCTAGATTCGAATAGAGCCTTTTTGTCATCAACAGCAACCGCTGTTTTTCGATCAGTGTATCAAGCGAAACGATGAAGCGGTCAAGGATCCCTTCAAATTCAGTTAGCCTCGTAATGGGCTTAACTGCAACGGGAAGCCTCTCAACCCCCATTCGGGCCAAACGCCTCAGCCCCTTGTGGCTTCTAGCAAGTTCATCTGCAACCTCATGCCGTTTTTGCATTAGAACTCCGAGGATCTCTTGCCGCGCCGCTTTTACCTCATCCAAAGCATCAGCAGATAACAATCCCCTCATGCTCTCTAATTTTGGGCGAATCATATTTAATAGAGACCCTTCATCTGTCGCGCCAGTGTAATAGCTTTTCAGCCAGTCGGTATATTCGATGAGAAAATCGGTCATTTCTCCTTCAGACAAAAAATCTGCAGTTTGTACATCAATTCGTTCGACGGATGGCAAAGAAATCGGTGATTCTGCAGCATCGGTTTTCCCATCCTCTCTAGGGGAACTCACTTGCTGGAACGCGGTTGTAGCGATTAAAAAGTAGTCGCGGTGCGATAATAGTATTTTCCAAAGGGCAATCTTTTCCTTCACCCTATCAGCTCCTGAGACGAAATTCTGCTCAGCTATTTGGGCGATGATCCCCAGCGTTTGATTAAAAACAGTAATAGGAGTAGGGCTTGAAGCCGAAAAAATTGAGAGCAAAGCCTGCGTACGGCACTCATTGGTAAAATCAAGGCATCGTTCTGCAAAAAAGGCTTGGCTCTTCACAAGCTTTTGCGCTTTGGCGGGTGTGAGTCCGGGGTGCTGCAACGCGAGTTGGAAATCTCTATTCAAACTCAGCATCAGTATTTGAATAGGATGATCCAGTGTTTGATTTCTGAACTCGCTAAACACTTCAGTAAGGAGCCTCCTTTCTGCCTGAGTCAGCGCAATTTCGTGCTGCCTGAGGGTCCCCTCCAAACAGGCGCAGCGTGTTTCCCCTATGGTGTTCGTGTATCTTGGGGCTTGCACCATCGCCTGCCGAAATAGGTCTCCCGGCGAGGCTGGGGCCGAGGCTGGAGTGCCAGAAGAAAGCGACGCTGGTGGCAGCGCAAGGAAAGGGGGCGATGGCGATACTAGAGCGGATGGGTTTCTTACAGTACTCATTTAATTTATCCAATTTTGTTCATTTCATTATAACAAAACAAACTGAAGCAAAGAAGGTTTTAATTAATTGTTTGTCGCGTTCTGACCTGTCAATATTTTTTTCCGTTCTCTATTTGGCAAGAGTTTAGTAAAATCTAAAATTGTATGGCAAAGATTTCTGAAACAAAATGGCTGCGCGTGATGGCCATAATCCCTTCTGCCGCCATGTCTTTCATGGATCAGACGATTCTGCCCGTAGCTTTGCCGGTGATCCAAAGAGAGTTTGGCTCCTCGAACGCCCCCCTCCAGTGGACTGTGAATGCCTACTTTCTTGGGCTGACAGCGTTTGTCCTAATTGGGGGCAAACTGGGCGACCGGATCGGCCATCGGAACTCGTTTCTCTTAGGGATGGCTCTATTTGCCCTTTTTTCAGCCCTATGCGGCATCAGTCCGAATGTGGAATTTCTCATAGCAGCCCGTGCTTTACAAGGGATTGGGGCTGGGATTATGTTCCCTGCTCAAACAGCCCTCCTTGCTACGAGCTTTCCTCCCCAATCAAGGGGCCAAGCAACAGGAATTGTGATCAGCATCGGGTCTGTCTTTGCTGTGCTTGGCCCCGTTGTCGGCGGTCTGTTGACAGAACTCCTTTCATGGCGGTGGATTTTTTGGGTCAACTTACCCATCACCGTGATTGGGATCGTTTTGATTTATGCGTTGCTTCCTCCTTCTCCCAAACGGCCCGGGAAAGTGGATCTATGGGGATTTATCTACTTTGCTACTTTTGCCACCTTCGCCACGATTTTTTTCATGCAGGCCCAAGATTGGGGCTGGCTTTCTGCAAAGATCCTCATCAGCGCACTATTGGCGCTTGGCTCTCTCTTCTTACTCTTTAAGCGCGAGAAAATTTCCTCTCATCCCTTTCTAGAAATCGCGCTCCTCAAGCGGCCGATTTTTTCTGCTATTACAGCGAGTATTGCGATCACTCAATTCATCCTCATGATCACAGTATTTAGGACTGTTTACGTGGAAGAAATTCTCGGATACACACCCACTCAAGCAGGGCTCATCACCTCTGCATCCTGTTTGCCCATCCTGTTTTTTTCCTACATCGGCGGCTATCTTTCCGATAAGGCGAGCCCCAAGCTTCCCATTGCGCTTGGCTACCTCTTCATCGTCGTCTCATTTTTTTGGCTTGGGTTTTCACCCACTCCCTCTCTATCCAGTTATCTATTTGCAACTCTTCTATTTGGCATGGGGATCCCCTTTGTCTTTACTCCTTCCTATTCGATGGCAATGTCGGCCATTCCTTCAGAGAAGCTAGGAGTTGCTTTCGGATTAGTTGCAACGATCCGCAATTTTGCAGGAACGATGGGGCTTGCGATGATCTATTTGTTTGTGGACGCGGACCAAAAAATGCACCTTCCGAAAATGGGGCCAAGGCTTGCTGAGATCACTAGCTTCTCCTCAGTTCACTATCTTCTTGGAGTGCTCATGATCATTGCCTTCTTCACAGTGTACTATCTGCACCGAAGGAAATCGGCTCACCGGCTTCCCGACGCCCCCTCCGACGGCTGGGATTGATTCTGTTACAGAAGGGATAAATTTGTTTCTATTAAGAGGCTGTTGCGAAGCCCCGACGAAGGTGGGGGATCTGAATAATCACGAAAATACTTTACTTTTTTCTTTAAGAATTCTTACACTGGCCCACCAAATTTGATATCCCTAAAGGAGAAATGTATGACTGTTCCTTCATCGCACTCAAGCTCCCCTCCCGTCTTTGCTCAGAGTGAAACTCACCGTTATCAGTTTTTATGTAATAGAAAGGAAGGTTTGTTTGAGATTGATTTCGAAACGACTCTCATAAAAAATGAGCAGTATGTCGAAAATACACGATTGTGCAACCAGCTATTTCAGAAAATTAAAGAGTGTTTTGCCTTTAAAGAGCCTTGGTGGCCTACTTTGTCATGTAAGAGATGTAATCTTGTATACAAAACGAGGGGGTTGCTCATTGAATTGCACAACCGTGGGGTCTTCTTTACATCATCCACGCCAGGTCTCGCGTTCAATGAGAAGGTTCCCTCTCTATCTGGAAGAGCTTTTCTTTGGTTGAATGATACCTCCTGCCATCCCTTCCCCGGGGAGCGAGGATGCGAACATTGGAATTCTCCCCTTTAAAGTTAGAAGAGAGAGTACGGAAGGGATAAATTTGTTTCTATTAAGTTAAAAATTTATTAGCATCGTGCCTCCAATATTTTTTTGGGGGTGCTATGAGTGTCGATCTCTCTTTAGATTCTCTGGGTGAATCCTTCTTTCACCGCGATGACTTTGCCACACCGCTGTCCAGGTGGTGTGGAAGCAACCTGTCTTATGGCGACATCCCTCTCTTAGCCTTTGCTGAGAAGCGAATTGCTATTCTGATTCGCAAAGCAAATGGATTGGAGGTTCAACAATCTGGATGGGGAACAAAACTATCGAAAGGGTGGAAGAATAGCTGGAATAAAACTTGCGATATCGCTTCGGATGCTTGGAAAAGCACCTGTGAAGTGGCTCAAAAAACATGCGAAGCAGTTCAGGAATTTTGGGAAGACCACAAGGTCGAAATATTAGTCGGTGCAGCCATCTGTGTTACGGGAATCGGGATCGCTGCGGTTACGGGTTATACATGCAGCGCTGTGGTTGGAGGAGTTGTTGTAGCGGGCGCAGGCTCTATTTTTTCAGACGAGGAAACTCCTAAGCAACAGATCCCTGCTCCCTCTTCAAAAGAGGAAATTGCACTTGCACAGCAGTCAATAACCAACCCATTACCTAAGTTAGAACTTCCTTCTTCGATCACTGAACTTTTGGTGACTGCCGATGGGATTTGGATCAATGGGCAATTTTTCTCTACCCAAGTTCTGATGCAGCAGCCTCATTTTACCGAGGAGCTAAATCAATGGATCGTCGCTCAAGGGAGCGTTGTTCCCGATCAGTTGCCGCCCACTTATTTAGGAAATGTTGCAAGCCCATCCACCGAGGCCCCACAGAATGTGGTTCTGCCAATGCCTCAGGAAACTCTTCCTAGTATGCCCGTGATGAATGAACCTCAACCTCGGAGGTCGCAATCCTTCAGAATTGAGGGAGTGCAAAAGCAAAAGTGTTGTATCGCTTGGATCAATGGGATCAATAATACTTTGCAAGAGTCCAAAGAAAGTGCAAGCTATATCCATTCTTTATCGGGTGGACTTACGGTTTCAGGAATTTACAACTGTACTCATGGCCCTATTGTAGATGTTTTGGAGGCTGCATTTTTAAATCATCAGGGGTATTCTCCAAATACGGCAGAACTGCTGCAGAATGAATGGATAAAGTTCCATGAAGAGAATAAGGACCACCCAAATGCAAAGCTCTTACAAGTCTGTCATAGCCAGGGGGCAATCGACGTGAAGAATGCCCTGACAGGATCTCCTATTGAGATTAAAAATCGGGTGATTGTGGTTGCGATTGCTCCTGCTGCCGTAGTGCCTAAATGTTTATGTTTTCACTCTTATAACTACGCAAGTGAGAATGATTTCATCTATAAACTTGAGCCTCCTCCCCCGCCCCCTGTGGTAGCGCTCTCAATCGATAGTGTGATCATTCCTACTTTCGGTGACCCGATGGATCACCGGGGAGAGCTAATTTTACTGCCTCCTCATCCAGATGCTGAGGGAATCGACCATCCCTTTAAAAGTCCTACTTATCAACCTGTCTTATTTGATATAATCGAAGATTACAAAGGGCGTCAGGGCCAGTATTTATTAGTAGAAAAAGGGAAAATCAAATGATCATGCGGGTTCTAACTTTTTTGTTAATGGCTATTTGGACGAGCTCTTGCCGAGCACCCGATTCCAACCTGGATCGAGATGGGATAAAAAAGGAAAGGTTAGCTGATACCATTTTAAAAAAGACTGCCGCAAAATTAAAACATGAAACCGAGCTTCTCCCCATCGGTACGAGCGGGCAGATGCTAAATGATATACAGGTTTTAGGTTTGAGTTTTTACTACTATAAACCTGTAGACATTTTGGAAGGTCGTCAACTGCTAATTAAAGCGACTAATGCATTGATGGAAGGTGTTAATGAAGAAAAGCGCATTTATCCCTATCTGAGTAGGTATCCTTTTCTTCCAGAAAACATCGAAATTCGGATCATTCTACGGAGTACCGATGGAAGAGATGTAAACCCTGGTGCTTTGTGGGTAGTCGTAGCTAGTGATGGGATGCTTTGCTACAAGGTTCATGATCTCCAAAATAATGGATTAATCACTATTTACAAGGAAACGTATGATGAGGCAGTCCAAAGATTATCTGATCCCTCTCTTCCTCTGGTTCCTTTTCAACCCGATCCCGAACTGAGCCAGGAAGAATTGAGTCGACTCCGCAAGGGAATTAGCCTCGTTTCTGACGACGGAGCCATTTGGCACCTTGGAGCAAATGGGTCTTGGACCCGAGATCCCTAATCTGTGAACCTGAAAGAAGGGCACCCGAGTGAAATTACAGTTTTTTGTTTCTCTTCTATTAGTTGTTGGTATGGCTGCATGCCGGAGTCCCGAGCCATCCCAGGATCAAGAAGGGATAAAAAAGGAAAGAATAGCTGATGCAATTCTACGCAAGGTTGCTACTGAGTTAAAGCATGAAACAGAACTTCGCCCTGTCGGTAATATGGGGCAGATGCTTGGTGATGTAGAACGGTTGGGTCTGAGTTTTTTCTACTATAAAAATATCGACATCGTTGAAGGGCGTAAATTGCTCGTTCAAGCCGTAAATGCAATGTTAACTGAGGTTAATCAGGAGAAGCAGATTCATCCTTATCTGTGTAGATACCCTTTCCTCCCAAGAAATATCGAGATAGAAATCTTTTTGCGCAATCCAGATGGCAGAGACGTTCCCCAGGGAAACTTGTGGATCGTACGGGCTGATCGGGGATATCTTGAATACCGAATAGATCATCCAATAACGAAAAGACTGGTTACAATTTACAGAGAAACGTACGAAGAGGCAGTCCAAAGGTTAGCTGATCCCTCTCTTCCTCTAGTCCCTTTCCAACCCGATCCCGTACAAAGCCAGGAAGAATTAAGCCGCCTGCGGAAGGGAATTAGCTTTGTTTCTGATGACGGAGCTATTTGGCATCTTGGGGAGAACGGGTCCTGGATCCGAGATCGCTAATCAACTTAGCTATAACCGAAAGAGATTCATTTTCACTCTTTGCGTCTCCGCGTTAAACTTCTTCCTAAAGGATCGGTTTGCGGAGTTCCCCTTCGCGTAGCCCCAGGTTGCCGTAACGGTGGTAATCAATGCTGATCGATACCTCGCGGAGGTAATGGAGCAATTCTAGCCGCCCATTGATGAGAACTGGATCATGCATAATGTGCATCGCAGATTGGGCTGCCGCTTCCTGGAGCGCTTTGGAGGGATGTTCAATCATGCGGACCCGCTCGATTTTACCTGTTTTGACCCGTTCAAGGAACTGCTCTTCGCTCTCTTCGATAACCGAGAGGGCAGAGAGTAGATCAAGCCAATGGAAGTCGGCGCGGTGGGCTGCTGTAGGCGTCCAGCTGATCTCCATTTTGGCGCCGCATGTGAGTGCTGCTGCGCATACTCGGAGAGCGTCGAGAGGATTTGATTTTGACTCGAGCCGGAGGGTCATGTTTTTTCTAGGCAGGTAGCGGAAGAAGTTGTCCTGGCCAACGATCTTTGATGGGTCGCGGTCTTGCTTCATCCGTCTCCACCAGTAGGCGTAATTGGCGCAGCTGGCTGTCCAAATCCCCAGTTGCTCCGCTGTCAAATCCATTTTGTCTAAGAAGGTAGTCAGATTGTTGACCGCTTCGTTGACTGGGAGTTTTTCTTGGGGGAGGCCCACTTGGTGCGCTTTCATAAATTCGCGGAGATAATTCGGGCCGCCCGCTTTTGAGCCTGCGCCAATGTTCGAGGCTTTGCATCCGCCAAAGGGCTGTCTTCGGACGATCGCGCCGGTTGTTCCCCGATTTACATAGAGATTGCCCGCTTCGATTTCATCTATCCACTTGGCTTGCTCCCGTTCATCTAGGCTCTGTAGTCCCGATGTGAGGCCATAAGGAACCGCATTGGCAAGTTCAATGGCGTGATGGAGGCTGTCAGCACGCATAAGACCTAAAACCGGACCAAAAAACTCGGTCATAAGGGTAAAACCGCCTGGCCGCACGCCGAGATTAATGCCG
>JANPFC010000070.1:0-2220 GCA_031423235.1 Chlamydiota bacterium | reverse complement strand
CGCCGCAAACTTAGAAAGTTTGCAAGAGCGAGCAATGCGCTGGAGCAAAAAAGATGCTCGCAAAAATTCACACAACTAGAGTGGGCGCAGTATATCGTTCAATTTAGCGAAATAGAGCCTTCGGCCATTTTTCCATCGCAGCTCAAAAAGAGAATCGTCAAGATATTTGCAATCACCGAAATGCCCTTCTTGTTCAATAACATATAACCGTTTCCTAATTTGCAATTCTTCCTTCAGAGGGAGTTCTTCCAACCAACAATCGAAATCTGAAGTTGAGGCTATTGCTATTTTCATGCTATTCGAATTCCAATATATTGGAAACTCAAATAATGTATATAACGAGCTGGTTTCTCGTCAACTTTTTATCTCCCACGCTGGGAATCTTTCTTGATTCATTTGTGTTATTCGTCGTATCTTCTTTGACCTTTGGAGAATACGCACATGAGAATAAGCGAACATTTAGCTCGAATTGCCGCTACGGCAAAAGAACAGCAATCCTACAATGGCCAGGATCGAAATCATTTCGTATCAAATCTGTCCGATCTAGCTCAAAGGCTGAGATGCGTGGCGGAAAGACTCCCTCCAAAGCAGCAAGCGAAATTTCAAAACCGGGCCGGGTGGGCGGAAGCATACTGTAAGACAATTTGTGAAGATGGCGCAGTGGGGCCGATCACTTTTTGGTCGGAAATGTGTGCGATTGAACAACTTGCTACAGACTGCTTGGCAGTTAAAAAAGCAAAAAAAGCCGCAGCTGTTAATGAAGCATTTGCCGTGAAGATGAAGGAGTTTTATATCGGCCTTTTCTCCTCGCTGCAAAGAGATGGCCTTCTCGAAAAGGGGCTAAAACCGATCAATATGCGAGGAGAGATCGGGACCGTAGCACAATTCTACGGGGATTAGATTCAAGGGTTGATCTACGAATTGTCGGAAGATCAGTATCCGGCTCTGATTGCTCTTTGGAATCAGTTTTTAAGGGTCAATTCGAAGACGCCGCTGAAGTCGGGTGATATTCTCAATGCTCTGATTACACTTGTTGCAGAAGGCTCCGATGCCGAAGCTGTCGATGAGATCACTCCCGAACAGTACGCCTCTCTGAAAATGGCAATTCAAGAAGGTAATCTGAATAGAATCTTCGAGCAAATGCTCTCTTTCCCCATGGATACGTTAAGCATCGAACTGAGGGTGGAACTGGTGCAAATGGCAATCGATCAGCCAGATATTTCCATATTGGGATGCTTTTCTGAATGCGATTGGTTCAATGACATGTCGGTAGATGCCTTTAAGGAAGTGGCCGATTATGCGCTTAAGAAAAAAAGGGACGATCATCGGTAGATCATCTTGGGGTCGTCTGGCTATGCGATAGAGGTTATACCGGTCGTGATTCAAGAATCGGCTTTTTGGCGGGATTGAAAGCTGCCGATAAATCAACTAAAAAAAAGGGCATAGTATTGGTGTAATACAATGCCCTTTTTTTTAGTTGGTTTTCGGCGCTTTGAACCCGCCCAAAAACCGATTCTTGAATCACGACCGGTATAAGTTTGCGGAAGAGGCTAAAGGGACTTAAAAGGAAGGATATTCATGGCAGTACCTGCTGTAGGTTTTAAAGATTTCCACGTCGTTTTTAAAGGCGGTCCGGTGGGGCGCATCGAAGATGCAGATGAAATCCTCATTGGAGATGTCCATTACACTGGAAGGGATTAAGGTCTGGAACTGAATCATGCTTTCGATGTGGTTCGAGATCATGACGCATTTTTTATGGAAGGCCTTTCTCTTTTTTTCCCCCTTCATAGTTTTGATGCAATGATGGGGTCTGATCTGCCCACATTTTCAATATTTGGCTGGGACTATAATGAAAGTGGAGAGGAAATGAGAAATGCTCTTCCCCCCGAATATTGGCAATTTTTTGAAAGGGAGAATGAGCTCAGGCATCAGTTAAAAAACGAAAAAAATCCTGGGGTTCAAGAGGAGCTAAAGAAACAGTTAGCCCCCTACTTATTGCATCCAAGGAGAAATGAATTCCGAACCCAAGCTCTTGCCAATTGGAATAAGAGGCAAGAATCTTTAAGGATAGCGCTTGAGGTAACGGGAAATCTCCGGCTGCTATACTGCGCTCGGCTTGAAACTTTGATTTTGAGCCGCGCGAAAACTCGCTATAATCGACGATCGTAAACTGGTCAATATTAGAAATATGAACCAGTTTACGATCGTCGATTATAGCGG
>JANPFC010000069.1:0-5127 GCA_031423235.1 Chlamydiota bacterium | reverse complement strand
TACAGAATTATTTACTACAAATCAAAATTTTTGCTTAGCACTTGTGGGTAACGACAAGGCTTTGAACCCGCCTAAAAACTGATTCTTGAATCACGATCGGTATAAAGAGGTGTCTTCTTCGAGGTGCTTTTTGAGTTCGTTGATGAAGCCGCAGCCATAGATGCCATCTAGGACGCGGTGGTCAAATGTGAGAGAGATAAACATAACCGATCGGATCGCAATCGAGTCGTCGGGCATCGCGGCAACCTTTCTCGTGATCGCGCCGAGACCGACAATCGCCACTTCTGGGTAGCGGATAATAGGAACGCCGATCATTGTGCCGGTCATTCCAAAATTCGTCATTGTAATAGAACCCTCTTTGATGTCATCGGGAGCGAGTGTATGGCTGCGAGTCTTCTCCGCGAGCTCAGAAATCTGTCTAGCGATTTCGGGAAGGGATTTGCGCTGGCAGTCTTTGATGACAGGGACCATCACCCCTTGATCGACGCTAACAGCAATGCCGAGATTCACAAACCGTTTCATAACGATCGTGTCTCCATCGAGGGAGGAATTGATGAGCGGGAACGTCTGGAGCGCGCGGGCAATAGCTCTTGCTACGAAGGCAGTAATCGTCAGTTTTGCTCCTGACTGCAAGAGGAACGACTGCTTGTTTTCTTGGATCACTTTGAGGAGTCTTGTCACGTCGACTTCTGTGATGAGCGATGCGTGAGGCGCCTCATAGAACGATTTAACCATATTGTCGGCGATCGCTTTCCGCATGGGGGTCATCTTGACCCGCTCTGTGCTCGTCGAAGCCATCGGACATTGCTGCTTAGCGGGAGCGCGCGGTACGTAATCCTCGACATCTTTTTTAGTTAGTCTGCCGCCATCGCCTGTGCGGGAAATCTTGTCGATTTCGCTCAGAGCAATCCCCTTCTCTCGAAGGAGGCGCATGACCGAGGGAGATAAAAAATCTTCCATGTCAGAGGTGGTCTTAGCGGGAGCGGAAACAACCGCTACTGCTGCTGCAACTGGGGCTAAAGCATTAGTAGAGATTGAGGCGAGCTGTTCGCCTACTTGGAGCTCTTGATCGGCCTCTGCCAAAATCTCAACCAAAACGCCTGCGACAGGCGATGGGATTTCGCTATTGACTTTGTCTGTCGAAACTTCCAAAAGCGGCTCATCGAGCGCAACCCGGTCGCCCACTTTCTTGAACCATTGGACTACGGTCGCACTCACTATGCTCTCGCCAAGTTTTGGCAAAATAATTTTTACGTTATCGCTCATAAGTTGCATCTATTATCGATTTTTTGATCGATTTTTTCAACCAACATTTCCCATCTGCTCCGCTCAGCGACCACCTTCATTTCCATTTCTAAAAAAAAGATTGGCAATTGGGTCGGCGGGAGCTTAACCGCATCCTTTTCAGTGCATATTAAAGTCCTCCCAATAGGTAGCTTAGAGAGATCTGCGGCTTCATGGTCGGCAAAGATTTTTTCAGAAACGATCTCTGCGCCAAGTCCTAATACTGTTTTTTTAAATCTCTCTGGGTTGGCAATTCCTGAAAAAATCCCCACTTTCCAGCCTCTGATCGAGGGGATTTCATTCCCCTCAAGATCTAAAATTCTCAATACATCGAGCCTAAGCTCTTTCCCGACAGTGAAAATCTCATCCGCATCGCGCAGCCTTTTTGGATTATCGCGCAAAAATCCGCGCGGCAAATAGCGCTCTTTCTTCCCTTTAGTCAGCACAATATCGAAATCGCGGTGGAGCCGTCTGTGCTGAAAACCGTCATCTAGAATAATGAGATCGGCCTCTTTTGCCGCTTCCTTAGCAAGCGATGCCCGGTCTTTGCCGACATACACTTTTACATTCGGTAGTCTCCGCATTAGGAGCATCGCCTCATCGGGCACTTTGCCAAATCCGCGCGATAAAATGGCCACTTTCCTGTGCGAAAAAGTCTGAGCGAGCAAATGGACCATCGGCGTCTTCCCGGTCCCGCCAGCTACGATATTCCCCACGCTGACCACTGTGCATGGGACTTGTTCAACTTTTAAAAGCCCCCAGTTGTAAAGCTGGTTCCGAAAATAGACAGCTAAAGCATAAATCCAACTGAGCGGTGCGAGATACCATGGATCGCTTTCTATCCATTTTTGACCCAAAAGGAGAAGTTTATCGCGCAGCATAGGAAAACAGATGTTGCTCGACCATTTCGATGATGATGTGGATGGCCGCCATATGAGCCTCTTGAACCCGGTCGGAAAAGGAAAAGCCGGAAACAATCCACTCGAGGTCCGATAGCCCTTTCATTTTACCGCCGGTTTTCCCGAGAAAAGAGATGGTGAAAAGTCCCTTTTCTTTCGCTTGGTTTACCGCAGTAAGCAGATTGGTCGAATTGCCGCTCGTTGTCAGGGCGATGAAGATATCTCCAGGTTGGCCTAATGCTTCGACGCCGCGGGCGAAAACAGAGTCGAAACCCATGTCATTCGCTACACAGCTCATATGGCCAGGATCGGATAGAGCAATGGCCGGAAGAGCGGGCCGTTTATGCCGAAATTGCCCGGTAAGCTCTTCGGCAAAGTGCATTGCATCGCAAAGACTGCCTCCGTTGCCGGCAATGAGAATCTTATGGCCGCTCTTAAAGCAAAGGGCGATTTGCTCCGCCGCTTTTTCAATAAAAGCCATCCCAACCGGTGTTTTTAAGAGGGAGGCGGCCCGAATTGCATCGTCCACAGATTGAAGAATGAGATTTTTCATGATAGCATGTTACGGCATGAGCCAAAAAAAGAAAACAGTCGCGGTTATAGGAGCCACCGGCGCAGTCGGAAGAGAGATCGTCCGTCTTCTCCTAGAACGGCAATTTCCCATTGAGAAATTACGCCTATTCGCCTCGCCAAATTCGGCAGGCAAAACGGTTCAAGACTTAAAACTGGAAGTGCTGACGAGCCTCGACGGGATCGATCTTGCCTTTTTTGCTGCAGGCTCCGCCCTTTCAAAAGAGTGGATCCCAAATGCAAAATGCATCTGCATCGATTCAAGCTCCGCTTTCCGAACCTCTCATCCCCTCATCATTCCTGAAATCAATCCTCATGCCATGAAGGGGAACCTCCTCACCTCCCCCAACTGCGCTGCGACCATTCTCCTCATGCCGCTCTTCACGCTCCACCGCCTCTTCGGAGTGAAACGGATCGTCGCCTCCACCTACCAAGCAGCCAGCGGCGCGGGAGCCCTCCTCCTTCGAGAACTCCAAGAGGAGACAAGGGCGAATCTCGAAAACAGACCCTACCCCCACATTTTGCCATTCCCTTACGCATTCAACCTCTATCCGCACAATTCTCCCCTGAATGCAAACGGCTATGTGGAAGAGGAGCTTAAGATGCTCCATGAGACGCGGAAAATTCTCGAAGACAATTCGATTCAGGTGAGCGCTACCTGCGTGAGAGTCCCTGTTTTAAGGGCCCATTCAGTTGCAGCTAATGTGGAATTTAAAAAGCCCTTCACCCTCGAACAAGTTTACGATGCCCTAAAAGATGTTCCTGGACTAAAACTGTTTGAGGACCGGTTGGCCAACCGCTTTGCGACGCCCGTCGACGCCACAGGCAAAAACGACGTATTTTGCGGCCGTTTTAGGATCGATTCAAGCCAACCCAATACACTGGAGTTTTGGGCTGTAGGCGATCAATTATTAAAAGGAGCGGCCCTTAATGCTGTTCAAATTGCGGAGAATCTCACATGATCTGGAAAAAGAAAACGATTAAAGACCTCCTTCCCCCTCCAGTCAAAGCCTCCCACGGCGAATATTCGATGATTCTTTCTACCCATGACGAGCCATCCAAGCCCAATGCAGAACTCTTAACCACCGGCCTTAGAGCCGTCCAAGCTGCATCAAAAACCGACCTCTCTTTCCTGGGCAACAAATTGGCAACAGTTTGGCCGGGGGAACACTACAAACTCCTCGCTGGATTCATGCAAGTCTTAAAACCTTCCCTCGTGATTGAGATTGGAACAGCTACAGGCCTCTCCGCCCTTGCGATGCTCCCCTTTTTCTCAGGCAGGCTCATCACATTCGACGTCAAAGATTGGAAAAGCTATCCCAACACAGTCTTGAAAGAGACCGACTTTGGGCGGATGAAGCAGGTTGTAGGCGATTTAAGCGATCCGGCCTTTTTCGACAAACACCGTTCTCTCATCCAAAACGCCGATTTTATTTTCATTGATGCAACCCACGATGGGGTTTTGGAGAAAAAACTGCTCGATCTCTTAGCCACCGTCCCATTCCGACAGCCGCCAATCCTCCTATTCGACGATATCCGCGTTTGGACGATGTTAAAAATGTGGAGGGAGATTACTTTCTCCAAAATGGATCTCACCTCATTCGGCCACTGGTCGGGAACTGGCATTGTATCGCTCGTAAAGCAAGGGGGCCAAGTGGCAGTTTACGTGAAACACTACCTCACTCCTCGAGGAATCGACTACTTTATCTCCAAGTGGTTCCCAAAAGTTGAATCGATCATTTCCAAGCAAGACGGATTTGTCTCGATCAAATACAGCCAAAATCAAAAAGAGAGAGATCTCATGGAGATTGAGCTTGTATTCCAAAATGAAGCAACGCTCGAAGCATGGCTTGCGGTCCCCAATCATGACGATCTCATCAAATCTCTCGATGTCTATCGGAGCCGCAACTATTGGCAAGCAGTACGGACAACCGACCTCTTGGCCGACCCCTCCACCCTCGACTGGACAACCATCGAAACATATACTCGATAAACCTCAAGAGTTGGGCAAGTCCTTCTATCTGAGCAGCAAGATAAACGATGGAAACGATGTAACGGTATAACGATAAAGATTTTTAGGAACGCTTAATACGATGCCGGCTCTCCAGCGGTCTCTTCCGTTTCATCAATATACTCCTCATTGCTCTGCAATCTTTTCCATTCCAGTTTTCCACGACGGAAGTTCACTAATAAACCGATTGGAAGCTGGGAGACTTTTAAATAGTTGAACAGCTGCGCCTGTTGTTCTCTCCCTAGGATTTCGCAGCACTTGAGTTCCACTATCACGGTTTCTTCTACAACCAGATCTGTTCTATACCCGTTCCACCTCAAACTGACCCAAGAAAACCGAGTTTAAAGCTATCAAATTTTCAAC
>JANPFC010000068.1:0-6287 GCA_031423235.1 Chlamydiota bacterium | reverse complement strand
GTCGATTAATTTTCGGCTATGACCCGATCATTAGACCTTCTTGTTTCGCTCCTTTTCGCCACTTTCATCTGCTTTCTGGATCGGAGCGCATTTTCCTACGTGCTGCTGCCGATCCAGCAAGAGTTCTCCCTATCCGATGCTCAAATGGGCTTTATCGGATCGGGATTCGGAATAGGATACCTACTCTTCGTTGGCTTTTCGGGATTCATCGTTGATCGATTCAACCCTTTTAAAGTCTGGGCCATTTCAGCGGTTTTATGGTCTTTGATTCTCCTTGCTACATCGCAAGCCAGTAACTTTGCTTTATTTTTCTCTCTTCGGATATTGCTCGGTGCCGCTGAATCGGTTCATTTTCCCTGTCTTATTAAGACGATCTTCAATTACTTTGACCCGACATATAGAAGCCGTTCCATCGCTCTAGCTTTCGTGGCCATCCCCCTTTCATTCATCGTAGCAGGCCCATTAACCTCTTCATTGATCGCAGAATTCACTTGGAGAGGGGTCTTAGTCGCACTAGGACTTTATAGCCTTGTTTGGGCTATGATTAGTTTTTATCTCCTCTTTTCAAAGGAATATTCCTATTCATCGAGTTCCACTCCACTTTCTCTATCAGAAGTGAAAAATACGCTAAAATCATTCTTCTCATCGAAAGTATTCATGGCTGTCTGCACCACGGTGTTCGTTGTCAATTTTAATGCTTTCTTCTTCTACACCTGGTTTCCCTACTATTTAGAAACCATCTTTCACATAAAAATTGAAAATGCAGGATATATACTGACTATCCCTTGGATTAGCGCACTTGTCTTTCTCATCTTGGGAGGGTGGCTTTCCGATTATCTCTACAAGAAGACAAATTCTCTCCGGATTTCCCGCTCGTACCCAATGTGCATTGGTTATTTTCTCTCGTCCATATGCTATTTTCTTCTTTTAGGAATACCGAACCTCCAATTCCAAGTCCTCCTGTTTTCGTTGGGGCTCGGACTTGCTTATTTTAGCGTTGCCCCCCTTTTTCTTTTGAATATAGACTTGTATCCGAAACACAGCAGTGCTGCGATCGGAGTCTTCATTTCATTCGGAGCCGTAGCGCAGCTTCTCTCTCCAGCCCTAATTGGAATTTTTCTTGAACGTTCGGGGAATTTTTCATCTTCCCTTTTCTTGATAGGAATCATCGCTTTAATGGGATCTATCATCGGCCTAATATTCATCAAGCCAGATAAAGCCATTAAATCTTGAGTTTCTTTCGGATAAGGCAGCCTTATCTGGCGAGAAGAATGCTTTAATTGGGTCCTTGCTTTATATTTTTTGGTCGATTAATTTTCGGCTATGACCCGATCATTAGACCTTCTTGTTTCGCTCCTTTTCGCCACTTTCATCTGCTTTCTGGATCGGAGCGCATTTTCCTACGTGCTGCTGCCGATCCAGCAGGAGTTCTCCCTATCCGATGCTCAAATGGGCTTTATCGGATCGGGATTCGGAATTGGCTATCTGCTTCTGGTTGGGTTCTCAGGATTTATCGTCGACCGCTTCGGACCTTTTAAGGTCTGGGCCATTTCGGGAGTTTTGTGGTTTCTAATTCTTGTAGCCACTTCCCAAGCAGAGGGATTTTCTTCCCTTTTCATTCTTCGGATATTGCTTGGAGCCGCTGAATCAGTTCACTTCCCGTGCCTTCTTAAAACGGTGTTCAATTGCTTTGAACCCTCGTACAGAACCCGTTCCATAGCTCTAACCATTATGGCCATCCCGCTTTCATTTATTTTGGGAGGCCCTTTTACTTCTTCGCTTTTGATTGAGTATTCATGGAGAGGTGTTTTCATCGCCCTAGGGCTTTACAGTCTGATTTGGGTGGCGATCAGTTTCTATTTTCTCTATATTAAAGAATTTTCGGACCCCTTGCACCATCCGCGCCTGAATCTACAAGAGATAAAAACATCCCTGAAGTCATTTTTCTCATCAAAAACTTTTGTTGCCATCTGCGCGATGGCATTCGTTTTCGACTTCATCCTTTACTTCTTCCTCACCTGGTTTCCCTACTATTTGGAAACTGTATTTCAGCTAAATAGCAATGAATCGGGCTTTCTATTGACCATCCCTTGGATTACCGCACTGATCTTACTCATCTTTGGCGGCTGGCTTTCCGATTTCCTCTTCAGGAAAACACATTCCCTTCGGATTTCCCGCTCCTACTTGATGTTCGGAGGCTATTTCCTATCAGCCATTTCATTTTTTCTTCTCTTAAGCGGGCCAAACCTGCCGCTTCAAGTAGTACTCTTTTCATCAGCTCTTGGATTTGTATTTTTTAGCGCCGGCCCCCTGTTCCTCTTGAATGTAGACTTATTTCCCAAACATTGCAGCGCAGCGCTTGGAATCTTTATTTCGTTTGGAGCCTTGGCTCAATTTCTCTCTCCAGCGCTGATTGGAATATTTCGGGAAGTAACAGGGAACTTTCTCTCATCGCTCTTCTTAACAGGTACGATTGCCTTAATAGGAGCGATGATCAGCATCCTATTTGTCAGACCGGTTAAGATTTTTGACGAGCACTAAGACATTTTGATCTCTTTCGCGGCTGTAGCGGACATCGTCCATCAGCTGGCGGATGAAATAGATACCAAGTCCCCCGATTTCTCTCTCTTCAATCTCCGCCGTAGGATCGATTGCTTTCGTCTCAAGCGGGTTGAAAGGGGGGCCAAAATCTTTGAAGACGATTTCTGTGCAGTTCTTTTCGGGGAAAATATGCACCACCACCTCTACCGTTTCAGGACTATCTTGATAGGCGTGATGGATGATATTGATAACGGCCTCTTCAGAGGCGAGCTCGATATTGTGGAGCGCTGTGCGATCAAATCCCACCTGGGCAATCTGTTCGCGGATCCATCCGAGGATTGGGCGAAGCTGTTCAACAGTTGCTATAAATTTCATAGAAAACCTTTTGTCACCAATCTGAGGAAATTGCATCGACGATTTTTTGCGCAAGCTTTCGATAGAGAGGCTTGGTTGCGGCTTGCTGGGCCGATTCAACAGATTCGAGCTGTCCAAGAGAAAACGGAAGGACCGTAACAAGCGTACCCGCAGGATCGGTGAACGTTAAGTCTTGGATCGAATCGCCATCAACATAATCATATTCTGCGTCAGCAGTAACACGGTAGGGGCCGTATGCCACTTCTCCGCCATACAACAAAACAGCCTCGAGGGTCATCGCCCTTCGCCCTTCGCTGGCGAGGAGATTTTTCCTCACTTTGCCATCGACTTTTTGAGGATCGACTCTAAACCCGATCTTCTCCCCCTCTTCGCCTATGATGGTCACTTGCAGCTGGTAATCTCCGCCAAATGAGAGGACATCGGCAAGGCCGGATGCACTGAGAGAGCCGATGATCTCGGCAGTCAGCATCCCATCCTCATCGCCAATTGCAAATGGGACTGTAACGGTAGGGCGCGTCCCTTGGGGATATTCGGGCTGCCATCGGTATGCGCAGCCGCTTAAAAGGCTATAACTGAGTAGAAGGTTGAAGAATTTCAAGTTTTTCACGGGAAGCCGCAGCCGCTTCCGTCTTTGGGAAACTCGCTACCACTTTATTGTAGTAAATGATCGAAGCTGGAATCTTTTTGGTTCTCTCGAAAAAGTTACCCGTTTCAAAGAGATTGGCTGCAAAAATCTCCTGCATATCGGCGAGGACTTTTTCCGATTCGCCTAAACGGGGCTCCCGCGGGAAAGCGAGACGGAATTTTCGCAAGTTTACCTCTGCAAGATCCAAAATATCTGGATCGAGGTTCTGCGCTTCGCACTGGAGTAAATAGACTTTCCCTTTCTCAAGATAGGCCTCTGCAGCCAGATCGTGCTTCGGGAATCTACGAATCAAGAGATCAAGCGTCTCGATAGCCGGTTTAAAATCTTCGAAGTAGCATTGGACTCTTGCTTTGCTCAGAAGCGACTGCACAGCCATATCGGAATGGGGAAGTGCTGCGATCACTTCGTCGTAAATCTGGATGGAGTCTTCCTTTGCAGGAACCCAAGCTGGCATTTTAATCGAGCTGAAAAGGCGTTTTTTCGCTCCATGTGCAAATTGCTCAGCGATGTTAAATTTGTACTCAATTGCCTGCTCAAAATGCTTTGGCGATGTGATGTGGTTCAAATAGGCGGTGAAGCATTCGTTAGACAATTCGAGTTGATTGAGCTTGAAATAGGCCTCTCCCATTAAATAGGAGGCTTCCTGCGCAAAGGGGGTCGTCGGGAAGTTGTATGAGATGACGTTGGCATAGTCGATCACCGACCACCACTCGCCTGCGGCAAGCGCCTGCTGAAGCGCGCTGTTGTATTCTTGAACGGATGGGCCGGTATTTTCCCAAACGAGTTCGTGCTCCTCTAGAGCCGTTAGCGTCGATACACAAGCGATAGCTGCAAAAACAAACTTTTTCATAGAGATATAGAATAGAATATTCACTGGATTGGTGTCAACACCCGTTCCGCTTCAAAGACACCCTTGAAAACCGAATTGAAAGCTCTCAAATTTCAGATCAAACGTCGGGGTTAATATTAAATTCAATATTGACCCCGACGTTTGATCTGAAATTTGAGGCTTTGAATCGGTTTTCAAATGGGCGCCTTTGAGGCGGAGCGGGTGTCAAGAACGCCTCAAACACCCCCTAATAATAACGATTAGTTAGCATTGTAATTACACATAAATTGAGATACAATATTACTCCACATGGTAAAGTAATAACAGGGGTAATAATATGGCGACTATATTAAGAAACAATCCAGTTGTGAATTTATTTTTAGGCAAGCCTCATGAACCAATCCTTCCTCAGGCTATTGGAGGAATTGACAAAAGGGTAAGTAAAGTTTTTTGTCCTTATAAAATGGAAAAGGGGCAGGATTTTAATCCTAGGCAGTTCTATTTAGATGTTCACGGTACAGAAAAAGCTTTAGCTTACGACGATCGGACGGTCTACTCAAAGTTCCAGAGAGAATTTGACGAGATTATAGACTTGGAAGAGGCTCAAAATCAAGTTATGACTGCACAACGAGCTGATGATTCGGAAGAGAATCAAGCCCTCTACGACGGCCTTCAAGAACAAATTGATGACAAAACTGCAGAACTGAAAGAGAAGATAAGAAAAGATTTTGGGGATTTTTTAGCTGATAATCTAGGACCTACAAGACAGCACCTCATTCCTGAAATCTCCTACCGGTTTTCCAGAAAGGCCCTCACCACATTTATACGCCAAGTCAACGACCACACACGCAAAACTTTCGGAGGAATTTTTACCGATGGACATTCTCAAGAGTCCTGCACACTCATTATACCAAAAGATCCAAAAGGGGCGGTACAGATTGACGCATCCACTCGCGGCATTTTTCAATCCTTCATTGGAGAGAAAAACCCTGAGAAAGTGGTTAGGCCCGTGGAGCTCATTGGCCACGCGGTTTACACAATTGGGTTGAATGGGAAGACTACTGCGGACGTAGACTTTCTGCTAAAAGACTTCACTTAATCTCGCAAGTATATTCTAATTTGGCCGTCATGGCTTTCAGCTGATCCTGAAACGTCTTGTCGGCCTTCACTCCCCACTGAGAGTCGACAAAGACAGAGCCTAAACGGCGCTTCTCGGAATGGAAGTGGAGCTCGAGGGTCGATTTGCCTGGGTGGGTGCGGAAAAGATCTTTCAGAGCTAGAATTTCGCTAAGGCGCACTCTATCGGCGTCTATCTGAAGAGTGACCTTTTTAATCTCTTCTTTCTCCACTTTGGGCTCCTTTTCCTCAGATTTTTTCTCTTTCGCCGCGGTTTTCCACTTGGCTTCAGCCCCTTTAGACTGGGCTCTCAACTTGTCATTGGCGTCATCGCATGCTTTAATGCGGGTCTCATCAATGGCTGTAAGATCATCGAGATAGCGGCAGGAGAGCTGAATCGCGCCTGCTTTCCTTTCAAGCTGCAAAATCCCATAGAGGAGCTGATTTTCTCTGAGGAGCATCCCTTTCTCTTCGAACATCTCCGACCAGATGGGCAGTTCAAACCGCTCCATCCCATCGCTGATGAGCATAATGGCGAATTTTTTCTGGTTTTTGCTCGAAACTTTGACCTGTACGGTCTCGACGACGAACGCGGAGCGGAAGATATGGCCGTCGGGGAGCGTTCCGATTTCAGTGAGTGGGACGCAGGAGAGGCGGCCCAACGCTTTTTTATAGCCGTCCATCGGATGGCCCGTCAGATAAAAGCCGAGGAGCTCTTTCTCTCTTTGAAATAGCTGTAAATTAGTCGACTTCTTAAGAACCGGCGGCGGCGAGGTAAAT
>JANPFC010000067.1:0-9228 GCA_031423235.1 Chlamydiota bacterium | reverse complement strand
TTCATGAAGAATAAATTGAAGTTGATATTCAGGAAACACCCCCACGCGTGTGGGGAAGACTTAATAATGCCCCCAATGCGGGTGGTGTCTTCAGAAACACCCCCACGCGTGTGGGGAAGACTGACTTATCAACCGCTGCCTGAATGCTGGTAAAGAAACACCCCCACGCGTGTGGGGAAGACTAGTTGGTTTCGGTGCTTGTCTTGCCCAGTATAGAAACACCCCCACGCGTGTGGGGAAGACCTGAACAGTGTTACAGGAAACGGGTCGAGTTCGGAAACACCCCCACGCGTGTGGGGAAGACTCTTAATTTCTCTCTTATTTCCATTGGCATCTAGAAACACCCCCACGCGTGTGGGGAAGACCCTTCCAAAACTATGCCTGGAGGCATATTCAAGGCTAGACTTTACGAGGTAGCCTCAAGCACGAGTTGCAAGCCTGAAAGTTCGGTGAGCCTGCGGTGATTACATCCGAGGGCGCGTATCTCATAGCCTGGAGGTGTTAAAGTCTTTCGGAAAATTAGGAGGCCGCTGCTAGCCGGGCACTGTTCGTGGAGGTATTCGATGACTTTTTCGGCAACAGAGTCTTTTACTCCAGAAATGAAAACGTTCGGGCGCGGCTCAATAAACCAGATTTTCATTCGACCGCGCACTGCAGGAGGAAGATGGTTTGCGACAACGACTAACATGCACTTCCGTCCAATATCTGCTCGATGTCTGATCCAATTTGAGAGAGAAGTTCGATCTGAATAACACGGGTTTTGAACGCTTCAGCAACCCTATGTCGGTTATATTCACTTCCCATTTCGGCTGTAAGAAAGAAAGCGAGATCAATGCATAGATGCTCCTTGTACAGATCAGCCAGATCGTATACGAAAGGCAGGGGACTTCCTGAATGGATGAATCCCATGTAGGGAGAATAGCCCATGCTATGGATTGCTGAACTGAGGATTGCGTAAAGGGCAGCATTGGCGCTCGTAAGAATTTGGTTTGTTATGGTTCCCAATTCAAACTTCCCCTGTGTGTACTTTCGTCCTTTCCAACCCACTTGATACTGCTCAGCTTTCATCTTATATAACTCGCGCACGCGCGCTCCCTCAAGCCCCATCATTGCTTGAAGGTTTTTCCCTTTCAGGTCTTCCATAGGAAATCTCCTGAAGAATAAGCGACGGGCCACTTCGAGAGATTCTTTCTTATCCGCTGCCAAGCGCATCTGTCGGTGAAAATTGCGGCTGTTGGCCGTGGGCGATTGACCACATGCGTAAAAGATTAGACTGTCTTCCCCAACCCAACATAGTCCGCAATTGGCCGCTCCTATTACTTTAACCGCTTCGTGTGTAACGCTGGTTCCAGGTCCCAATAGCAGGCAGTTGATGGTGGCGATGGGGAGTCGAACTACATTGGCGTCGGAATCAACCCACTTAACGCTGCTGTCATCAATCTCAAGCCGCCCCCTCTCCAAGTAGAGGAAGGGGTATTTGTCCTTCACCTGAGGCAGTGTATCCCGCGTTATTTTAATCAGGAGCCTATTGGAAGGGGTGGAGTTGGCTCGCGAGTTTTTATAGATTTCATCTTCTGCCTGAGATGATCTAACTTGCGAAGATGGAACTAGATCCACTTTTGAAGTATTCTGATAAGAACATGTCTCACTGTCCATCGTCATATTTTCCCGATTCACTGTTTGCAGTTACTGGAACGATCGTGACATGCCTTTGGCTATAGATTTTTTGCGTCCCAAACTGAATGGGAACATCGTTCAATACAATTCGCTCGCCTTCTTGTTTTCCGTCGAATACTCTGAAATCCAATCTGAACGACTTTTCATCAGCTATTTGAATGGCAAGATCTATTGCCTGAATTTCCGTTTCAAAAACTCCTCTGTAGATAAAGTCGACAGGAGCGCAATTTTTTCTCCCCAAATATAGATCCCAAATTGGATTTTGGAGTGCATCGGCAAATTGATCCGAGAGATCCGAGGGAACTTCTAGCACTACAGCAAATGCCTTATCCTGGAGATAGTAACGATAGGTGAGCTTGACCCCACCTCCGTCACCTGAGGGTTTCGACCCATCGGCTTTTTTGGGAGTCATCCGGGACTCAAACGTTTTGTCTTGAGCGTCATAACCTGCGCCTACCATGTGAAAATCTTGCAAAAGAGGGGGGCGCATCGACAGGTTTGAAGAATTCGGCTTTCGAGAAAAGGCCAATACGGAGTTCTTGAGGGGGGCCATTTTGGCAAGAAGATCTCTTTGCTCACCCCCAGCTCCCAGAGCACAGCAGAGGAGCCCCAAGATTCCCGATTTCGTTGGAAAATCCAGAGTGTCTCTGCGGGAAAATTTAGAATCGTAACCCCACGATTGCAATGGGGCTTCAAGCCATAGGAGAATGAATCGGGTGCTCATGATCAGATCGCCCCTTCCACGTGTTTCCTAAGAGCGGATGTTAAATCATCGATACTAAATTCAGAATCGCCAAAAGTGTACTCTGCGATCTTTCCGAATAACGATCCCGCTCTTTTTTCCTTCACGGCCAATTGGTTTTTGAGCTCATCGATGCTCGATTGCGAAAACCCCCCTTCTTTACTTTTGATTGATGTTTCAAATGAAATTTGCAGACGCTGGCCTTTACGGACAAAAACCTTTGCAAAATCCCATTGAGAGGCTCCGGACATCGTATTTTGACGCGCTCCAGGAACAGCTAAAAACAATGCCTTTGTGAATGCCTCAACAGCTCTCGGCATTTCAGATTCCCCAATCGATTCGCAAAGCTGACCTAAATCGAGAGATACATATCGATAGTACGTAGCCGAATTGAACTCCAGACTCCCCAAATGAGATGCGCCTGGTGTTTTACTTTCAAGGTCATCGAGGGCAGTAAAAAATTCTACTTCGTTACTGACCTTATGGGTAGAAATTGCGTGGGAAAACGAGGCTGCAGCTTCGACATTTAGATGAGCCGCGTCTGCCACCATTCGACCGAATAGCGCAATGTCAAAAGCGTCCATAGGCCGTATTTTCGAATCGATTTTGCGGTTGATAATTTCGACCAGAGCGCTAACCTGTTTTTTTTGGTCTTTCGGGATGACTTCGTCAGCAGAAAATCCAGCTTCCTTAAAAGCCTTTGCAATTTTAGATATCTCGTTAGGACTTAAGAAAATTAATGTGCTGTTCTGCTTCGATTCACTGGACTCATCTTCTGCTTCTGGCTCTGCATCTTTTTTACTTTTAGTCTTTGCATTTTCTTTTTCTTTATAAAAAATGCTATGAATTTTGTTAGCGCAGCAATTAGCCTGCTCTTCCGAGGCCCCTTCAGCTATACAAGCTTCTTTGATCAGTTTGCTGAGCCATTTTGTGCGCGTTCCGGCAACAATGCCTAATTCATTCATCTGGAGTCTGACATATCTTTTCCAACATTGAGAGCTGACTCGCGCCCGCAAGCTTCCTCCAACCATAGCGGTCTTGGGAGATCCAACATCGTCTCTGTTTAAACAGGTAGGTCCAAACGATTGAAGAATATGAAATTCAATCCGAGTATTAGTGTAATGGTTTTTCATGAATAGTGCCTCTTTAGCGATTTTTGTTATTTTAAAATTGGGACGATTTGGAAAAACCCGAAGCCAAAGGATCGTCCTCGGCCAATTCCTTGACGAAAACTCTCAGCGAACTTATCTTTATCAACTACCTGTAGATCACCCAAGAAAGTAACGCTTGAGTGAGTGACTTGCTGATTTTCATTCTTCCAAAATCTCTGAGTTGTATTAGTTTCCAATCTAAGAGTTGCTTCATTGGGACGAAACCCCCAACTTTCTAGAGCTTTCTCTATAAACCACTTCCGAAGCGTTTCATCTCCGCGAATTGCAATGGTTCTTCCTGAACTCTTTTCCCGTTTCGTAGGATTAAGGGTCACTTCAAATAAATATCTATTGTGAGCCAAGAATAAATCTGGAATCGGTCGGGATTGAATAGTCCCTTGGCTGGGATTTTTCGGAGGACGGTTTGAGAGAATCAATATCAAATGCTTGCCATCGCAGATACCCTTGTCTGCGAACATAATTCCACTTGGGATGCTTTTTTTCTTCTCCTCTTCAGTTCTCACGTCTTCAAAGAGATCGTATACGATTCGATGAACGGAATACGCGTCAGTGAGCCGTAACGCAATCGCATCTTCCCGAGTTAAGACAAACTCGCTTGCAATCATAGTGAAGCCTCCTCATCGGCGTTTGATCTGTAGAAATTTTGAGCCCATTTAGACTTAGTTTGCTGAGGATCGGTCTCTAAATAGAGGATGTCGTTGAGAAGACGGGCATAATTTAGCGTCCTTAAACACTTCGCTTCGATTAAGCGAAGCATTGGGCGCAGGATTGCACAAATTTCGATTACTGTATCGCAGGCTAGTACTCGACGAAGCTTGGCCTTAGCCTGATCGCTTTTGTTTCCATTTTCATAACATCGCGCGATGGCCTCCCCGATTCCCAAGGAGCCGTTTTGTCTCACCTTTCCTTTTACGATCGAGGCGGCGATAAGACCAAAGGGGAGGCGTTGATTGGGATTTTTCAAGTCTACGTTAAATCGTGCTAGAAACTCCCAGCTTTGGTGCTCCATTGACGGAATATCCGCTCTTCGTAGAGCTGCAGCTGCGCCTTTGTCATTATCCAGGCAGCAGATAACGTATTTTACGAACGCTTCATTCCGAGGTTCCTTTTTGGTTTCTGTATTCATAGTTATTTCTTTTGTTATTTGTTTATGAATCGATTCAAATTAGGGCGGTACTTTGACCAAGCGTCTAATTGCCGTGGGGTGCTTCTCGGGCAAACACAATCGAATGCTGATCTGGCATGTTCGATATATCTTTTCCAGATTTGGTCTCTAGCCTGAGATCCTATTTCGTTACATGCCTCAAGAAGTAATGAGAACTCCTTTTCGCAGAATTGCCAATACAGGGTGAGCGCTTTTCTAGTTTGACCTTTCGCTAGCCTGTTCTCTGATTTGTTCTCTTTGAAATATCCACAAACCGAGCTGGCAAGCTCTTTCGACAGCTCTTCAAGGCGTTCCATTTGTGTTTCTAGTCTTATAAACCAAGGTTCGCCGAGCCACTCGGATTGCAAATCTACTTTGGATTCGACGAAGTTGTCAGCTCCAGTTACTTTGTGATCCCCAAAACCATATTTGCTCACTTTCAAACCTCCAGACCAGATACTTATTTTATCACTGAATTCTTTGGCACGAGATAGTCCCTGCCGGAGGTGTATGCATTCCCACGAATCTGTCCCTGAATGAGAAAAAAATCCCAGTATTGATGTAAGCAGTCGCCAAGGTCGTTTGGACGGATCGACCCAAAGTGCGCCTGGATTTTTGGAAAAGTTCAGAACCAAAGAAGGGTCTCTTCCGCCCTCTTTGTGTGTTGGATGGCTAATCCCATCCAAATAGTAGAAATCCGTATCATGAAGCAGGCAAAATCTCGATAGGGGAACGAATTTTCCAATTAGGCTTTCTTTTAAAGTTCTCGCTACTGTGGATTCTCTATCCATAGGCATATCTTCCCATGGTGGTACGCCAACACCATCTCGGCACTGAATTCCTTCATGAGTCAACATATTAAACCAAATTGTAGACAGGGCATCTTCGCCAAACAGGAAATTATGCAAGTATCCATATTCTCCAAGCCACGTTCCTGGCTTCGCTGCTTTCTTGCCTTTTTTTGCCCCTGTTGCCAGCCCAAACCCCATCAGCGTGACGATAAGAACCGCTTTTTCCGCATCGCTAATATCTCGTTGAATTTGAGAATGATAAAGCACCGAATTATTATCTGGGCCATTTTGAGGAATCACCACTCCAAGGCTGGTTTTATTAGTGTTTTTGATGGCTGGCATTTGGAGAAACGGTTCGGGGCCATAGAGATAGAATCTGTGGTGCCACTGGTCAAGATAGGCAAGACAGCGCTTCGCCATTCCGCCCATTCCAAGTCTGCGCCAGTCGTCGTCGTCTTTGGGAGTGTAGGCTGCTTGTGCTATGGCTAACAGAAGCTTGAGGAGAGCGATTTTTTCGATGGGATTCCCAGCAAGCTCAAGCCCTGTCTCCGTGAACAGTTGGCGAAGGCTAACTAGCGGAAATCCGACGATGGGAATCCAGGGTTCATCTACCAAGTTAAATCTCTTAATATCAGACATCAATTCACCTTTGTTATTCATCGTCATCAACCTTGTATCCGAGAGTGGTATTATAACGTAGACGTTTACATAAATGAGCCCTCGTGCCGTCCAGAGATATGAGGGCTTCACTTGATGAGACCTTTGCGATCCGGAGCCAGCTTTCCTCCTTTGATCCGAGGTAAATGTAGCCCCTCAACCCATCGATTTCATTTATTGGCAGAGCTCGAGGGGATGCGTATTCATGCACCCTGACAGTGTTCTGCATAAGGGCAGCGCTCAGACGTTTACGCTCCCTTGGGTTTGATTGGGAGAGCCTTGGTAAGAAAATCTCTTTACCATTAAGGAATTTGAGGCAAATACCTTTTGTCCCGCGAATGAACTCCTGCACCAAAAGCACTTCTGCGCTGTCTATTTCTCCATATCGAGTGGTTGCCTTGCTCTCAGCTTGGGTTGTTCCTTCCTTGGAAAGTCCGAGTTCTGCGAATCGTCTAAGCTCGTCTCTTTCATTTTCCAATTCATGCTGCAGTTCAAGCCAAATCCCTTTTTCTTCGCGGCATTGGTATGTCTTCTCAATCAGATCTCTCATAGTGCTAGGTAGGAGCAAGGAACTCAGTTTTTCCCAGACTTCAATCGATCGAAGAAGGATATAGGGGCTGTAAACGCGAGTGGATTTTCCAATTGCCCGTTCGTGATTTTCTAGGGCAGCCTCAAGGTTTGGAGATAGAATCCAAGCCTCGCGCGAAGAAGATGCGGTCCGAGGGGTTTCTGAGTGGCGCCAAAGGCGTCCGATTCGTTGGAGAAGCATGTCGGTCGGGCAAATACGGGTGATGAGAAAATCGGCGTCGATATCAAGCGATTGTTCGAGAATCTGTGTGCCCACCCATATGCGGCCACGTTCTTTTCTTCTTGCAACTCCATCCTTTCCGAAATGGCCTACCCATTTATCTTCGATTTTTTGACGGTCGCATCTTAAAAATCGAGAGTGGAGTAGCCCGCATTCAATGTTTAGGTCTGATGAGCGGGCAGAAAGTTGTAAAAACCGCTGCTGCGCCTCTGCAACCGTATTTTCCACCCAGAGGACTTGCTGACCTTCTTCGGCTCTACGAAGGGCCTCTTCGACAGCGGTTTGGTCCTCTTGGCAAAAACGAATGGTCGTTTTCAAATCGGGTCCCGGTTCGATTGCGACTACGCTGGTTCTGATCTCATCCGAAATCGAAATCAGCGGATATCGCAGATCGTCTGTCGCACCGTTTATAAGTGCATGACGCCGTTCGAGTGTTAAAGTGGCGCTAAGGATGATCACCGTGCATCCAAGTTGGCGAAGAGCCTCGACAAGGCTGTCTAAAATTGTACCTGTATACGAGTCGTAGCTATGTACCTCATCGAGAATCACCACCTTGCCAACGAGGCCAAATGCTCTAACAAAGCCGTGTTTCACATTCATTACAGCCATCAATGCTTGATCGACCGTGCCGACACCGAAAGGGGCTAAAATCGCTCGTTTCGTGCTTGAAAACCAAGAGCCCCCAGGCTGCCCCTCTTCACCCATTTCAGATTTTAGCCAGGCATTCCCGTGAATCAACTGAAGACTTTGCAGGCAGGAAGGTGCGATGATTTTTTCTAGGAATCTCTCCATTCTCTCGTGAATTTTCTCGGAGGTGAGCTGCGTTGGCAAAGCAAAATAGATCCCATTCGATTGACCAGCGGCTAATATCTGATACGCTGCGAAGAGAGCGGCCTCAGTTTTTCCAACTCCCATCGGAGCTTCCAGAATGTATACGCCCGGCCCCTGACATGCTTCCATAAATCGTTGTTGCGCAGAGCGAGGAAAATAACCAAAAATATCCTCGAATGACAACCTTGGCACGATTTTGGGAGAAGTCAATCCTGCGAGATCCAGACTTTCTTCAATCAGTGAATGCCAATTTTCATTTCCTGGATCATCGAATAGAGTTCCTGAGCCTATCCAATCAGAGACTGTAGTCAATCCAGCAAGAATGCGAGCCTGCAAAGAAGATTCAACTTTAGGCCATTCGCATTCCAAACTGTCTTTAAGCGCTTGAAATAACTCTTCGCGCCGCTGTTGCCAGACTTCCCCCCCAAAACAAGGAGCCGATCCCCCTTTTCCATTCAGCAAAGGAGATTTCCCGTGATGTTGTCCTAAGATAGAAGGGATGTACTTATCATTCAGATAGTCTCTAGCTGCCGCTTCGCTGACCCCAGCATGGCCGCCCCAGCTTACTTCTATATCTGGATCTGCGGTCTCCAAACCCTTCATAGAATTTCGAACGTAATTTAAGGTGCCAGTTCGTCCTCTTCGTATTTTTTCCTGAAAAGTTGGAGAGACCTTGCCAACGTCATGAGCCGCAGCAACTAGCTCAGAACCAACAGGAAACAAATCTCTTCTAAGGTTCGGCAAAAGACGACTCAGGAGAGCGCGGGCAATAGCCCCAACTATGTAACAGTGACTGAAAACCGTGCGTCCCAGAACTTCTTTTCCTTTTTCATCTGTGCGAGTTTTTGCAATACAGTCGCTTAATTCCAAAGCGGTTGGATCAAGTGTTTGACAATAAGATCGTTTAGAAGGCGAAGCAAAGCTCATAGTGATTTTCTGAAGTGGTTTTCAAAAAGACAACAACTAAAACAATTATACAGAAACGATTAATTTAAACAAATTTATGAAAATTATTTTTTTAATCACAAATTATTATGTGACACAAAATATTTGAAGATAAAAAAAACTGTACCAAAACCCAAGTAATTTCCGCTGGTGGTATTTATCCGTTTTGGGGTCGTCCAAGAATGGTTGCGATAAATTCCTGGGCCTCCGGTGCTTTGTCATAAGCGTAAGAGTTGCTGCTCCAATCATAAACCCCGCAAATCTAGAATCGAGTTCAGGGGAATAGATTTCTTCCACATTAATGTATCGGTGATCGGGACCTTGTCGTTACCCACAAGTGCTAAGCAAAAATTTTGATTTGTAGTAAATAATTCTGTAACATGTTCGGCTCCAATAGGAGTCATAACATGCTTAGTTCTAAAGTCTGGATTGAAAAACAGTGGCCATCTAAACTCTTCTTC
>JANPFC010000066.1:0-5702 GCA_031423235.1 Chlamydiota bacterium | reverse complement strand
GCCTCTTTCTGATCCCGCGAGGCCTGCTCGTACATCGCCTCGACGCTCTCTCTCATCGCATCGCGCGCCCACGTCGTAAAATCGAAAGATCCAGCATCGATGAGAAGCTCGATCTGCTTTTTCCCAACGCGTGCTTTATCTACCCGCTGGATGAATTCATAGAGAGTCGCATACGATCCTCCCCGATTTCTTTCCTCAATAATCGCCTCAACGACACCGCCGCCAACGCCCTTAATCCCAGCCATCGCAAAACGGATCCCATCTTTCGATGCGGCAAACTCGCTCGACGCCTGATTGATATCAGGGGGAAGTACAGCAATGTGGAGCGCTTTGGCCTCGCCGATGAATTTGGCGAGCTTGGTCGTATCGTGCTGATCGCAGGTCATGAGAGCGGCCATCCACTCTTTCGGGTAGTTGGCTTTGAAAAATGCTGTTGCGTAGGAAAGGTATGCGTAAGCTGCCGCGTGGGATTTGTTGAAGCCGTAAGAGGCGAATTTTTCGATCTTATCGAAGATCTTAACCGCAGTCTCGTTGTCGATCGCTTTTTGCGCGCATCCGTTCACAAACTTTTCGCGCTGCCGGTTCATCTCTTCTTTGTCTTTTTTCCCCATCGCGCGGCGTAACACGTCGCCCTCGCCGAGCGAATAGCCCGCCAAGGTGCTTGCGATCTGCATCACCTGCTCTTGGTAAACCATAACGCCATAGGTCTCAGAAAGGACATCTTTCATAAGCGGATGGTCGATCTCGATCGGCTCCCGTCCATGCTTTCTATTGATAAATGAGGGGATCATGTCCATCGGGCCCGGGCGGTAAAGGGCGCCGACCGCGATAATTTCCTCAAATACATCGATATGGAGCTGCTTAGCCAGATCCTGCATCCCGCCCGACTCGAGCTGGAACACTCCGAGGGTTTTCCCCTGGTTTAAAAGATCGAACGCCGCCTGATTATCGAGCGGTAAATTGCCCCAATCGATCTTCAGACCTGTATTCAGCTCGACCATATCGGCGCACTTTTGGATCGAGGTCAATGTTTTAAGGCCCAAAAAGTCGATCTTGAGCATCCCGACGCTCTCCACCGGCTTCATCGCGTACTGCGTTACCCACATTTCGGAGTCTTTCGCTGTGCAAACGGGGATGTGCTCGGTAATAGGACTTGCAGAGATGATGAGTCCCGCAGCGTGCGTACTCGTATTCCGAATGGAGCCTTCGGCTTTCTTCGCCATTTCGAGGACAGCGCGGGCCTCCTCATCGGTCTCCATTAAACGGCCCAGCTGCGGATCGATTTGGAACGCCTTTTCAAGCGTCATCGTCGGATCTTCGGGGACAAGCGCTGCTATCTCATTGACTTTAGAAAGAGGAACATTCAAGACCCGTCCCACATCGCGGATCGCCATTTTGGCTTTCATCGTTCCGAACGTAATGATCTGCGCCACTTTCTCTTTGCCGTATTTGGCAACGACGTAATCGATCACCTCTTGGCGCCGGTCCATGCAGATGTCGACGTCGATATCAGGATAGGAGATCCTCTCCGGATTGATAAACCGTTCAAAGAAGAGATGAAACCGGAGCGGCTCGATGTCTGTGATCCCAATCAGGTAGGAAATAATGGATCCTGCAGCAGATCCCCTTCCTGGCCCCATCGGAATCTTCCGCCCTTTTGCCCACGCAATGAAATCGTAAACGATGAGCATGTAGTCGGACATCCCCTTCGAAGTGAGGATATTGAACTCGTACTCAAAACGTTTTTTCACAATCTCAAGAGGATTAGCGCCTGGAACTTTCGCCAGTTTTTCGGGCGTATAGCGAGTCTCGATCCCTTTTTGGCAAAGATCGTAAAGGAACTGTTCCGCCGCCTTAAGACGGTCATCTTTGGAGATCGTTTTCCCAACAAGTTCAGGCGGGACGAATACAGGATAATGTTTTGTTTTGAAATCGAGTTCGCACTTGCACTTGTCGGCAATCTTCGCGGTATTTTCGATCGCCTCAGGCAAGTCGGCAAAAAGGCGTTTCATCTCATCGGGCGTTTTGAAATAGAGCTCGCGCGTAGATGTCGTTTCCCGTCTTGGATTCGGCGCTTTATTTTTCGGATTGCCTGCTGAATCGCGCTCCCAGATCTCGCACGTCTCTCCCGACTGGATATTGAGGAGAATTTCATGAGCGCGCCAGTCGCTCTGATCGATGTAGTGGACGTCGTTTGTCGCAACAAGACCAATCCCCAATTTTTTGGACAAGGTCATCAGCTCTTCGTTCTTTTTCTCTTGGGACGCCACATAATCGCGCATCTTTTGGAGGAGCCAGCTCTCCTGGACTTCCTCATCAATCTTCGGATGCCGTTGGATCTCTAAGTAAAAATCTTCCCCAAAAAGATTATGATACCACTCAGCCTCGCCCGGGTCGCCAGAAAGGCAGATCAGCCCCTCTTTATGGGCGCTTAAAGACTCTTTATCGATGCGCGGCACATAGTAAAATCCTTCTAAAAATCCGATCGAGGACAATTTACATAAGTTTTTAAAGCCTGCGAGATCTTTAGCAAGGAGGACGACAGCGCTCCCATTCGGCGCCCCTGGACTCCGCTTTTTCTCCAACCGCGAGACAGGCGCCATCCAAATTTTGCATCCCAAAATGGGCTTCACCCCGGCCGCTTTGCACGCCTTGTAGAAGTCGACAGCGCCGTACAAATTTCCCTCATCGGTCAACGCCAAAGCCGGCATGCCAAGACTCTTGGCTTTCTCAGCCAAAGCGGTGACCGAAGCGGTCGAATCGAGAATGGAAAACTGAGAGTGTACGTTGAGTGGGATATATGTCATGTTCCGAAGTATACAGAGCCGAATATTTTTTGAAATGGGGTTTCATTCCCGCTTGCGAAAATATGGTCTAAAATGACAAATGTATTATGAAGGTTAAAATGGGTTATACCTATGCATTTTTCAGTGAAGTTCTTTCTGTTCCTTTCCATGGCCTGCTTTGCGATAAAAGGAGAATCGTCATCCAAACAAGTAGTTGAAGAAATCTTTGCTCTCGCCGACATCAAAATCAATGGAGACCGTCCAACTGACATTCGCGTCTATGACGACAGGTTTTATGATAGGGTCTTAAAAGATGGGTCGCTTGGCTTTGGAGAATCCTACATGGACGGATGGTGGGATGCTCCCGCCCTTGATGAGTGTGTGTATAAAGTTCTAAAAGCAGACCTCCCATCCAAAGTTAAACCCACATGGAACATGCTGTGGAGCTACGCAAAAGCCAAATTTTTCAATATGCAGGCAAAAGACTTAAGCAAAAAAGTCGTCCACGAACACTACGAACTCGGCGATGATCTTTACGAACTGATGCTGGGAAACACCCTCGCCTACACCTGCGCTTACTGGAAAAACACCGAAACACTAGATGAAGCCCAAGCTGCCAAATTTGATCTCATCGCGAAGAAAGCGGGATTAAAACCGGGAATGCGCGTCCTTGATCTCGGCTGCGGATGGGGCGGATTTTCTAGACACGTCGCAAAAAATTACGGTGTGACAGTTGTCGCAGTCAATCTCTCGGCTCAACAATGCGCCTACGCAGAAAAGATCTGCGCAGGACTTCCCGTCACGGTACTTAACCAAGATTATCGCGACACAGTCGGCACATTCGATCGGATTATTTCGATCGGGCTCATGGAACATGTGGGCCACAAAAATTATCGTGGATTTATGGATCTCATCAGCAGATGCCTAACAGACGACGGATTGGCGCTCGTCCATACCATCGGCAGAAATACAACAGCCGTCACAGCCGAGCCATGGATACACAAGTATATCTTCCCGCACGGACACCTCCCCTCGATTGCGCAATTCGGCGAGGCGATTGAAGGACTATTTGTGATGGAAGACTGGCACAATTTCAGCAGCAACTATGACAACACTCTCGTTGCCTGGTATAAGAACTTCGAAAAAAACTGGGACAAAGTAAAATCGGCCTATCCAGATCCGTTCTTCAAGATGTGGAAGTACTACCTTCTTGGCTGTGCTGGCGCCTTTAGGGCGAGAGATATTCAGCTCTGGCAAGTAGTCCTCTCGAAGCATGGCGTCCCAGGCGGATATGAATCGATCCGCTAACTATCAGCTAAAGAAACAGGCCATCGTCGAGGAACTGAAAACGAACCTCGACGCTGGCACATTCTCCCTCGGCAAAAAAACCTCTAATCTGTTCCGAACCCGCTCATCTGGCAGGTCTAAAAGACTCGACGTAAAACATTTCAACCAGGTCATTTCGATCGACCCGGAAAATCTGACAGCAGAAATGGAAGGGATGATCACCTACGAGGCGCTTGTCCAAGAGACTCTGAAATACAACTGCCTTCCCCCCGTTGTCCCAGAACTTAAAACCATCACCGTCGGCGGCGCTCTTGTAGGACTTGGCATCGAATCCTCTTCCTTCCGCTACGGCCTTGTCCACGAAACCATCCTCGAAATCGAAGTTCTCACAGGCGACGGCAGCCTACTCATCTGCCGTCCTGACAATGAGCACCGCGATCTATTTTTCGCCTTTCCCAACTCTTACGGGACCCTTGGCTACGCTCTAAAAATCAAAATGAAGCTCATTCCGGCCAAAAAATTCGTCCGCCTCACCAATATTCGCTTCCATGACCCCCAAATCTATTTCGAAAAACTCAAAGAACTCTGCTTAAAAAATCGAACGCTCCCATACGACACCTATATCGACGGAGTTATATTTGATAAAAATGAGATGTATATCATTTTGGGAGAATTCGTAGACGAGGCCCCATTTGTAAGCGATTACATCTACATGCAGGTCTATTACAAATCGATACAAGAAAATGAGACCAATTACTTGACCGTCCATGACTATATTTGGAGATGGGACACCGACTGGTTCTGGTGCTCCAAACACTTCCTCATGAACCATAAGATTCTTCGCTTTCTATTCGGCAAATTCATGCTCCGCTCCGCCGTCTATTGGAAAATCAGCCACTTTGTCTCTTCGCACCCTTGGATTAAATCTCTGACTCAGCTCTTTGCAAAGCCCTCGGAAACGGTTATCCAAGATACGCTCATCCCCATCAGCAATTCCCCCAAGTTCTATGACTTTTTCCGCCGCCAGATCGGCATCACCCCAGTCTGGATCTGCCCTTTCCACTTTTACCACACTGAAAGGCGCTATACGCTCTTCGACGTAGACCCCTCAGAGCTCTATATGGACTTTGGCTTTTGGGATTTTGTCCCCTCAGATAAGCCCAATGGGTATTTAAATCGGCTGATAGAACGGAAAACGGAAGAGCTAAAAGGATTCAAGAGCCTCTATTCAGACTCTTTCTATACTGAAGAAGAATTTTGGCAAATCCATTCTAAAACTGAATTTGCCAAACTGAAGCAGAAATACGATCCAAAAAGGGCCTTCAAAGACCTCTTCGAAAAGTGCGTACGACACAAATAAGCAACTAACAATCAATAACTTACATATCTATACCAATAATTTATTTTAATTTAATTTACAGATGATAAACTAATAACATAATCATCAAAAACAAACAAATAATAAGGAGAAAATAATGGCTTCACCTACCTTGTCGTTACCCACAAGTGCTAAGCAAAATTTTGATTTGTAGTAAATAATTCTGTAACATGTTCGGCTCCAACAGGAGTCATAACATGCTTAGTTCTAAAGTCTGGATTGAAAAACAGTGGCCATCTAAACTCTTCTTC
>JANPFC010000065.1:0-9133 GCA_031423235.1 Chlamydiota bacterium | reverse complement strand
ACGGGTCCGACGGGTCCGACGGGTCCGACGGGTCCGACGGGTCCGACGGGTCCGACGGGTCCGACGGGTCCGACAGGAATCGGTTCAACAGGCCCGACCGGGCCGACCGGGCCGACCGGGCCGACTGGGCCGACTGGGCCGACTGGGCCGACGGGGCCCATGGGATCGGTCTCTGCAGATTTTGGGTTTGCGTTCAGAACTGCCTCACAGCTCTTGCCTGCTGCTGGAGCTACTGTGGATTTTACCAGTCTTACCAACACTCCTCCTGGTTCTCAGATCTCTCTAACTGCTGGTGCTGACGTGTCTGTAAACAGTAATGGGTTTTATCAGGTGAGTTTCGGTTTTGCAGCATTGGCAGCAGCAGAAACTCTTAATTTACTTGTCGATGGGGTAGGTGTGATTCAAAACAGGGTTTTTGAATCTGATGCAGACACATTTGTTTCCATTACAGTGATTATTCAACTCACTGGCGCGATTCCTCACACTCTAGCCTTGAGTGCTGGCACCGCAATGACTGTGCAAGCGGTTGTTGGCGCTGGCGGTCCGGCTGCTTATATGACCATTGTTAAATTGCAATAAGAAGGATAGAAAATGCCTCGCGTATTTTTTTTGTTGATCGCAATTTTGATAGCTTGTTTTCATTTGCATGCCGAACAGACGCCTTTAGGTAAAGAAGTAAGTAAATATAATTTATCTGTTTGTGCTGTATTTAAAAATGAATCGAAATACTTAAAGGAATGGATTGAATACCATCGCTTGATTGGGGTGGATCATTTTTATTTATACAATAATAATAGTGTTGATCGCTCTCTCAGCGTTCTCAAACCTTATATTGAAAAGGGTATTGTAACGCTCATTCATTGGCCCGATAGAGTGAACGAACAGTGCGAAAAGTTTGTGTGGCCTTTGGGCATTCAGGTTTCAGCATATGAGAATGCGATAAAGTGGGTGGCTCCGCAAGAAACCAAATGGTTAGCAATCCTTGATATCGATGAGTTTTTGATACCAATCGGCGGATACACCTTAAATGAAATGCTAAAGAAATATAGTCAGTATCCAGGTGTGGTTCTTTCAAGGACATTCTATGACGCAAGTCTTGTGAATGCGTTTCCAAAGAAGAATCTGGTTATCGAATCGCTGGAAATAATAGGAACTCCCTCACGCGAATCTCCTCTAAAAAGGGTAGAAAAAATGATCTTTAACCCCAGGCTTTGCGATACCTTTACTTGGCCTCCCTATCGCTGTATTTTTAAAGATCTTCAAAAACCGATAGTGCTGACTAAATGGGAACTGAGGGTTAATCATTATTCAAATAGAAATAAGGGATATCTGGTGGTCTCAGAAAATCCTAAAAAAAGGGTGCCTATGGATCATCGGAGCATGCAGGAGGATGCATTAGGCGAATTACTTGAAACTGGGTATACCATTGAGGATCAAGAAAAAGCGATTTACCGGTTTGTACCAGATGTTCTCAAAAAAATGGGGTATTAACTATGTATGTTTTATTCTCTTTATTTGCATTATGTGCGCCTATAAGTCTCATGGCGAGGCATCTCGAATGGTCCTTTCCTCCAGAGCTTCTTTCTACTGAAGGAGTGAATGCATCATGGCCTAAAATAGGTATAGACCCGACCGGGAATGTGGTTGCAGTATGGATGGAAAGCGGGATCGTTAAATCGAGATCAAAGTCTTTGATGGGGGAATGGGGCTATGCTGCTACACTATCCAATGAGGGAGCATCCTCTGTTCGTCTGGTTGTAGATCTCGAAGGAAATGCCACGGCAATCTGGTTAGAAAACGGGACTGTCAATGCCGCGGTTAAACCATCTGCTGGGTACTGGGGTTCATACGCTGTTATATCCAGCGCGGGTGCCTCTTCTTGCCAGCTTGCTCTAGACGCAAGTGGAAATGTCGCCGCGATTTGGGTGAGAAATGGGAATATTGAAGCGGCGACAAAATTGGCGGGACAAAGTTGGCCTTCGACGCCAGATATAATATTAACTACTGAAGCCACTACTCCCTATATTGCAATCGGAACTAATGGAACCATTGCGGCCATTTGGACAAGCTTTGTTGACTCAGTGAAAAGGATCCATGCAGCAACAAAGGTTCTAAACGAAAATTGGAGCAATGAGTTTCCGATTTCAACACCGAATCAAAATTGCGGATATCCGAAGGCGGCTGTTGATTCAAATGGAAATGTGATGGCTGCTTGGTACAGATTTGATGACAACGGTTCAGAATACGCAAACGTAATACTCCAGATAGCGACCAAATCTCTAAATGATGCATGGACCTCTCCAATGGATATGTCTAAACCTGGAATTCGGATCCCTGCAGATGTTTTAGTTAGGTACGATGGGTACGGGAATGCTATTTTATTATGGAGCAACTCTTATGATGGAAGTAAGTTTAATCTTGAAGAACGGATAAAACCTAAAGGCCAACCTTGGAGCAACTCAGAAACAGTTGTAATCAACTTCTATCAATGTAATCAGGATTTGGCTGTAGGCAGTGCTGGCGATGCAATATTCCTTAACTTATCAAGCGGTGAAAGTTCCTCTTTGTTTATTAATTGTATGAGTAGCAATCTGAATAGTTTCCACTCAGGATATTGGGGTGATACTTTTTTGATTTCGATTGGAGATCGAAATGCCTATCCTCGTGTTGCTCTTATTACAAATGAGAATTCAATTTACACGGCTGCAGTTTGGGTGAATTATAATGGTACAAATACGGCGATTCACGCTGTTACAGGCGAGGGAACTGTTTTAACTCCTCCTACGGATTTAGATGTATCGCAGGTTGCCAATAATTTGGGTGTTTTTACTGAGTACTACAATGTTATAAGCTGGCAGCCCAATCCATTATCGGAAATACTCGGATACGCAGTGTACAGAAACGGTCTTTTTTTGCAATTAGTCGATGCTGATATGAACCAATACATAGACCATAACAGAAAGCAAAATGAAGAAGTTACCTATGGCATAGCATCGGTTGCAAGTGTATATTATCAAGGTCCCTTCGCATATGTTACATATTACCCTGCGAAAAGGCAGTTGAATTCTATAGCAGAGGAGTAGAAACGTGTTAAGAATTTTGATTTTCTTTTGCGTGCTATTTGCCTATGGAACTGAGCAAACAATCTGCTTAAATATGATTGTGAAAGATGAAGCGGATGTGATCTGCCGCTGTTTGGACTCTGTGAAGGGGATCATCGATTACTGGGTCATTATGGATACCGGCTCAACTGATGGGACGCAGGAAATCATTCAAGCCCATATGGAAGGGATCCCTGGCGAGCTGCATGAACGGCCCTGGAAAAATTGGGGTGAGACGAGATCCGAAGCATTTGATTTGGCGATGGGCAAAGGCGATTATATCTTGTTCATGGATGCCGATGATGTGCTGGAGTATGATGAGGGCTTTGAGATGCCCGATTTGACTGAAGACCAGTACAACATGTGGCGGGGAACGAAAGGCTTTTCGTATCAGAAACCCCAAATCGTCAAGGGAGACTTGCCCTGGAAATGGGTCGGCGTAACCCACGAATATTTGGGGTGCGATGAGGAGCATAGCACGGCGATTTTAGAGGGAGTTCACTACACCTCGATTGATGATGGAGCCACTCACAAGCAAGGTGTTGAAAAATTTCTGAAAAATGTGAGGCTTTTAGAAGAAGGACTCAAGAGCGAGCCATGGAATTCCCGTTATGCATTCTATCTGGCGGAAAGCTACCGCGACTGTGGAGAGAAGGGAAAGGCAATTGAATGTTTCCAAAAACGGGCGGCTATGGGCGGCTGGGACGAAGAGGTTTTTTGGTCCAAGCTGCAGATCGGCCATATGCTGAAAGATTTGGGCTTGCCGGTAGCTGTTGTTATCGAGGCATACAAAGACGCGTTTGCCTTCCGCCCGCATCGGTGCGAGCCGATCTATTTCATGGCCGAACTGTATAACAAGCGGGAAAACTATGCGAAAGCATATGAAATTCTTAAGATTAAGGATTTCCTCCCGAAGCCTGAAGAGAAAGATGCCCTTTTCAATGAGGATTGGATTGAAGAGTACGGCCTCCTCTTCCAAATGTCGATTTGCGCTTTCTACGTCGGCCATTATGAAGAAGCGTTAAATGCATGCGATCAGCTATTAGTGAACGAAAATTTACCAGAAGAATGGCGAAAAATGGCCGAGAAGAATAGGATCTTTCCCTTAGAAAAATTGGAGAAGAAGGAACTATGCTCAAAATAATTGCGATTTTGCTATGCGTTCAGGGCTTTTGCCAACAGTATCCGCAGAGATATGAAGGGGTAAAAATTTACGAGGAAGATTTGTATCATCCTTTAGAGGTGATTGCAAAATTTATTCCCGAGGATCCGGTCATCTTTGAAGCTGGGGGGCATTATGGCGAAGATACCGTTCGCTTTGCGGCTCGATGGCCTTTGGGAAAAGTGATCTCCTTCGAACCGAATCCGAATGCTTTTGAAATGCTAAAACAAACGACATTTGGGATTGGCAATATTTTTGGATACAACCTGGCTGTCAATGATTATAATGGACAGGCCGTTTTGCACGTTTGCTATGGGACAACGGGCGATAATCCAGTATTTGAAGGGGCAAGTTCTCTTTTGGAGGCTTCCGATTGGCAAGCCGTTCATTATAAAGGGCCCAAGGTTATTGTCCCTTGCGTAATTTTGGATGATTGGTGCTCGGCAAATGGGGTCGATCATATCGATTTTATGTGGCTCGATCTCGAAGGGCTCGAATTGCAGGTGTTAAAAAGCTCTCCCAGAATATTGGATACAGTCAAAATCCTTTATACAGAGACCAACTTCCTCGATTTTAGAAAAGGAATGACCCAATACAGAGAGCTGAAAGCTTTTCTCGAACAGTCGCGCTTTAAATTGCTAGCTCATTGGTATGCAGAGGGATTTCAAGGGAATGCTGTCTTTATTAAAAAAGAACCATTTGAAAATTAGTCTTTTGCTCTTGTTTTGTATCCTCGGACACGCTGGCAATTACAAGTTCGAAGGGGTTTTTAGCACTCCAGATGGAGATGAAAGATTTTTTCTTGTAGGCCAGTTCATCCCATACAATCCGAATATTTTAGCCATGAATCCATCGGATAACGCTCAACAAAACTGCACTCATTGGTGGCCCAAAGGAAAGTTTTTTACAGAAGCTACTCGAGATCAGAAGTATGATTTTATTTGGATTGAAAGTAAAGGGGCTGAACTTGAGCTTCTCATGAAACATTCTGCTTTTTTGCGGAACGCAAGCGTTATTTATACCCCGACTCACCTTTTTGACAACGGATATGCAAACTTAAAATTCTTTCTGGAATTAGCCGGATTTACCCTTCTTTCTCATTGGTATTGGGAGGGTGAAAATGGAAATGCAATCTTCTTGAAAAAAGAAATTTTCGATGCTGCTATGAGAACTTTGAATTGCTTTCCAAATGCGTCGAATTTTTTAAACCATCCATCTTCTTACCCATTAGAGAAGTTTCTTTGTAAAATTGAGGCTAAACCAAATAGACATGTCTTTGAGGAGATTGATTACATTTACATGATTAACTTAGATGAAAGACCCGAAAAATTCTCTAAGGCTTCATATGGGTTGGAATTCTATGGGATATCTCCCTATCGGTTTTCTGCTGTGAATGGATGGAAGCTTCCCATTGAATCGATTACTCAGCTTGGAGTTAAGTTCACCGGCGGTGCTCTTAGAGAAAATTTCCTTGGATCTGTCTACCATGAGATTGATGGAACTCTATACCGAAGCAACCAGATCATTCAAGATGATGGCGAAACCTATTTTTCAATGGGACTTTCTCGAGGCTCCATGGGAATTGTGTTGAGCCATCTTTCTGTTTTGCAAGACGCGTATGACTCTGGCTATCAGACAATTTGGGTAATGGAAGATGATGTTGAAGCTGTCGATGACCCGAGGATAATTCCGGGGTTGATCCGCAATCTCGATGGGATCGCCCCGGATTGGGATATTCTTTTTACCGATACAGATACGAAAGACGTCTCTGGCAAGCATGTTCCTTGCCGCGCTCTCGCTGCAAGACCCAATTTTTGCATCGAAACTCTAGACACTTTCTTGAATCGCTTTTATTTGGTTGGCGAAAACCTCTCCAGAATTGGTATGCGCTATGGAGCTTATTCGATGATTGTCCGCCGCTCGGGGATGAAGAAGATTCTGAATTATTTCAAAACGTATGGAATTTTTCTCCCTTACGATATGGATTTTTGGTTAGTTCCCGACATAAAGATGTACTGCGTCAATAAGGATATTGTATCGCATGCCGCAGGTTCGCTCACTGACAATAACCTCCCTCACTATATGGACAAGAAATGAAGATAAAGTATTATACCCAACATGATTCAAAAATTGGCCGATGGGCGGGTTCAAAGCGCCTAAAATCGATTAAAAAAATGGGGGCAGTATTAAACCAATACGTCCCCCTTTTTTTTAATCGATTTTCGGCAGCTTTCAATCCCGCCCATCGGCCAATTTTTGAATCATGTTGGGTATACCTCGCCATTTTGCTGGCATTCAAGCTCTTTGCCTCGTATCAAGATGAAGAGCTTGCGCGGCTCTGGTCAGCGATAGGCGACATGAATCACCCCACATTAGAAGAATATCGTCTGATCGATCAGTATCTTGGCACGGGCGAAAGGAAGTATTTAGACCTTTTACGGTATGCGGATCCTCCTTGTCCCGCACGGTTAAAACGGATAATAGATCTTAAATTAACAGGCCCTGACAATGGATTGCCTATTTATGAAAAATATGCATTTAACATTGAGGGAAGTTCAATGGATAGGTGTATTGTTTTATATGGATCATCGAATGGCATCTACCCTAAGAAAGCAAGAAAACTGCTCGCAGAAATAGAAAATAGCGGCTACAGCGGCCATGTCCTCCTTCGGATTGGGGGCTTCCCAAATACGCAATTCGGAGGGCTGGAAATTTGCCACGTCCCCTATTCCTTTAAGGTAGCTTTTTTGCAGGAGGCAAGACTTCTTGGGTTTAAGCAGGTTCTTTGGATCGATTTAGCCATTCATCCTTTATGCGGTTTTGAAACTGTCTTTTCTGAAATTGAGCGGAGGGGGCATTTTTTTACTACCGTTGGCTCGCTGCAGGATAATTTCCCAACCCATCTCCCCAAAGCAGCGGAAGCTCTAAATATTACTCAGGATTTGTATGTTGATATCCCTCATATTTCTTCATCGATGATCGGATTAAACATGGAGGACAGCAGAGCCATTCAGCTTCTTGAGACTTGGTATAATGAGACAGGAAACCTCTATTCAAGTATGACCTGGTGGCCTGAAGAGCTAAGTCTCTCTGTTTCAGCATGGCGATTAGGGTGCGAACCATTGACCTGGTTTGGAAATTTAGTGTGTGCAGAAAGTGAACAATTTCAGTTAGAAACCCGGCCCAACGTCCAATTTTACTTAGACGGATTAAGATGAAAATGAAGGTTTTCGCGATTTTATTGTGTTTGAACATATGGGCAAACAGTTATCGGTATGAATTGGCCATTGGGGCTATTTTTCAAGATGAAGCTCCTTATCTAAAAGAGTGGATCGAGTTCCATAAATTGGTTGGAGTTCAACATTTCTATCTCTATAACAACTGCAGTACAGACCACTACCTTACCATTTTAAAGCCTTATATTGATTCGGGCGAGATCGAACTGTTTGAATGGCCTATTCAAGCCGACTCCTGGGAAAATTGGATTTATGAAGTGCAGCCAGCCGCCTATGTGAATTGCATCAAGCACGCAAAGGGTGAAACGAAATGGTTGGCTCTCATCGATATAGATGAATTCTTGACTCCCGCGAACGGTACTCAGGTTCCTGATATTCTGAAAGATTACGAAGAGTTTGCTGGCGTTTGCTTCAATTGGAAAGTTTTTGGAGATTCGTGGCTTTTCGATCTGCCTCCAGAAAAACTGATGATCGAAGCGCTCGTGATGGCGGCTCCTATCGATCGAACGACTCACTTAGGAGTTAAATCTATTGTGAGGCCAGAGTACGTTAAAAATTGCAAACATCCTCATTATGTGATCTATAAAGAGGGGTTTTATAATGTAAATTCAAATAAAGAACGGAATGTTGATGAGAACGGGCGCACAGATAAAGTTTACTATGACCGTTTAGTCGTGAACCATTACTGGAGCCGGTCAGGCAGTTACCTCTATATGAAATTGAAGCGCTATAGCTTATGGGTTTCTCACATAATGCCCGAAAATTGGCCCGCTTACTTGGATGGGTTGAATGAAGTCGTAGACCATTCAATGGAACGTTTCGTAGTTCCATTGCGCAAGCAAATGGGAATGCCATGAAAGCCATATTTCTATGTTGGGGGGTTGCCCTCTTGCAGGCACAAAGCACCGAACTCGACCGCTTTTTAACCCAAAATGGGTACCATTTAACACCAGCTGGTACACCCATCGATGAAGGGTATATCTCTCCTAAACAGAGATATATATTTGTCGAGGAGCTGAGAAAACTGCCTGGGATTCAGAAGATTGCCGAGGTGGGATTCAATGCAGGACATACCTCGGAGATCTTTCTGGAATTTGTTCAAAATAGCCAAGTGGTCTCATTCGATATCAATTTGCACTATTATACGAATGCCGGCGTGGAGTTTATGGAGGGTAAATACAAAGAGCGATTTCTCTTTGTAGAAGGGGATTCCAGCCAATCGATCGATAAGTATTCTAAAGATAATCCAAATGAGAGGTTCGATTTGATCTATATCGACGGCTGCCATCTATTTGCGGCATGCCTTGACGATATCGTCAATTTTAGAAAGCTAGCTAAGGAAAATACTGTTTTGTGGATAGACGACACCAACTTCCCCGATGTACAGCAAGCGGTTGCTCTTGCTGAAAGGCTTCATATTATTCAAGTTGTTAAATCGTTCTCGGTCGAAGATGCGATAGGAATGCGGGCTTGGGTTGAGGCGCGGTATGTTTTGAACCGAGCTCAATATACGGCGAACCGTTAGGTTTGGTGAATTTTGGTGAGCATCTTTTGCGCCCCAGCGCATTGCTCGCTCTTGCAAACTCGCTGAGTTTGCGGCGAGCTCCGCAACGCTACTGGGACTCAAAATCTGC
>JANPFC010000064.1:0-5932 GCA_031423235.1 Chlamydiota bacterium | reverse complement strand
GCGAACCCTGTTCGCGGGTGGTAAAAAATATTCCCTCGATTCTAGAATCACAATCGGTATAACCTTTCTGGACAAAAACCTATCTGAAGCAGTAACTTTGATAGCTGATATACATAGAGAATCATTATGCCATTTCCTGTTCCTGAGTATCATAGCCACGAAGAATTCCAAAACCGGACCCGCAAACTAGCCGAAATACGAGAGTTAGGAATAGACCCCTACCCTCCCAAATACGTCAATACGCAGAAGGCTGCGCAGATTGTCCTGGAATCAGAAGGAAAGGAAGTGGGCCACCACGACGATGCCGCAGCCGGCAACTCGCAGCACGTGTTTGTGTCGGGACGCCTCGTCCTCTTCCGCGCTATGGGCAAAAACGCTTTTGGCCATATTCAGGATGAAACGGGCCGGATCCAGATCATGTTTAATAGAGATCTGACGAAAGTCCATGGTCTTACTCCAAATGAAGAAGTCACGCCGATTAAATTCATTGAGAAAAAGCTGGACCTCGGCGATATCATCGGCATCGAAGGGCACCTCTTTAAAACACAAAAAGGCGAACTCACTATTTTTGCCAAAACAGTGACCCTTTTGTGCAAATCGCTCCTTCCCCTGCCCGACAAGCACTCAGGCCTCGCTGATAAAGGCGTCCGCTACCGAAAACGTTGGCTCGATCTAATTACCCATCAAGAGTCCCTCGAGAGATTCCGTAATAGATCCCGTATCCATTTGGCCATCCGAAACTATCTTGAAGAAAGGCAATTTGAAGAGGTGGAAACGCCAGTGCTGCAAAACACATATGGCGGGGCGCAAGCAAGACCTTTCACAACGCACCTCAACGCGCTGAACCAAGACATGTTTTTACGCATCTCGCTGGAAATTCCGTTGAAAAAACTGATTGTCGGCGGCATGCAGAAGATCTATGAGATCGGCAAAGTATTCCGCAATGAAGGGATCGACCGGACGCACAATCCTGAGTTCACCATGCTCGAGGCCTACGCCGCAGGATGGGACTATAACGACATGATGGACTTTACCGAAGGTCTATTCGAAGCTGTTGCCCTCAGCCTCTTCGGCGACACAAAGGTTAGGCTCACTCCGGAAGGAGAAGGGACCGCCTATGTAATCGATCTAAAAGCTCCTTGGAAACGGATGAGCATGAAAGAGGCGATTAAAACCTATGGCCACATCGATGTAGACACAATGTCGGAGCAAGAGATGCGCGCCCGCCTTTTGAAAGAGACGCACATAGATCCAAAAGGGATCCAGCACGCACCTAGAGGCGCTCTGATTGCCATCATGTTCGAAGAATTTGCTGAAAAGCACCTCATTCAGCCCCACCACATCATCGACCACCCAATCGAGACCACTCCCCTATGCAAACTCCACCGCGATCCTGTATTGCGGAAAGAGGGGTTTGTAGAGCGGTTTGAGAGCTTTATCTTGGGTAGAGAGATGTGCAACTCGTACTCTGAGCTTAACGACCCAGAACTGCAGCGCAAACTGCTTGTAGATCAGGCTGAGAAGAAGGAAAAAGGGGATGTGGAAGCAAATCCGCTTGATGAAGAGTTCTTAGAAGCGATCTGCCAAGGGATGCCTCCAACTGGCGGCGTAGGTGTTGGGATCGATAGACTCGTGATGCTCTTTACGAATGCCGAGTCGATTAGAGACGTTCTCTTCTTCCCGCTCATGCGCCCCGAAGACGGCGCCTAAAGCAGCTCTTATTTGACTGCCGGGTTAATCATCCCTTGAGTACACTGCTGGAAAACTTCATTTTCTCTTATGGGATCAAAGGTTTTGTCCTCCAAGAGTGATTTTAAGGAATCATTTGGGACAGTTGGAAACATTGAAGCAGTTCGCAACCAGCCACCAGATAGCTCAGGATTGTTAAGACAGGCATAAGCTTTTGAAATAAGTAGAGCTGTTTCGAAAGAGGGATTAATCCCATAGATTTCCCGTGAATACGTATCGATTATCGAGTAATTTTTTTCATCGAAGGCCAATTTACAAAGAAGGCATTTTCCCCTCTTCAACGAATCCAGATCAGACTTTAGAAGCAGATGATATGCCTCTTTTCTTTTCCCCTCTTTGTCTAGAACTGTCGCCAACCCTTCAGTAGCAAAATTCTTGATGTAGCTATCCTTCGACTTTATTAACTTTTTGAAAATCGCTTTGGCGTTTTCGGGTTCATTGTTTTCCATAGCCTGTATGCCCTTATTATAGAGACTAAAGTTATTAGATTTGGTTCGACCAAAACCAGATTGGTAATAAGTCTGAAGATTTTTAAATCCTTCAAATAAGAAGAGAGCACCAAAGTAGTAGTATTGGTTGCACAGAAAATATGTGGAACCGAGAATAGCACAAATATTGCCAATGATTAGGCTAATTTTAAGCCCATTTTCATCACCCAATTTTGCGATCAATAAAGATCTCAATAGTTGCCCGCCATCAAAGGGGTATAAAGGAATAAGATTCACAACAAGCCAAAACATATTTAATTTCATAACATAATAAAGGGAGTAGTTAATATAATATCCACTAAACAGGTGAGATTTTAGCAAAAAATATGATAAAGAAATAAGCAGGCCGGTGAATACCGGACCATTAAGGGTGATTAGAAATTGTTGTTTTTCTGAGAGACCATAACTTTTATATGATGCATACCCGCCAAAGGCAACCAAGTGTATTTCTGGATTTTGTCCAAAATACAGAGCTGTTAGAGCATGGCCATATTCATGAAACAATAGAGAGAAACTTATGATCCCGAGTATGATCAGTATTTCAAGACTTGGATAACCGCTCTGGAATGCGATCAATAGCAAAAACAGCCAAAAGGAGGGGTGAAAAGTAACCGGGATTTTTAAGAATATAAAGTTCATATGCCGGCAGTATACCTAGGATTGTGCATCATCTTCTTACATTTTGGGCAAATAGCCATTCCATCTTTGTCACCAGGACTATTCCAAGCATCCAAGCAATCAGGACAAATGAGCCACTCGGAATCGCCTATTTGAGCTCTATCGGAAATAGCAGAGTCAGGAAATTCTAAATCCATTAGTTCTTTGTACGTTTTAAATAATGCAACCTCCTTTTCCTCTCCGTCGGTAAGCCTATCGTAAAAACCTAATTCAGTTGCCCATTCTGGAAATCCAAAAAATAAACGTAGATCTTCTTGTGCTACATCAGTAGTTGAAGAATCTTTTTTCAAAGAAAAAACCCAATGACGAGACAAGTGGTTATCTGTTAATTCAAAAAATTGCGAAGGAGTCCACATGGGATAAGAAGTGCAATACTCGTCATATATACAATACCAAATATTCTTGTAAAATTCACTTAAGGCATATACCACATACTGTTTCCCGATAATTAGAGGGATTTTTTTGTCCAAAGATACATAACCAACGAAATTTTCCGGGATTTGTTTACCTATGTTATATTTACATTCAACTCTCATTGAGACCTAGTCCTTAAACTTGAATCCGTGCTTCTCGCCAGTTTGAATGTTCTCCCAATAATGAATTGTCTTTCCAGTCCCTTCAAAATTCTCATGAACATATTGTTGTTTTTTCCAGTCTTTCTTTGGGTATTTTGGATCATTAATCTCGTTCTCCATTATTCTTTTCCCTTCATTTGTCTTCGCCTCTTCAAGAGTCAATTGTTCCTCAAGATTCTTAGGCTCAGTTCTTGGAGATTGCTTTTTTCCACTCTCAGATTTTTGACTGTCCTTGACAATCACATTACCATAACCATTTGAGGCAATTTGAGGCAATTTGAGGCAAAGAGGAGCTACTTCCAAGTCCCCAATCCATCGAACCTCTCCTTGATCCAGAAAAAGACATGTCTTGCGCATGGGTAGTTGTAAGAGAGAGCCCATGGCCGATTAGCGCCAATCCTGCGGCCTCTTGAAACCCAAACCCAATCGTATAGGCCCCTAAAGTTGCAACCTCCAGAATGCCGCCCGTAATCATTAGGGTTCCGCCTAATACGATTTCCCCTAATCCGAGAACAAAACCTCCGATACTTCGTCCGTCGGGATCATGGAAACGAAGCGGGTTGTTCAAAACGTAGGCATAAAGATTCATTCCATCAACGAACCCTGCAGGATCAGTGTTGATCCAGCGGCCAAGACAAGCATCATAATAGCGGTGGCCAAAGTAACTAAGGCCCAGTTCCGCATCAAACCGCTTGCTAGCATACCGCCAGGGATTGTATGGCCTCCCGGTCAAAGTCGTTTCTTCTCCGAAGGCTGTGTAGTCATAGGATTGGAAGACTTGTGCATACGGATCAATCAGCCTGCGGACATTCCCGCGGCAATCAGAGATGGGGATAAAAACTTTTCCCCCGAGCTCGATGGCTATGGGATTGCGATAGCCCGGAATGCGGATGTCTTTCAGAGCGCCATTTGAGTTGAGTGAAGCAACCTCATTCACCCCATCATTAAGATAGAATTCTATTTCGTCAGAAGTTTTCGATAAACGACGGCCAAGAGGATCATAGGAGAAAGTCAGGAGTTCATTATCGCTTTGGGCTTTGATAAGGCGATTTAGGAGATCGTAGGACAGAGCAAAAGAGTCTTTTTGGGCGAGATTCCCATTTAAGTCATAATTTACGTTGAGAACTTCATCGAGATCGTTATGCGTGAGGATGGCATCATCTTTAGCAGTTCGATTGTACCGAGAATCATATGAGTATGTATGCGAAGACTCGGAGGTCAGTTCATCGAGATCGTCATATGTAAAAAAACCTTCTGAGGAAATGTTTTTGACCCGGCCGGCTGGATCATAGGTGAGGGTTTGAGCGAAATAAGGAGAACTAAGAGAGCTCAGCCTTCGATTTAGATCGTAGTCGTGCGTTAGAACTCCGAGATTGAAGGGTAAGGTCTCCGTTAGAAGGGCACCATTTAAGTCATAGGATTCATAAGTATGGGTGTAGAGAACCTCTCCAGAGGAGAAGAGCCGTTCGATTTTTTTAAGATAAACGGGGTTGTAGGTATAGCGAAAGGAGCTTTGATCGGGAAGATTCAGAGTGAGGGGTCTATCCAAGCAATCGTACGTTTTGATAAGAGTCCATTTTCCATCGACAGTTTCAGTTAACGTATTGCCAAATGGATCCAGAGTTCGATCGACTGCATGTGTATTATCTGATGCATGAAGGAGATCTCCATTTGAATTGTAGGTAAACAGATGGGAAAGAGATCCGTCGGAAGAAACCAATGTCTTTGGGTGATTATACGGGTCGTAGGTGTAGTTCAACGCTATGCCGTTTGGCTGGACTTTGCTTTTAAGAAGACCAGAAGGCGTATAGCCGTAAGTTGTCACACGAGATTCCGGAGTCCCAAAGGCCCTAGTCAGGGTTTCAGTGAGATTGAGCGAATTGTAAGTATATCGAGTGATGCGAGTTCCTTCAGTAATTTGAAGGAGATTGCCTACGGGATCATAGCACCGCTCTTCTGTTCTGAGGTTGGAGATTTTTCGGATCGCTTCGCGATTATAGGGATCGTAGGTGATGACTGTGGAAATATTATTCGGATCCGTGATGGTTTTAGTCAAAACTCGCTGGCCAAGAGAATTGGTTTTAGACTCATCGTATGTTGTAGAAGTAGTAAACCCCAGTGGGTCAGTTACCCCCGTAAGGCGGCGCAATGTGTCGTAGGAAAATGTAGTTTTAGCCGACCTATTATTTGGGTAGTAAGTGATGGACTCTCGATCCCCATCGGCATTATACGTGTAAGAGACTCGATGCAATATGGCGTCTGATGCATTGCTCCTTTGTTTTTCTTTGAGATTGCCGGCCGCGTCAAATTGGGAAACAATTTGAACGCCATTCATATGCGTTTGGCTCGAGAGGCGGCCTAAAACATCGTATCCAAATACAACGACTCTGCCCTCGCGGCTTTCCTCGATCTTTCTTCCATGAGAGTCGTATTCATATTTGG
>JANPFC010000063.1:0-5131 GCA_031423235.1 Chlamydiota bacterium | reverse complement strand
TGCTCACACAACTCTCACAAGAAGGTATCGCAGAGGCAAAGCAAACCCCGAGACGCGCCAGACGCAGAGGGAAAAATGTATTGATTTTTTCTTTATTAATCTTTAATCTCTCTTCCAATTTTTTTTGGAGGATGAGATGACGGTTTCTGCGCTTACCAACTTTATCACTACCTGGTCTCCCAGCATTTCTAGCACGAATCATCGGATCGAAGTGCGCAACGTCACGCAAGGCGGCAACGATCTCCTCGCTGCGGTCCCCATGGGCAGCCAAGCCATGTGGGCAGGATCAGTGTTAGCGGAAGTAGCCGATGCAACCACCGGCCCCCTTTCTTCAGTAGCTCTCTTCTTCCGCATCCTGTTCCACCCGATCGTCGCTTTCCCTCTATCGATCATTTCTTGCGCAGTCAAAGAACACTTCTACGAAAGCAGCGTAAAGTGTCCCGTGGCAGAGCAGATCAAGTACTATCAACGGGGCGAACGGGTCGATGCTCCCGTTGCCGGGACGGTCTCTCTTCTTGTTGAGGGGCAGCTGCGCCATTTTGCTGTGGGCGGAGATATGACTTGGTCGGTCGAAAGCAGCGCGCTCTTTGAGCAAAATGGCGTTATGAAGCGCTTCCACTATCGCAGGTTGGCGGATGGGGAAGTAAATAATGGGGACGTAAGAGAAATGGATCTCGATGGGGCGAGAGTTCGTGTCTTGCTTGATTGGGAGGTAGAAGATAATTTCACAGAAGTGACTGTTAATGGAAGGACCCGCTATTACAAACTGGGAAATGAAATGGCAGAGCCCGTTATAGGCACTGCGGCTGTCCGAAACCCGGGCGGAGGTTGGATGGATCACCATCATCTCATCGGAGCTGAAATTCCGAATGAGGTTCCCGGCTGCATCAAATTAAAAACTGAACGGCAAGTTTTCCATTACGATACGGGCAAAGAGCTGGACGTTCCAACGGATGGTTCGAGAACTTTTACAATCGATGGGCAGGTAAGGCATTTTGCAACCGCTAAGTTCACTGCAAGCCCAAGCCATGGACTTTCCGGATGGATTAACAAAATACCGAGGATTCCGTTCAAGCTTCCGACAAGATTAAGCCATATTGCAGTACAAGCTCTCGAATTTGTGAATAAAAACATGAGCAATGTGATCCGTTTGGCACTCATCGTATCAGGCGCTGTCCTCCTCTTTTTTGGCCACACCGCAATGGCTTTAGGGGCATTGCTCGCCGTTTCTTACGAGTATTTGGATCATGATCTTGGGGTTGTTCCAAGAAGTGTGAGCCTCTTTATGGAAAAATGGATGCCTGTGATTTCAATGGCCGGCGTTCTTATTACAGGGTCATTATTCTCTCAAGTTATGGCAGGGGGCAGCCTTTTACTCATGATCCCATCGGTAAACCTATTGGTGCACCAGAGAATCAGTGGCGCGATCCGAGTCGCTTTGCTTCAGATGAAAGACCAAATTATCAGATGGTTCTTCAGAGGAGGAAGGCCTCCGCAGTTGGATGAATTAACGAGGGCAGTGGAAAATCATCCCCTCTTAGAGGAATGCGATGCGCCTCTTGTTGAAAGAAGAGTGATGAACGCAAGAGAGATTCAAGCGGTCTTAGCGGCAGAAAACGATGCTTACGAGATCAACCCTGCATTCATGACAAAAGATTTTGAGCCCGTCATGCAGCTTCCAGAAAATAGGAATTTCACTGAACTAACCCGCCTTTGGGATGCTGTTGGAGTGAGATGGACTGAGCCTGCTGCCTATACGCGTCTATTCAATAGGGTGACCGATGATAAGCGGTTTATTCTCTATGTAAAAGAGAGATTTCCTGAGGCCAAGCGCCTCTTTTTTGAAAACGACTGGCGTTTGAATGAGCAGCAAAATCGGGATCGGTTCATAGAGCTGCAAACAAATCACAGAAACCAGTTTCAAGAGTGGGTTCAGATCCTTGCGCATGAGAAAGGGTTTAGAAACAAAGAGGAGTTTGTCGCAAATTGGGTCAAACAGCAGCTCCAATTTTATGTGGGCAAGATCAATGGCGACCGTCCGATTGAAGGGGAGCAGCATCTTTTGAGAGATGCTGTCCAAAATACGGCAAGAATTATCCCATTCCTCCTCAAACCAGAAACGACGGAAGTGGAGAAGGAAGACGCTCTTGTTAAAATAGCTGTCGAGGGAGGGGACTATTGCTCTCTCGCCATGAAACGGGCCTCCAAAGAGGTTTTAACTGGATTTACTGTGCCGCTTCAAAATGCAGCAGTTCCCGTCGATCCGCATAAGGCGTTTGAAGATGAAGTTCGCTACACGATGCAAAAGGCGAGACTTGCTGGGGTTGAAGTGCTCTATAAGGAGCTGGTCTCCAGATTGCGGGAGAATGAAGAGATGCAGGATACGGCAGAAGATGTCCATCTTTATGAGGCGGTTACCATGAGCTTAAAGCGGGGACTCTACCCCTTAAGCGAGGAGGAGATGGAGAGCTTCACTTTGACTGAGCTTGTGTTCAAAGAGACGCTTGCTCTTCCCTTGCAAGTGCAATTGATGGAGATGTTTCGGCGTAGACTTTATGATGCGATGGGGTTTCTTGCCATCGATCCATTGAACATGATGCGGAATAAAATCTTGGATTACTTAAGAGCCTGGGTAGAGGGGAATAACGCTTTGAGCGCCGCTGAAAAAGGGGCCCTTCTCAATGGCGCTTTATCGAATGTCCCCGATCAGATAGCGGACCCTGATAACCACCCAAAATGGCAACGGCTGATGATGGTCATACTTGGCATGATCCGGGAGAAGCGGGTCGTACCTGTGCCAGTTCCAGCGCCAGCTCGAATGCCAGCAGCTCAATTAGCCCCTATTATGATTTAGTTTAATTTATAATTAAGTTAATTTCGTGTATAATGCCTTTAATAAAACAAAGGTTTATTCATGATTCCTGCTGTAACTGGTTCGTCTCAAGTTTCTGTCGATGATCAGAAGGGCTCTCCGACTGAGAGGCCTCTGAAAAGGGCTCTATTTGAGCGCGTGTCTGGCCAAAGCGGGCCTATGGCGGAAAGGCTCGTAACTCCAGAGCGAACAGAAGCGACTTTGTCTCATTTCAAAAAATCTTTATCAGACGGAGTTTTGGGGGCCGATTTGAGAGCTGCCGCCCACGGGTCGAGCGGGTACACGCTGGTAGGCAGGGGGCCGGCTCAGGCTTTCGGCCCAGCGGGGCCAGATGACCAGCAGATGGGGATTGTTTTAAAGTGGATCCCTCGCAAAGCTGCGAAAGACGAACGGGCTTGCAACGATTTGGCAAAAGCTTTTGGTCTCGATGTCCCGGTCATGCAATCAGTCCCTCAAAGTGCCTCCACATTATTTGTCAGCCCCACTAAAAAAGAAAAACCTTCATTTACGCCAGGCCCCTTTGAGCTGATCGCCATGAATCGCGTAGAAGGGATGAATTTGTCTCAGCTTTGCTGCTCCGGAGATATTTTTCGCCTCAAGCAGTCTTCTTGGAATCAGATGATGCGTGAATTTGGCAAGGCTGCGATGTTCGATATATTTAGCGGCAATTTCGATCGATTTGCCCGTTTTGAGATGAATGCAGATGGCACCTATGCGCTCATTCAGAAGCCAGAGGCCAACCCCGGAAATGTCATGGTGCATACGACGCCGCAAAAGCGAAATCTATCGTCCATTTCATTTATTGATAATACCTCTTTAGTGCCCCCTTCCATCCCAGAGATAGTCGAAGAAGAGAGTTATTTCGATGGTTCCCTTTTCGAGTCTGAACCTGCTGCCCCAGCCGCTCCAGCATCCCCTGCTCGAAGTCCTAGTAGACAATCTGAAAATCCAGCTGTTGTTAGGGGGTTGAACGCCTTCTTTATTGAGATGACAGGACAACTTAGAAAAAATCCCCGCATCTTATCGGAACATATTTCGTTGGCAGTAGAGAATGCTATTTTGCAATCGATCAACGAGGAAGTGGGAGACCGCACACCTCAACAAATTGCAGAAATTAGGAGCTCATTACAAGAGGCGCAAAGGGATCTAAATGAGGGTCTTATTCAAGGATTGGACAGATTGCGGAGTGCTGAATTTCAACGCTCAGCCCGAGATATCGCGGTAAGAGGCTCGAGGAGTCTTCAGGAACTCCTGCACCTAAATTTGCAGTCAATTTCTTAGGGACCAGCTTCCATTTCGGAGACAATGGCTTCCAATTGAATGCAAAAATTCGGCAATTTATTTTTTGCCGTCATCCAAATGATTTCGTTGTCTACCTCGAAATATGCATGGATCAAGCGATTACGCATACCGATCAATTGTTTCCAGGGTAGTTCAGGATATTGCTTTTGTGTTTTCTCGCTGATTTTCCCGGCAGCCTCTCCAAGGATCATGAACTCACGAATAATTCCTGAAGACAAAAGGCGGTCGCTATCTAAGTCGCTTCTTTTCCTATTCTGGAGAAAAGTTAGAATGGCTCTTGTTGAATCTAACATGTGGCCCAAACGAGCTATACACAAACTACCTGTAGAATCGGCTTTTTGGCGGGATTGAAAGCTGCCTAAAATCGAATAAAAAAAAGGTGGCTGTATTGCCAATACAGCCACCTTTTTTTTAGTCGATTTTCGGCGCTTTGAACCCGCCCAAAAACCGATTCTACAGGTAGTTTGTGTATAAATCCCTATCCCTCATAAATGACTTGGGCCTGGGCTAGCACTTCATCACGGAAATATCGGCTTAATTCATTTGGAGTTCTTAAATCGACCTGACGTCCCACAATTAAACGCAGCTCTGACTCCATGTCGACAAGATCGAATAATGTAGGGGTGTGGTTTTCTTCAAATTTGACCAAAAAATCGACATCGCTAGTGTCTTTAAAATGGGAAGTCAAAATTGATCCAAATAAAGCCAAAAAGGCAATATGATACTTTTTACAGAAGAGACCAATCTTGCCGTTGTCTATGTGGATGGGTATTTTTTTCATACTAAACCTTTCAGTAATATTAGCTGATTGCCCATTTTATACCGTTCGTGATTCAAGAATCGGTTTGATAAAAATTTGGCTTGACATGCAAAATATTGAGCATGATTTTCTTAAGCGATGCTGAGCGGGCTCAGCTCATAGCGCAACACAAACGAGAACGAGACAAAAGAATCTGC
>JANPFC010000062.1:0-13748 GCA_031423235.1 Chlamydiota bacterium | reverse complement strand
GCGCTATGAGCTGAGCCCGCTCAGCATCGCTTAAGAAAATCATGCTCAATATTTTGCATGTCAAGCCAAATTTGTATCAAACCGATTCTTGAATCACGAACGGTATACGCTTAATAAACACATTGTATGAAATTCAATGTTTCTGTAAAATTAGATGTAAAAAATAAATGGTTGTCTAATTGTGGATGTTTCTGAGGTTTTTAAAGGGGCAATTAATTGTATAAATACCTCTTATTCTTCTGTTTGTAATTCAGAAAATAAAGGGGCTCTAACCACCGCACTTGCAATAGCGGCGCTTTCCGCTGCCGCCTACAAAATAGCCCCGTGGTCATGTCAGAAAATCTGGTATCGTCGCATGCTGTTTCAATCCCCGAATGAGTATGTCTCCTCGGGACTTCGTGAGTTACATGCTGCAAACCCAGACCTGATAACTCAACCGAACTTTGATGCGCTGATTGCAAGCGGTGAGTATGCCTTAAGTGTCGCCCATGGACTTCGTGAGTTGCATGCTGGAAACCCAGCCCTGATAACTCAACCGAACCGCGATGCGCTGATTGCAAGCGGAAGAGATGCCTTAAATGTCGCCCATGGACTTAGTGAGTTACGTTATGCAAACCCTGCCCTGATAACTCAGCCGAACTTTGGTACGCTGATTGCAAGCGGTGAGTATGCCTTGAGTGTCGCCCATGGACTTCTTGAGTTACATGCTGAAAACCCAGCCCTGATAACTCAACCGAACCGCGTTGCGCTAATTGCAAGCGGTGAGCGTGCCTTAAGTGTCGCCAACAGACTTTGTGAGTTACGTTATGCAAACCCTGCCCTAATGATTCAACCGAACTTTGATGCGCTGATTGCAAGCGGTGAGTATGCCCTCTTTGTCGCCCAGGGACTTCGTGAGTTACATGCTGCAAACCCTGCCCTGATAACTCAACCGAACCGTGATGCGCTGATTGCAAGCGGTATCATTTCCCCAGATATCGCCTCGGGACTTTGTATGTTACATGCTGCAAACCCTGCCCTGATAACTCAACCGAACCGCGCTGCGCTGATTGCAAGCGGATGGAATGTCTCTTGGTTTGTTAAAGGACTTCGTGAGTTATATGCTGCAAACCCAGCCCTGATAACTCAACCGAACTTTGATGCGCTGATTGCAAGCGGAAGGGATGCCTTCAAGGTCGCGATTGGGATTTGTGAGTTACATGCTGCAAAGGCTGTTCTCAAAACTCCGTTGCCGGACGAGCTTATTGGAATTGTTGGGGGGTATCTCGTGCCACCAATTCCTGGAGACGAACTGTTTTCTTGTCACTTGGCGAGACGGTTATAAGCCGTTTGTGGGGCAATAGTTGTTCGATATTATTGCTTCTTCGAGAACCCACACGTTCAAATTAGACGAGAAATAAGGGTACTAACCCGGCATTCAAACAGGTGACAAATGGCGCTAGCGAGGCAAAGCCATTTATCACCTGTTTGAATGCCGGGTTAGAAATCTGTTTTTACAGTCGAAAAAGTCCTTGAAGCTACTCAGCCTCTAGAAGAAGGTTAGGTACACTCCCAAGTAGACCGTTTGACTTGAAGAAATTTTTCATGCAATTGCTCTGCTGAAGCCATATCTCCCTCTATCCCAATATTTCAGTCGAAATTTGTAAAGTATTTTGTTTAGTTTAAATTAAGTGTGGTTAGTAGTAAAATATTAACAACTTAATAAACTAATTTTGGAGATTTAATAATATGTGTATATCTGCAATTCAAAGGACTTTAAATAACCCAACTATTAATCCCGTCGCTAAGGGAGTTGGATTGGCCGCTGTAGCCTATGCGAGTGTACCTGCCGCCGTTGCTGTGTGCACTCTATATGGACTTTCTAAGATTCTATCGAGAGAGAAATCGGCTCCCACCCCCTCTCTTAGTGCTGCACCCCGTTCTCCCGTCCCTTTACTTGGGCCTGCCGGGGTTATTGCCAATGCGAGAAAACTTGGCACGCCATGCGAGGAAGCGCAATTGCTAAAGACTGAAACAGTCATGGGGATCCATGATCAAATTGAAGAAGTGGCCTATAAAGCCTTTGCCGATATCGTAGAAGAATTGGGGATCAAAGGCGATGCGATCACAGAAGAACAGTCTGGGAAAATTCTGGCCTATATAAAGAAACAAGCTCACGTGGAAATGTACAAAAAAGGGGGCTATATTGCCAAGCGGGGTGATTTGCTTGGGAAAGACCAGATCCAATTTCTCCTGGGGCAGGTAGGCAAGATCATTCACGATCGCGATACTAAGTTAACCGATGCGAGATACCATTCGCTTTCCTCATTGCTCCTTGCGTTGGATGACCACAATGCAGCAGTTAAAGACATTTTGATTAAGTCTTGGTTCAGATGCCCAGTTGCGGATCCTACTCACTTAGATCAAGTGAAAGAAAGGATTCGATTCTACGATCGAACAAATGCATCGTTGGGAATTGATTTACAGGCAGCGGTTGAACGAAAAGCTGAATTTTGGGATCGCTATTTCCCTGGCCTTAGAGATGCAACAGAGATTGGGCAGGCAGATCGCTCGGCTGAGTTTGTCAGAATTCTCGAAGTGCGCAATATGTTCGGTGGCGTTAATTTTATGGGGAAAAACTTGGAAGCTCCTTTGAGTGCATACGTATCTATAAATACAGCAGAGCGTCTTTTCCAGCCGCGTCAAGTCCCCAATCTAGTTAGAAGAGCCGATATGCAAGCAACTCCTCTAATTAGCGATTCAAAAATCACATTGGGAACTTTCTTGCGCCACTATTTCCCAGAAGTCTTTGAAGCAGTTAGTCTCTAATATCTATCTGAGAATTGACTCTTTTGAAGACCTCATAGATCGCAGCAGCGGCTCCAATGTAAGGAGCTTCTACTGCATCCACGACAGATCCGAGGGCGTCTTCGCAATCGAGATCGTCTAGGATTTCTTGTTCATGCTCCTCAGCATATAAATTGATTTCGCGGGGCCAATCTTCATCAAATATTTCAAAGGTCGCCGCTTTATCTATCGCAGCTTGGTATTTGCGCAAGAATTCGGGTAATTCCCTTTTGAATCGTTGTTCTGCTAGAGCGGAATTGTAGACGAGATTCCCAGGATGTTGAGAATCAACTTGTTTAGGGATTAAAGGCTTGGGAGGTGTTGGGAAAAGGGTCGCTATTTTAAGCAGCTTTTCAGAGGCATTGGAAATTTCCTTTTGCATGTCGCGAGGCTTTAATTGTCCTCCTATGCGCATCTCCATTTTTTCAATATTGGAAACACACTCTTCTGCGAATACTTCAAAAAGCAAATCTAAGATTTGCAAATCTACTTTTAGCTTCCTTATAGCCGCCTGATCTTGCTCCATGTCCTCAGGATTCAAGACAATCTCCTGCAAAACTTTTTCCTTGAGGGCAAGTTCCTCTTTCGTCGGTAATTTCATCGCCTCGATCTCGTAAGTCCTCTCAGCAAGATGCTCAAGAACACGCTTGTACTTGGGAGGAACGGCTCTATCCCGAATAGCATGAAGGAGAGCCTCTAATTCCTCTAATGAATTGGGAGCTTCTTTGATGATCTCTTTGAGTGTCTTGATCTCAAGTGTTTTTTCAACATCAGTGAACTCGATAGCAGCAGCAGTTTCCGTCAACATTGCCCCTACGACCCTAGCGATACAAGCTGCGGACTCATCAGCATTCCTAGGGGGGCCTCTAAGTTGGAAAGCACACATATTGAATAGTTTATTGCAAACGGGCTGTGCGATCTCTCCATTATTTTGTAGTATATACTGGAGGCGCGTGCGTAATTCGGCTAATGAATCGGGCGGTTCGCGGAGGATTGCATTTAGAATATTGATGGCCACCCTGCTAGAAGGATCCATCCCAATGTAATCGGGAATCATAAGCCCTTTTATGGGAGGCCGTCTTCTTGGCGGCTCTACAGGATCGATTCCCGGGGTATCAGCTCGATTCGGGGATGCTGCTGTGAGTTGAGAGGTAGCTGAAGGAGCCGCTGAATCGACTACAGTGCCAGATAATACCGACACCTGTCTGTTGCCAGCTTGGAAGGCTTTTTCATCTTCTTCCTCCGAATGCGGAGGCAAGTAACTAGGCGCCAAATTATGAGTTGCAGCAGCTGTTGCAGAGACTGACGGAGCAGTATGCCCATAGATCTCGCTAAGTTCATCATCGAAATCGGAGTCGTAATCCCTGCTTGAGGGTAGGAGAGGGGGTGTTGGAGTTAAATAATGATTAGAATTAATGGTCATATATTCTCTTTTTTGTGGAAAATTATAACTGTAATATTTGAATAAAGTCAATTGTAATATCAGTTTGGTGTGATTTTACTGATTTCTGAAATGACTATGCTTAATTTTTTTGTTTTGGCAATATTTGAGAAAACTATATTGGATAGGTTCTTAGATGCTTATAAAACTCTCCTCTTTATTGCTTTGCTCCTCTCTTTTTTCGTCTGTTGGAATCACTCAAGCCAGTACTTACCGTGCGAATTCTCACTATCAGTGGCAGACAGCTGTTGATAGTTTGGGTGACTTTTCTTTTGAGAGCGGCGATTTGGTATTGGACGTGGGATGCGGCGACGGAAAAATAACTGCATTGGTATCTGAACGGGTTCCCGAAGGATTGGTTGTAGGCGTGGATGTTTCCGAGGAGATGATCGGAGAAGCATTTTCACGATTTAGCCGGAATAATTTGACCTTCGTGGTAGCGAATGCTTCTGAAATTCCATTTAAAGACCGGTTTAATAAGGTCATTTCATTCAACGCAATGCACTGGGTTCTGGAACAGAAAAAAGCCCTCCAATCGATTTTCGATAGTTTGAAGGGGGGGGGAAGGATCCTTTTGCAGTTTCCAGCTTATCGTCCGAATAATCTCGGAACTGTATCTGAGAAAATGGCCCGTTCAGAAAAATGGCTTCCCTTTTTTCCTCACTATAAGCCAGTGAGAGTCTATTACACGCCGGAACAATATACCAGGTTGTTGGAAGAGGTTGGTTTCCAGGTACAGATCGTCGAGTCAGTTGAAAACGCTTCTCATTTTCCAGATCGGTCGGCTTTTGTCGCATGGATGACGCCGCTGATCAATTTTATCGATCAATTGCCGCCTGAACGTCAAAAAGAGTTCCTTGAGGAGCTATGTGATGAAATGCTTTTGATCGATCCGCTAAACGAAGATGGTTCGGTATCAATTCACTTAGTTCAGCTGCGCGCGGTTGCAAAAAAAAAATCGACTGAAAAAGGACTTGTTAGCTACCTGTTACGCAGAAAGGACAAGGTCGATTATCTACATCGTAATTGACAGTTAAGACCACATAGGCCCCATAAAGAGCTAGTGGAATAAGAGGGATGTACGAAGCGAATGTACTGTTTGCAAGATTTTCAAGTGCAGGTTTCGCAACTAGCAAAGCAATGGATCCCCCTACTGCCGGGAGCGCGAATTTATAGGCGCAATTCGATTCAACTGTCAGCCGGTAAAATAGGGAGCCAGCCAAGCAAATTCCAATGCTTACCGGTGTTGAAACGGGGAGGGCTATCATAAAACCTACCATCGCTGCAGCTCGAAAAATGTGGTTAACCAACAAGGCAATTTTAAAGGCGGTTGGATGATAGGCAAAATACTCGACAATCTGATCAGTCGGTTTGGTCAGAAAGTTATAGTCAGTGATTGCATCGTGAAGTTTTGTGGAAAGGGTCATTGATCATTCTGAGGGTTAAGAAATCGGGGGGAAGTATAGGAATTTCTTTAGTTTAAGGGAACTGGAATCTTATTCTTTGACCTTTTGACCGTGAAAATGATGTCCCTGAATCAAGGTTTTACGACGGATTTTCAGGGAATTTGTCATAAAAAATGTCGCAAAATGTCGTAAAAAAGTTGCTTAACATGGCTCTTTATGACATAATAAAGAGAAAAGTGTCGTAAAAACATGCCCTTTGAACCTAAATTCACTATTTCGATTCCCATAGCATCAGCCCTTACCGCTATTGAGCGCACGCGCGGTTTTTTGGAAGCGGCCACCCTTTCAAAAGACTGGATCTCCAAAATGCAAGCCCGTGCATTAATTTTGGAAGCCCACCACACGACGCACATAGAAGGCACGCATTTAAGCCTGGATCAATCTGAAAGGCTTATTTCTGGCGAAAAAATTCAGGGCGTCGATTCTGAAGATGTAAAGGAACTGCTGAACTATAAAAAAGCATTTGATTTTGTTGCCGACTATGTCTTTTCTCAGGGGACGATCACTGAAGGTCTGATTAGGGAAATCCATAGACGTCTAGTAGAAGACGTGAGAGGAAATACAGCGCAGCCAGGGCAATATAGGACCATTCAGAATTATGTTGCCAACTCGAAAACAAAAGAAATCATCTATACACCGCCGTCGCCTTACGACGTCCCTGTTTTGATGGCTGAACTGACGGATTGGCTGCAAAATGAACAAACAATCCCTCCGGTTCTTGCTGCCGGGATAGCGCAGTTCCGGCTTGTCCACATCCACCCATTTGTAGATGGAAACGGCAGGACATCCAGGCTTCTTTCCACCTTGTGTCTTTACCGTTCAGGGTACGATTTTAAAAAACTTTTTACCATCAGCGAATACTATGACCGGAATAGGCAGGACTACTACCATGCACTCCAATCAGTCAGAAATAACAACATGGATATGACGAGCTGGCTTGAATATTTCTGCAAAGCCTTAGAAACCCAAATGCATGAAATCCAGTTCAAAGGATCGGAGGCTATGAAGCTGGATGTTCTTGTACTTGAACATAAGCTTTCCGAGAGGCAGAAACAGGCATTGGAGAGCCTGATGGCAAGCGAGCAAGATTTTAACATTCAAGCATATGAGTCTCTTTGCCCGGGAGTCAACAGACGGTCTTTGCAAAGAGATCTTGCTGATCTCATAGAAAAAGGGATCATCATTCAAGAAGGAATTAAAAAAGCTGCTCGCTACAGGCTGAACCGCTTTAGTTGATTTTTTGCGACATTTTACGACATGTTTTACGACGCAAATGAAGAACCTATCTCAATAAAAAGCTTCAGTTGATTTTCTGGTTCTTAGATAAAACCGATGTGGCCGAGGCGCCACTTCACGGTGGCGATGGCAAGCGGGATGAGGATGAGTTCTTTGCCGCCGGCTGTGCGGAGCGCTCGGGCAGCCTCCTTTAGGGTGGCTCCCGAACCAGTATAATCATCTAGTAGGAGAATGGGGCCTTCCGGGGGAGTGTGAGCGGCTTCCATTTTCTTGTGGACGTTCAGCTTGCGCTGGTCGTTATTGAGAAGCGTCCCTTGCCTCTGTTCGTGCGGCTCTTTCCAGGCGAGTAGATCGGTCAAGACGGGAACTTCGAGGAAGTCTCCAATGGCTTTCGCCAGAGCGTCTCGCCCTTTCCAGGTGGTCGATGGGAGGGGAACTATGGCTTTGAAAAACCCTTTTTTGAGGTGAGGTCGGAGGATCTCGAGGAGTTCGGGATCGGCCCCCAAGGCTTCTTGGCGCGTCTTCATAAAGCGGACGAAGAGGGGCGAGCGCTGTTTGCTGTCAAGAAGGCTGATCCCCTCAGAAAGGCCAACCATGCGGGCAGCGGGAATAGGGATCGGATTTTCAAGGAGCCAGCGGTCTGTGGAGTCGATTTCGGATTGGATGAGCTGGGGGGCGTTTGATGGACGGCAAAGATCGCAGTGGCCGCAGGCGGGCGCCGTGTCATCGCCGAGCGCTTTTCTTAAAAAAGACATGCGGCAGGCGTGCGGCTCTTTTGCGTACTGGAGCATGTGGTTTAATTCGCGGAGTTTCACTTTTCTTTGAGCGTCATAAGAGCTGAGATCGGGTTTCCCTTCTTTCTCCGTTTTCCGATAGACCTGTTTTCCTTTCAGCCGTTCTTTGGCAAAAAAACCCTGTTCGACGAGTTCTGCAACGACGACGTTGACGCGGGTTGGGTGAAGTCCTGTTGTCTGTTTGATCACTGCGAGGGTGGGGGAGTCTCCCATTTCGAGGACTTTATCGAAATCTTCTGCATCGGGAACGGCTGAGTGGATAAAGTATTCTTGCACATGGCGATCTTGGATGTCGTAGAGGAGTATGCCGCGCGCGCTGAGCCCGTCTCTGCCGGCTCTGCCGACTTCCTGATAGTAGGCTGTAATGGAGCCAGGAATATCAAAGTGAAGGACGTAGCGGATATTCGGCTTGTCGATTCCCATCCCGAGAGCGTTTGTCGCTGCGATGACTGTAAAATCGTCAGCAATGAATGCTTGTTGAATCCGCTTTTTTTCCTCTGAATCAAGCCCTGCGTGATAGGCGATCGCGTTGATCCCTTTTTTTTGCAGATAGCGGGCAACTGTTTCGGTGTTTTCGCGGGTTGCGCAGTAGATGAGTCCCACGCCATCGCATCCATTCACAATCTGTTCGGCGAGGAGGAGCTTCGAGGCGCTGCCGCGGGCAGAGATGACAGAGAGGCTTAAGTTCGGCCGGTCCATGCTTTCGCGGAGGACGGAACCGGGCCTTTCGGGGGAAAAGAGCTGTTTCAGAATGTCTTTTTCGACCGGATCTGCGGCTGTTGCAGTAAGCCCTAGGATTTTGAGATCGGGCATTTTTTGTTCCGCCGCTTTAACGAGCTGCAGGATTTGCCGGTATGCAGGTCGGAAATCATGGCCCCAAGTTGAGACGCAGTGGGCTTCATCAATGACAATCAGGCTTAATGGGAGTGTGAGCAAAAACTCAAACCGGTCAAGCTGGTCCAATTGTTCTGGAGAGAGGAAAAGGAGACGGAGTTCTCCTGCCATTGCGGCCGTTCTGACAATTGTGTTTTCTTCTTCGCTCTGATCGCTGTTGATGGAGCCTGCTGAGATGCCGAACCGTTTGCTGAGCTGATCTACCTGGTCGCGCATGAGGGCGAGAAGGGGAGAGATCACAAGGACGATGCCGGGAAGGATGCAGGCGGGGAGCTGATAGAGGAGCGATTTTCCATGGCCTGTCGGCTGGATGCAAAGGAGGCGGCTGGATTCAAAGAGTTTTTCAAGCGCTAGGAGCTGACCGGGCCGGAACGAGTCAAACCCGAATCGTTCCCGAAGCACAGAGTGAAAGAGGGCGCTATTCATTAGAGAAGGTTATAACAGCAATCTACCCCTAAATCAAGAATCATCATCGGAATCTGGGTTCATGCGGACGCCTTTGGATTCTTTGCCGGAAGCATCTGCATGAGTCGATGGGGGGAAGGGATAGGGGGGGGCTGCCGTAAAAGGTCTTGGCGAGGGTAAAGTAGCTGATAAATCCTCTAGTGAAGGTGTTAGAGAAGAGGGGGGAGAAGGCGATGGAGATGGAGTTAACGCGAAGCGGGCCGCTTGCGCTAGGTATCTATCAATCATTTCAGGCTGGCATTTTTCTACAATGTCTTTCATTTGAGTGTAGGTGTATCTATTATTAATGACCGGCGGGACAAAACTGAGTCCCCGTTTGAAGAATTTGGGCGTAAATCCAGACGCAGCGAGCATGAGGATTTCCCTTCCGAGTGCTCTTGGACGCTTATTCTTATCGTCCCAAAGAACTTCTCTAGGGGGAATTCCGTGTCTGCCTGGTTTTATCCCCGCGTAGGAAATATGAAATTCTTTCCCGGCGTGAATGGCCCCCAGCATAAATAGATCGTTTCGGAAAATCCACCAATTGGAGTCGTTGACGATAGCGCCGGCTTTCACATGCCTTTCTACTTGCATTTTCAGGGGCTTGCCAGGTTTTAGGTCGTGGGTTAACGCAATGTGTTTGCTGATGTCTTTTATATCGACTTGAGGATCTGTTGCAAGGGTGCCCATGTTATAGATTAGCTCCATGTCTTCCCTCATGTTCTCGGCTCCTAATAGAACGATGGGCATGTGCGAGGACATCGCGTTCATATAGGCATCAAATCCTCTTTGCGCTTCGGCTTTTGGGGGCTTAAGCTGTATTCCTACGTGTTTGATAATTTTGGCCCATTGCGGTCTGATCTCTTTATATAATTCAGTTGCAGACTGATAGACTGGAACAGCACCGCTCGAGTCGGTATAAGATGATGGTAAAGATGAAGCGGATGCCATAATTGTAAATCCTTGTATTTCGTGATGTTTAGTTATATTATACGTGATTACATAATAATATTAAATACAACTTTGTGTGTTTTGTGATTTTCGTTGGCTTTATTGTTCTTGTTTGTTAAAATATTTAATTAAATTAAAAATTGGATTGTCAATGACCAATATTCATTCTGGGTATTGCCCTGATCTTCAGGCTTCAATTCGGGCCAATTGGGCCCAAATTTCGCGTCAGAAAGGCAATCCTGGGCGTAACTACAAGGAAGCCGAGGTTCTTGCGAATGCTGTCTATCATAATACATTCCTCTCAACCTCCCCGGTCATCGTTATAGGATTGGATCAGATCCGGAAGGACCTTTATGTTCAAAAAAACTTTTGTCTGATTACGGGCTATATCCCAAAGCGGCGATCGGAGGAGCATGTCCCAGTAGGGGCCGTTTTAGGGGAGCCACAGTGGTCGACTTTGATCAATGATTTATTTATAATGGGTGCTGCCAATGCGGGAAAAGAAGTGCACACAACCCATTCTGAAATCCCGTTTGCAAGCCTTTGGGATGATGAGAAGTCTACTTTGACATCATTTGGAAGGGAAATTGCGATTCTCAAAATGGCAAACTATTCGGCATATTATTCCAAACTGTTTGATCAGGTTGTATATGCTCCGGCTTGCGGTGTGGATCAAAGTCCGCTCACATATAAGGGAGTTGCAGCACGTTTAAATCAAATTACGAGTAGCGATAAGGCGCGTGCGTTTCTGTATGGAATTCCGGAAGCGAGGGCGCGTATCGACGACTCTTCCGATATGAAGGAAAAGCCAGATTAATCAGCTTTTAATACTTCCATGAAGGCAGATTGGGGGATGTTGACCTTGCCGATCTCTTTCATCTTTTTCTTACCCTCTTTCTGCTTTTCCCAGAGTTTTCGTTTGCGGGTGATATCGCCGCCATAGCATTTAGCTGTGACGTTTTTAGTAATCGCGCTGATCGTTTCGCGCGCGATGATCTTGCCGCCGATAGCTGCTTGAATCGGCACTTTGAAAAGCTGCTGGGGAATCACTTCTTTTAGCTTCGCGCAGATGGCCCGCCCTTTGTGTTCCGCTTTTGAACGGTGGACAAGGCATGAGAAAGCGTCTACAGGCTCTTCGTTCACTCTGATTTCTAGTTTTACTATATCGCTCTTTCCGTAACCATCTGGCTCATAATCAAACGATGCGTAGCCGCGCGTAACCGATTTGAGTTTGTCGTTGAAGTCGGTGATGATTTCATTCATCGGAAGGCGGTAGGTGAGGAGAAGTCTTGTGGCGCTCATTGTCTCAGTCTTGAGGAGCTCGCCGCGCTTGTCCATGCAAAGCGCCATAATTCCGCCGAGATACTCGGATGGAGTCATGATATGCACTTTGACCCACGGCTCTTCAACGATCTCGATTTGGGTCACATCTGGGTAGCGGACTGGATTGTCGATGAGCTGCACATCTCCGTTGCTTAGAGTGAATCGGTAAATAACGCTCGGAGCAGTTGTAATGATGTCGAGGTTGAATTCGCGGGTAAGACGCTCGAAGACGATTTCAAGGTGCAGGAGGCCAAGGAACCCGCATCGGAAACCGAATCCCAATGCCAAGCTGCTCTCTTGCTCTACGTGCAAAGCGGAGTCGTTAAGCTGCAATTTCAATAGGCAGTCGCGCATCTGTTCGTAATCGGACGTATCTACTGGATAGATCCCTGCAAATACGACTGGAGCAATGAGCTTAAAGCCGGGGAGTGCATTCGGAGCTGGATTCTTATGTAGAGTGACTGTATCGCCGATTTTGACATCGGCAGTATTTTTGATGTTAGCGACAAAGAAGCCCACTTCGCCGGGCCTTAAGATTTCCACTGTTTTTTCATTTGGAGCAAAAACGCCTACATCAGTCACTTCAAAAGTTTTTTGGCTTACCATGAAGCGGATGACCGATTTTTTGGAGATCTCGCCGCTCATGACGCGGATGTATACCAATACGCCGCGATAAGGGTCGTAGTGCGAGTCGAAAACAAGGGCCCTCAAATGGGTATCGGGCGCCTCTTTGGGGCATGGAATTTGGGTCAAAATAGCTTCAAGTACTCCATCGATGCCAATGCCTGTTTTGGCCGAGATCATAATGGCATGCGAAGCGTCAATCCCGATCACATCTTCAATTTGCTGCTTGACCCCTTCTGGATCTGCAGCGGGGAGGTCGATCTTATTGATAACGGGTAAAATTTCCAGATTTCTATCTATGGCCAAGTGGACATTTGCGAGTGTCTGCGCTTGTACGCCCTGCACGGCATCGACCACTAGAAGAGCCCCTTCGCAAGCGGACAGTGAGCGGGAGACTTCGTAGGCGAAGTCGACGTGGCCAGGAGTGTCGATTAAGTTGATCTGATAGGTATGTCCATCATCGGCTTTATAGTACATCGTGACGGGTCGGGCTTTGATCGTGATGCCCCGTTCCCGTTCAAGATCCATGTTATCGAGAAATTGCTCCTGCATTTCCCGTTTTTCGACGGTATGCGTGAGTTCAAGGAGTCGGTCTGCCAACGTCGATTTGCCGTGGTCGATGTGGGCGATAATGGAAAAATTACGGATGTACTTAGGGTCGTATTGAAACATATCCTTCAAATTTAAACGAGTGGAGAGATCTTTGCAAGCGTCCTTCCAGTGTTCGCTTGCAAATATTTCACACTTCATTTAAAAGATCTTAACTCAATATTTTTTTTATGAATCTATCAGTCACTCCCATACTCCCCTCTACCGAAAGGAAGAAGGAGGAGGAACCGATTCCACAGTCACGCAAGCCGATCGATTCAAAAGTTCGGGGATTTGTGTTGGAGCGGATTGCGAGTACAAAAGGGGGGCTTCTTCCGTCTGCTAGCGCTCCTGAAATAATTATTGGGCTCCTTCCTGGATTTGAGTCTGGAAAGGCGGAGCATGGGGCCCGAGACAAGAAGAAAGCAAAGCAAAGGAAAATGCCTCATGCGAGAAGGGCCCCGATTGGGCTCCTTTCTGTGGATCCTGAGGGGTGGCTCAATGCTCTCATGCAGTTTATCCTTTATGTGCCTGGATTTTCAGAGTCGTTCTCCTTTGCTCCGAGGAGTTTTTATCCAATTCAAGAATACATAGATAGGTATCATCATGATCAACAGGAGGGGCAGTCGGTATCTTCGGCTAATGGGGTGGCTCTCTTTCGGTTTTTATCGATCCGTTTTCCTGACTTTTGTCTTTATGAGATCTTCCACCATTTCGTCACTCTTCTACATCCAAAATGGGCGATCCACAAGCATATTGCCGATGCGTTGAAATCGGGGCAAAGCGATTTGTTTGTCACTCAGAGCTCATTGAAGAAGCAAATTTTTGCTGAGCCGAGTCTTTACTATGATCTCGATGCATTTATTGAAATGCGTCCAGATGGCCTTGGCGTAAACTATATTGCTTATGTGAAGATGGATGGGAGTTGGTATCAGTGCGATGATGAGAGGATCACGCAGATGCGTTCAGATAGTCTAACTCTGCCATTGCAGAAGGGGATCCTATTTCATTACAAGAGGATCGTGCTTGGGAGCGGCGCCCCGCTCAGGTATTAGTAGGTCGGGGAAGCCCCCATAGGCCTCAACCTAAGAAACTTCAAATCGCTAATAATATAACCTCTGCGTCTCAGCGTCTCGGGTTTTGCTTTGCCTCTGCGATACC
>JANPFC010000061.1:0-9721 GCA_031423235.1 Chlamydiota bacterium | reverse complement strand
AGCGAGTTTTCGCGCGGCTCAAAATCAAAGTTTCAGGCCGAGCGCAGTATAGGATGGACAGGATGAAAAATTTAGAAGTTCTTTTCCTGCTGTGGTAGTAAAAAAGGAAGAGGGGCGTTATCGTCCTCTATAAATTTATCTGGATGATGCAGTCGTTTATACAACAATCTCGGGTTTACAAAATTTACCAACAACCCAACAGGCTTTTCGGATGCTTTTAAATAGTTTATCAGCTGCGCTTGATGTTCCGGCGATAAGGTCTTACAACATTTGAGTTCCATTACAATTACATTCTCTACTATGAGATCGGCAATATATTTCCCAATTTTGTGCTTTCTGAATACCACCTCAAACGATTGCTCTGCCGAAACTTCTAGCCCTTTTTGCTTCATCGTAAGATAGAGAGCATTTTTATACACATTTTCTAAAAAACCAGAACCAAGCTCTTTCATCACCTCAAAACAGCATCCAATAATATTTTCAGAGATATTGGAATGAGGTAATTCCATTTTATTTTTCATCCTGTCCATCCTTATATCCTGTTATTTATTTTCTAATTTAAGTTGGCATGAATGGAATCTGAGGTCGCTGATTTACCGATTCTTCAGGTAGTTTGTGTATAACCTTTACTTATTTATCAAAGCTAAATAGTGCTTCTCATTTAAGAGATGGTCTAGTTCTTTCGGATGGGTTAGTTCGATTTGGAAAAGCCATGCCTCTTTTTCAGCTGCTCTATTGATTAAAGAGGGCGTCGTACGGAGCAGATCGTTCACGGCAACGATTTTGCCGGAAACAGGGGCATAAACATCGGCTGCTGCCTTCGTAGATTCAAGGACGCAAAGCTCTTGCCCTGCCATTACCTTATCTCCGACTTTGGGAAGTTCGATGAATACGATCTCCCCCAGTTCATTCTGCGCATAGTCGGTGATGCCAACAGTTCCCACGTGACCCTTTAGCTGCAGCCATTCGTGGGATTCTGTAAAATATTTCATCTAGACCTCTTATATAACTTAGGTTCTATCGATTTTCGAGTTCTTTTGAGCCGATTTCCGATTCAAATTTGGGGGGGTAATATACTTCTCGATATTGCCCCCTAAATTTGAATAGCAAATCGGCCAAAACAATCTCAAAAATCGACGAACACTCAGTTATATAAGAGGTCTACTCGTCGTCTTTGAGTAGTTTGAGCGTTCCCCATGTAGCTGGGTGCTGCTCAATGTTATATTCTTGGGAGGAGACCGCAAAATGCTGCGGAGGAGCCTCAAATCTGTTAATCCGATAGGTAAATCCTATACGCGAAAAGCTAAGCGGGTCATAACCGTGTAGGCAATGAGCAGGGATTTCAATTGACAAACGGTAGGAATCATTGTCTAGATCAGCTGTTGCCTGAAGGTCTTCTGGGTGGCAAAGGCGGTGGGTATCTTCATTGCGGAAACGGGTGATTTCACGTCCAAGGAAATGTTGCGTTTCAACTGGGAATAATACGAAGTGGTGGCAAAACCGAGTAACAACACCTTTGGTCTTTAGATCGCGTGTATCGATAAAAATTTCGATGCTGTCCCCTTTGCGGAAATCGGCCTCGCCCACCTTCTGAAAGGGGCGGTGCACAGCGAAGTAAAAACAAAGTTTTTCAAAATTCCAAGCGCAATATACATCTGCAAAAGACTCTTCATCGAGTAAATCGTTCGTTGAGGGCAAAAGGTGGCCTTTCTCAGGCTTCAGGGCGCCTCGCAAAAACTGGCAATCGGCAGTCAATCCAAAGAATTGGACTGGCGAAAGGGAAGGCATATCTTCAAAAAGGCTCATTCGTCCTCCTTCTGTAATGGGATCACGATCGCATTCTTCATTTTGACAACTTTAAGCAACTTTTCAGTTACGTAGGCTTTGGCGTCCGCTGCCAAAGTTTCTTTTCCGAAGGCTAGCTGATCCAAAATCGGAGCAGAGTTTGTCTTCTTCTCTTGCAGATAGAAGAACACAATTTCGCCATTATCGGCTACGTGTATGGGAGACCAGAGATCAGGTAGCATCAAAAACGCTTGTTCTTTCATCCAATCCTCCTTTGAAGTTCTAAGTATCGCTTGCTCTTTTCTTTCGAGCTTAAACTGATCGAGTAAAGGATCTGCCCCGCTTTGGATCCAACGTGGATCGTCTCGGTCCTTTTGCAGCGCAGCCAAAGCATCTTTACTTGCTGCGGCAAATGGATTCTTTTCCTTTTCCAGTTCCCCTTCGGTTGCTGGAACCAACTTAGAAAGGACCTCGCGCGCTTCAGCAAATGCGAGTACGTGCCGGTCTTTAACCATTTCGAGATTTTCGACCTTGGTATATACCCCAGCAGTCTTCAACACAGGTTCTTCATTTCCAGAAACTGTCCATGTCTTTTCGTTCATTGGAGCTGCCGCAAGAGCCTCTTGAATCCAGATCGGATTTTGGTCGACAATTTTGTCCCGGCTCCAAGCATCCGCCTCAGACCGTTTGACCGGTTCTAACCGTTCAAGAACTTTAAATCTTTCATCGCGAGTGGCCGCCTCTGGAAGAGAAAATTCCTTTCTTAAAGCGGACCAGTTAGCATCTTCTGTCTGCCAATCCCAAACTTGTTTGATGGAAGCCCTTAAAGCCACCTGTTTTTTGGAAACTTCGGCCACTTGAGCGCGGTAAGTTCTTCGAACGAGCTGTGGGAACTTCTTTTCGATCTCATCCACTGGCAAAACAGCAGTCGGCAAAGGTTCTTTCCCTTTTGGGCAGACCGCTTTGATATAGAATTGGAATTCAGCCAAGTCTTGCGCATTTCGAATCGATAGGGGCCATTTATATGTATGAACAATGGCCGCCTCTTTGGCATATTCTGCAAAATCTTTGTAGGGCAGTTTATCGACAAAGGCAGCCTGTCCAACATCTTGGAAATAGCGTCGGAATAATAGGACCTTGCGCCACACTTCAGAAGCAGATTTCTCATCGAAGCCGAGTGTGCGTAAATGGTTGCTGAAACTCAGCTCAGGCTTGGCTTTTGCTTCAGCCAATTTCTGCATAGATTCTTGGAAGCGGTGGATCAAATCCCCTTTTGCTTCCTGCAAACTGACGCGATACCCTTTTTCTTCTGCTGCCGCAGCAGCGTTCAGAATAAATTCAGAAACGAGATCGACGAAATTATGTCCAAACCAATCGCTCGCAGAGTGGAATCCGAAGAGAGAGAGGTCTTCGTAAGAGAGTCTTTGATCCACAGTCAGCCAAGAGTATTGGCGGTGCTGATACATAAGAATCTGGCGGAGCATTTCTGGCTGCAGACGACTCTGGTACTGATACAACCGGACCAAGCGGGCAAATACAGACGGAGCGGCTTCGTTTTCTGCTTGCAAAGCTGAAATTTCTTTATTCAACTCAGGGATGAAATGGTCCCAAACTGTCTTAGCGCTTAAGAATGGTGCTTCTGGGTGCGCATACGATTTAAACCGCTTCGCTTTTTCCAAACGGGATTCGAAGTCCCCTTTCAAGGCGTCGAAATACTCTTTCACGACGAGTTCTGCAAGACCGTCTTTAATCAGATCGTAGCGGATTACACCGTCATTGCACAAGTTGGGCGCCATGCCTCTTCCTTGCATTGAGTCTTCGCGATCAGTTGCGATGAACCGCGAGAGTTTCTGCACTTCGGAGAGCATCATAGAAGAGCCGTCGATCATCTTGCCTATGGCCCGATCGGGGCGTTCTTCCGCGCCGGCAAAAGTGCTATACGTTCCGAAGAACGTGAATGAGGAAATCACCATAACGGTGATCGCTAGGAAAAAGTATCGCTGGTATCTTCGAAAAAAATCGAGCATTGAACACTCTCAAGAAAAGAGAACCATCTTATCAGAATTTCACTTTGGCATCAAGTTTCTCTCTCAAATTCCCGCAAGAAATGGACAGTTCGCCATCAAGCCAGGACAAAAAAAAACATGATATGAAGGATATAATGATACGCTTGATAGGAAAAGGGAAGATAGACAAGGATAATTGGATGATAAAACCTTATTTTATTTCCCTATCAAGCCTATCATTATATCCTTCATATCATGTTTTTTGTTTTTACCTAGAGAGAGACTTATCTCTCCATAGGTAAATCTTAGTAGGATTTGGCAAAAATGACTCGCTGCTGGCTAGGCTCTCCTGTTAAAATGCACTTCCCTGGCCGTCCTGGAAAATCAAGAGGAATGCACCGGATCGTCACGTTCAGATCTTCCTTCACTTTGGCCTCGATCGCAGGATCTCCGTTCCAATGGCAAAGAGCAAAACCGGCATGAATCTCTTCCCCTTTGGCGGTGAAAAAGTCGTAGAATTCTTTTTTGTCGTCGATCTCAACCGTATGCTGCTTGCGGAAAGCAGTCGCCCTTGCGAGCAAATTCGATTGCATCTCTTCAAGGATAGAGACCACTTCAGTTTCAGAAAATCGAGAGGCGTCCTTGTGAGCCTTATCACGTCTACAAACATTGAGCTGGCCTGCTTCGATTTCCCTGAGGCCAACATCGAGCCTAAGAGGAATCCCCTTCTTGATCCAACCCCACGATTTCTCGCCGCCGCGCATATCACGCGTATCAACGATGATCCTGAGCGGCTGGCCGAGATAGTCAATTTTCCTCAATCGCGCTGCCAGTTCATCGACATACTGCATCACTTTGGGACGCGCTTCCTCATTATGGATGATTGGAATGATGACGAGGTGGGCCGATGCGATCCGCGGAGGGAGGACAAGGCCGTCGTCGTCGCTGTGGGCCATAATCAGCGCGCCGATCAGACGGGTAGTAGCGCCCCAAGAGGTGGTCCAACCAAATTCTTGCTCGCCAGCCTCATTCCGGAATTTAATTTCGCACGATTTAGAGAAATTTTGCCCGAGAAAGTGGGACGTTCCGGCCTGAAGCGCTTTCCGGTCCTGCATCATCGCTTCGATACAATAGGTATTGACGGCGCCAGGAAATCTTTCCGATTCGGTCTTTTCGCCGCGGATTACAGGAATCGCTAGGTACTGGTGGCAAAAATCAGAATAGATTTCGAGCATCTGTTTAGTTTCTACAATCGCCTCTTCCTTGCTGGCGTGGACAGTATGCCCTTCCTGCCATAGGAACTCAGTTGTGCGGAGGAACATCCGGGTGCGCATTTCCCAGCGGACCACGTTGCACCACTGATTGATGAGGAGGGGCAGATCCCGATACGATTCGACCCATTTAGCAAAAGTGTGGCCGATGATCATCTCAGATGTGGGGCGGATGACGAGCGGCTCTTCCAGTTCGCCGGCAGGAACCAGTTTGCCGTCTTTTCCTTTCTCAAGCCTATGGTGGGTGACAACCGCGCATTCTTTCGCAAATCCTTCGACGTGCTGCGCCTCTTTTTCCATGTAGCTGAGAGGGATGAATAGGGGGAAATAGGCGTTTTGATGGCCTGTTGCCTTAAAAAACCCATCCAAAATTCTTTGGATGTTTTCCCAGATGGCGTAGCCCCAGGGTTTAATGACCATACAGCCGCGCACCGCAGAGTGCTCGGCGAGATCTGCCGCTTTTAAGACAGATTGATACCATTCTGGATAGTTCTCTTCACGAGTTGGAGTAATTGCTGTACGGGCTTTTTGCTTATTCATAGTGGCTTAAAATTCTAGGGCGTTCATGAGTTTGTCAGCAAGGAGTTTCTGCAGATCTATACGTGTCTGTCTTAAGGATTGAATTTCTTTGATAGGGGCGAAGGTAAATGAGCTCATCGCCTGCACTACCTCTTTTTTAGACAGAAGGACGTCGGTTAGCAGTTCGATTTTTGGGGCAAAGAGGGAAATGGTCCCCTGATGCAAATACCCCTGCTTCCTTTTTCTTTGGGCGGCTCCCGCGATTTTCAGCCCCTTATAGACCACATCATATTGGGTAGGCTTCGCCATGCAAAAGTTTTTACAGTCGGGGCCAAGCGATGGAGCGTCTTCAATAATCAGTTCGGGGGTGAGGGAAAAATAGGTTTGGACTGTTTCTAAAACAGCCTTGTTTACAAATTCGTAATTCTGCAAAGTACCTATTGAGAAATGGGGGCAGCCTGCGGGCATCAGGAACGAGAAAGCGAGATCCCATATATGGAATACAATCCCCCCGCCTGTCGGCCGGCGGGCTAAATCAAGGTGGTGGATGGCGGCTTTTTCGAGATCGAGGTGATTTTCGGGCCGAATAAAGTATCCAAATGTCGCGGACGGCCTTGCCCAACTATATAAATGGAGGATCGGATTTCCATCAGCTGCAAGATTTTCTAAGAGCTTCTCGTCGAAGCGCATATTCTCTTCCGCAGTGTTGATTCCGGTATCTAAAATCTCGAGCATAAAAATTTCACTTCACAAAGAAAGATATAGTCCTTATTAGAAAGATCTTTAATGGTACCAACATTCGGCCTAGGACGTCGAGAAAAAACCTCGGAATAGGTATAATAAGAGAAAGGGAATCTCATGTTTGATAAATTCACCAATCGCGCGAAACAGGTCATCAAGCTCGCCAAGAAAGAGGCGCAGCGGCTGAATCACAATTACTTAGGGACCGAACACGTCCTCCTAGGGCTGCTGAAACTGGGTCAAGGGATTGCGGTTAATGTCTTAAGAAACATGAACCTCGACTACGATGCAATACGCGCCGAAGTTGAGAAAATGGTCGGATTTGGACCTGAAATCCAGGTTTACGGAGATCCCGCGCTAACCGGAAAGGTAAAAAAAGTTTTTGAATTCGCCAACGAAGAGGCGGCGAACCTCAACCACAACTATGTGGGTACTGAGCACCTTTTACTCGCTCTTCTTCGCCAAACAGACGGCGTCGCGGCGCAAGTCCTTGAAAACCTCAATGTGAATTTGAAAGAAGTCCGCAAAGAGGTCTTGAAAGAACTCGAGACATTCAATCTTCAGCTCCCTCCGATGGGATCAAATCAGCCTCCAGCACCTGGGACTCCAGGAGCTCCCCGCCAGCCGAATAACAACCAAGACCGGATGTCTTCCGCTGCTGCCCCTACGGGTGATAAAATGCCAGCCCTCCGCGCCTACGGCCATGATTTGACCGAACTCTGCCGCGAAGGGAAGATGGATCCAGTGATTGGCCGCCGCGATGAAGTGGAAAGGCTGATCCTGATCCTTTGCAGACGCCGTAAAAACAACCCAGTTCTCATTGGAGAAGCGGGCGTTGGCAAAACGGCCATTGTCGAAGGGCTCGCCCATGCGATTGTCCGCGGCGATGTACCTGACAACCTGCGCAAAAAGAAATTGATCTCGCTTGACCTCACTCTCATGATCGCCGGCACAAAATACCGCGGTCAGTTTGAAGAGCGTATCAAAGCGGTTATGGATGAAATCAAGAAGAACGGAAACGTCCTCCTATTCATCGATGAAATCCACACGATCGTCGGCGCCGGCGCCGCTGAAGGTGCGATTGACGCATCCAATATCTTGAAACCAGCTCTTTCCCGCGGAGAGATCCAGTGTATCGGAGCGACAACGCTTGACGAATTCCGCAAACACATTGAGAAAGACCCCGCATTAGAGCGCCGTTTCCAAAAAATCATCGTTCAGCCCCCCTCTATCGAAGAGAGCATCCTGATCCTCAACGGCCTGAAGCCGAAGTATGAAGAGCACCACAAGTGCGTCTATACTGAAGGTGCAGTAAAAGCTGCTGTGTATCAGTCTGAGCGCTACATTTCTGGCAGATTCCTCCCAGATAAAGCGATCGATCTTCTTGATGAAGCCGGAGCTAAAGCTCGCATTTCAATGATGCACCAACCCGCCAACCTCACTGAGCTAGAAGCGAAGATTGAAGAAGCTCGCGTTGCGAAAGAAGAGTCGATTGGCAAGCAAGAGTATGAAAAAGCGGCCAAATTACGCGACAACGAGAAGAATTTACGCGAAGAACTTCAGAAAAACCGTGCTGAATGGGAATCTCATAAAGATGAACATCAGCCGATTGTCGATGAAGAAGATATCGCCAATATCGTCGCTAAACAGACCGGTATTCCTGTAACCCGCTTGACTGAAGGGGAAACAGAGAAAGTCCTTAAGATGGAAGAGTCTCTTAGGACCCGAATCATCGGCCAAGACGATGCCCTCGGCACTGTTTGCAAAGCGATCCGCCGCAGCAGAGCTGACATTAAAGATCCGAACCGCCCTATCGGCGCGTTCCTATTCCTCGGGCCAACAGGGGTTGGTAAAACCCACCTGGCACGCCTCCTCGCCTCCCACCTATTTGGCGGCGAAGACGCGCTCATCCAAGTCGACATGTCTGAGTACATGGAGAAATTTGCGATCAGCCGCATGACAGGATCGCCTCCGGGCTATGTTGGCTATGAAGAAGGCGGCCAGCTCACAGAACAAGTGCGAAGACGCCCCTATTCGGTCATCCTCTTTGACGAAGTGGAAAAAGCGCACCCAGATGTGATGAACCTCCTCCTCCAGATTCTCGAAGAGGGAAGACTCACAGACTCGGTCGGACGCAAGATTGACTTCCGCAATACAATCATTATCATGACATCGAACCTCGGCGCCGACCTCATCCGCAAATCGACGGAAGTGGGCTTCAGCGCGAAAGAGAACGTCATGGACTATAAGTCGATGCAGGAGAAAATTGAAGGCGCTGTGAAAAAGCACTTCAAACCAGAATTCATCAACCGTCTTGATGGCCTGGTCATCTTCCGCACACTCGACAAAGTCGCTCTCCGTTCAGTTGTGGACCTCGAGTTCAACAAACTCAAAGGGCGCCTGGACAAGAAGCACATCTATGTCACAATCGATGACGCAGCGAAAGACCTTCTGGTCGAAAAAGGGTATATGCCTGAAATGGGCGCTAGGCCTTTACGCCGCGTAATCGAGCAATTCCTCGAAGACCCGCTCTCCGAGAAGCTGCTCCAGAACCCAAATATAGAGAAGAAGTACCTGATCTCCGCAAAAGACGGTGCAATTCTCTTTATAGACCAGGACCCCGAAGCCGCCGTTAAGAAAGAAGGCGCCCTGGTAAAGCAGTAATCCCAATACGGGTGGCGGGTCTCCCCGCCACCCACATTTTTTTTAAAACATTCAGAACCAACAACTTACGCAATAATACCTAAATAAACTATTGATAATTTAATGGGATCATGCTAAAATTAACTAGAACGCAAATTAATACATAATCATAAAAGGAAGGTAAAATGGTAGCATCAATTAACAACCAACCGACACCAGACCAAATCCAAGCTCAGATTAAGTCTTTATATGCCGATATGCAAAACCCTGCCACCAGCCAAGCACAGGTAAGAAGCGACGAGTGTCAAATCCAGTTGCTCTTGGCTGAATTGCCAAATGACAATACCGGAGATATTGGCAAAAAATTGCAAGATATCAGCAATCAACTCAAGGAAATAGAGGCGAAAATCAAAAGCGATCCGCAAAACGCCGCCGAATATAATGCTGAGATCCAATCTCTTCAAACGCAAGCCGCGGCAATCACCGGAAATATGCCAAGTTCATTAAACCCGTCGATGATTCATTCATTAGATCAAAAGTGCTAACACGATTTCACCCCGTGTGTGCTATGAACCCGCCCTACCTAGGCGGGTTTTTTTATTTAAGGTTGTTTGTGTATATACCGAAAAAAGTTCAAGAATCGAAAAATATTTTTTTACCACCCGCGAACAGGGTTCGCTAGAGGGCACAGAGCCCACAGAGAAGGATTAAATTTTAAATCGACGCAGCCCATCTCGCAATAGCTTCACATTGAAA
>JANPFC010000060.1:0-13088 GCA_031423235.1 Chlamydiota bacterium | reverse complement strand
ATACACTTAACTATGTGCGTATGGAGATCCTAAAGCGAAAATATTTTTCAAAGTTCGGTCTAAAAGGCGAACTTGGGAAAATAGACTTAGAAGAGCTGATCTCCAGAGCCGCAGCTGCCTAAAAAATCCTAAAGTCGAGTCTGTGCTCTCGGTGGTGAATAATTTGGGGGTGAGGGGGCTTCCCCCTCGCATTAAAAGACGGTTATTGATAGCATTCTTGTAGCCGGGGACCTCGTGGAATAAGCAATCTGAACCAGGTCAGGGCCGGAAGGCAGCATCCTTAAGGAATCTGCCTTATGCCACGAGACCATCTCCGGTGTTTTTTATTTAAATTTATCTTCGTAGGCCAAAGAGGTGCGGCGCAAGGCACTTTCGGCGTCGATTCCTTGAGATTCAGCTTCTCGTACAACATCCCATAGACGCTGACCTATATCATCTGAAATTTTCTCTTCAACTATAGTGCTTTTTTGACGGCGCAGCTTGTGAATTACTTTTTGAGCCCTGGCAAGAGCAGGAAGCGTTGGAGGAATATCTGCTATTGGACTCTTCTTGCCCTCTTTCTTCTTCACCTCTTCCCAATTAGTTACTACCTCATCTGTCGAGGAAATTTTTTTATCGCCAAAGATGTGAGGATGGCGCCGAATGAGCTTGTCGGAGACCGTTTTGATCGATTGCGCCAAAGTAAAACTTTGATCTTTCTCTCCCAGCTTTGCGATAAAGACGAGAGCGTAAAGGACATCCCCAAGCTCCTCAGAAATCTTCACTGGGTTTTGCGAGTCGATTGCCTCTATGAGTTCATGCGTCTCTTCTAGAAGGTAAGGCTGCAAAGTAAAAAATGTTTGCTCCCGATCCCAAGGACATCCTTCCGGGCCTAAAAGCTTATCTGCAACGTGTAGTAGATTATTGAACTCGTCCATATTTTCCTTGCGGTTTTTATCTCGTAAAAAATACAATACCTCGCTCTAAGTTGCAACGAAATTTTAGTTTAGAACGGAAATTTCAAGATGTAGTATAATGTTACGGAATTAACACGATATTATCATGGCAGACATAAATATAAATCCAAATTTGGGCCCACAGCAGAATCTGCCAGCGGATCAGATTGTCCGGAGAAAGGCTCAGACGCCAGGACTTATTCAGTCATTTACCCGCGCGATTAAAAGACCTATTGAATATGTCCGATATTGGGTATCCCCCTGCGAAAGCCCTGCCGATACTCTCAGAAGAATCGACGAAGCCGCTGATCGAGGAATTCAACGCGCGAAAAATAGGGGCGTAGCACTAGAGCCTGTAGCTCCAAGATTGCATGGAGCTCTCGACCAAGTACTGGGGACTCAGGCGAATGCAGAGAGGGCTGCAGCTCTTGACGCTGCGCAAAGAGGAGTAGTTGCTGATGTTGGGCCGCTAATGCCCGATGAGGAAGTGACTCGAGCGCCCCTTTTGCAAGACCGCGTCGATGCAACCGACTGGAAAGAAGAAATCAAGGTTCAGCGGGATACTCTCTCTAGTAAATTAAGCGCCTTCACCGCCCTCTTGCAAATGCGCGATAGCTGCGGCAAAGTAGATGATAACAATCTAGCCCTCATGGATCTCGTTAAAAGAGCCACTGAAGGAGCTAATCCTCCCACTATTTGGGAACTTTTCACGCAGCATTACGATCTTTCCTTCTTCGAGTTTATACAAGCGGCTTGGACCTATTGGTTCTATTATAAAACCTCGCTGATCACCAATACCGTGAATGCCTATCTTGGATCATTCATTGATAATTTGACTAAAGATCTCACTACAGAAAATAGCGAGACCCGAACCAAACTGTTCCGCGGCCTCCTCCAAAACACGAATCAATTCTTGATTGCCGATATCCAAGCAACCAAAGATTTTGCCTTTGAAAAAGATCATGGGGATCTAGAAGACTATCGGAATCGAGCCATTGAGAGACACTATGGATTTTCTCTCTCAGAACTATGCAGATCATTTAGCGAAAGAAGAGTCGAAGAAAGCTCCCCGCAAGTTGTATTTTTCAAAGATTTCCAAGAAATTCCCATTATTAAGTGGGCATTTAAAGCATTCCAGTGGTTTGTCAATCGCGTCATCATTCAGAGAAGCATGAAATCCTGGATTCTCCCAAAAGCTCTTGAATCTGCTGTGAATAAAGGGCTCGAAGCCACCCAGCCGCATAATCTCCCATTTTCCCTTAGCTTAACTCGGTTTTTCACCCAGCGCCTAGAACAACTCAGAATAAAACTCGATACCCCAGGCAGCAAGGTAGCAAAGCCAGACGGCAAGTTCCCTGGGACGGAAGCTCTACCCGAAACAATTAAATATCTAAAACTAGCGCTGGCTTTAGAGGATGCAAAAACACCTCTCGAATTGCGGAGGAAATTTCAAGAGATTGAAAAGGACAAAGGATGGGGGTTAAAACCAACCATTGCACAAGCTCTTGAGAAATCAATTGTCGAATCAAGCGATCTCCTTTTCAGATACTTAGATGAGACAGCACAATCGGGAGAACTGTTTGCACGGCTCCTCGAACTTTCTATTGCTCCATTCTCAGGAGTAGCTAAAGACCAAGCCATTCTTCAAGCCGAATACAAAGAAGAAAAATCAAAACTTGAAAGAACTGCCCAAGATGTTTTCAAAAGACTGGTGAGTCAAGGTGTGTCAGAAGTATTTAACGGAGGCAATACACAAGATTCCAATAATGCTGCCAATGAGTCCTTTGATGATCAAAGAGTCATCGCCACCAAATCCACTGAAGAATTAAGTGAGATTTGCACGCGGATGGCACTAAAAATTGAACAATCCCGAGAAGCTCCAACACCTGAAAACAATGTCCAATCTGATATTGCCTCCTTTCTCCAAATCATGCAGGTTCTTGCAAGTAGAAAAGAACTGCAAGAAGAGCTTAAAAGTGTGAAAGGAGTGGATCAAAATGCGATTTGGCGCGTCCTTACTCCCTTATTTGAAAGGGCAGAAAGAATTCAAGAACGTGTGCTAAACCTTCAGGAGCTGCAAGACCATTACCCATCTCACGCAGCTGTTGTACTCCACTTGAATGAGATGAGAGATCTTATGAGATCGATCCGGGAACAGTTCCACGCACAGCCAAGACACCTTCAAACCCCCCTGATCCAATCCCTTGGTAAAACGGCCGATGATATCACTAAATGCCTCGGGGCTAAAGCTCCTTTGCGCATTAGACTCCAGCAGTTTATTGTTGAAATCTCCCAACTTTCTGAGAGCATTGTAAAAGAACAGCAGGCCATTGATGCTATCCACAAACTTTATCCTCCAAGAAATCATATAGTAGAAGAAGATTCTCCTGAAGGATTATTAGACCAGATGCTCAATTACGAAAGAGGCATTCATCCAAGAGGCTTTAAACCTCAAGCCTGCATGGCTGAAATTGGCAAATACCTTGCCCACTTCCCTCCTGCTGAGAGGGGTGAGCTTGAGAGAATCATAGGAAATGGCTCTAATCTCAGAACGAAGTGGACAGCATTGGGTGCGGCTTTACAGGGAATCTACGCTAGACATGCTGAAGCAAAAAACAGAGACAAAGCGCTTCTTGACCAGACTTTGGACGCATCGACAAATTGGGTCCAAGAGAAGACCGTAAAATACAACCTAGTCAAACAGGATGACCACAATAAAATGCGAGCCGAAATGGGAGCCATCTCTGCTGAAGTTGCAGGCCTTAAAAGAGATGTCAGCAAAATGGAGCTGAATCTTTCAACCTCCCTCTCCCCTAGAGTCTCCGCCTTAGCTAGTTTGGCGACACCTATAGCATTGGGAGCTGCGGGATTCACACCTTGGCTTACTATCCCCCTTTCCTTAGTAGGCGGTGGATTTGGTAAATGGATGCATGGAGTAGGCGGCTCAAATGACAGCGGCGCAAGATCCATAGCTAAAAAAGTTGCCATCGTTGGTGCCGGAGCAGCGGCAGCATATTTGGGATGGGTTCCAGCAGCGACTACTTACTTGAGCGGATTCGTTCCTGCGGGTCTTTCATCAACCGTGGCCGGATTAGTTCCAGCGGGGGTTTCAGCAGCTGTTGCTGGATGGGTTCCAGAAAGAATTGCCTCTGTAGGCGGTAGCGCAGCAGCTTCCCTTGCGTCAGGAGGCGGAAGCATCGCCTCTTACCTTGCTAGCTCACAAGGAACAGCAGCAGCAACTGTCGCCTATACAGGGTGGAGCGGACTTAAAGTTTTCAATTCAAACACCGCATCTGAAGCAAATGATCAAGTCTGGGAACTCTTTACGAATGCCCACCGACTCAGTCTAGCGCCAAGAGTCTATAAAGCAGCTACAACACGTGCAATGAAAGCTCTTTCTGAGTAATATTCCAAATTATGGAAAAGCAGTTCACTGCCACAGTCTACATCTTCAACGATCGTAAAGTCTTACTCCATCACCATGCAAAGCTTGGGAAATGGCTGCCGCCTGGCGGCCATGTCGAATTGAATGAAACCCCGCCTGATGCTGCAAGACGCGAAGTGATGGAAGAGACAGGTCTTGAGATCGAATTCATCGAACAGGAAAATCTAAAAATAAGCGCCTATAACGGAACGAGTTTCGAGCGCCCTTATCTCTGTCTACTTGAAAATATCCCCGCCTATAAGGACAAGCCAGCCCATCAACATATGGACATGATCTATTTAGCAAAACCTGTGGGGATGAAAGAAGACCTGAATGGATTCCGATGGTTTAGCTATGAAGAACTTCAGGGCCTTGAGCTATTTCCCGACGTCGCTGAAGTTCTCCGAATCCTTCTGAAAGAAAATGGTCTGGATCGCCTCCAACCAAGTGAGCAATCCACACCACTCTCTTAAAAAAGACTACCAGCGGCGGTGTTGTCTTTCTTGGCCTTGCTCTTCACGATTACCTTGTGTGTCCCAACGGTAAGGTGTCTCATCTTGATCGTTTCCGTTTTGGCGCATGTTTCTGTCGCCGCACTGTTTATTGCCTGGGCAGTAACTCTGGTCACAGCAAGATGAAATTGCGAAGGCAAATGCCAATGCAACTAATGCGAGAATTAATTTTTTCATAGTTTAAGCTCCTTTAAGCCTTTGTAGATACTCTCTTATTCCTTCCTGTAATATTTGTTCTTATTTTCTGCAATAGGTATAATTTCAAATATGGGATCATTCTTCGTCGCAGCTACCGGTCAGAACGTGGGAAAAACAACCACTTGCCTCGGCCTTGTCTCAGGATTAAAGAAGCGGCATAAGTCTGTCGGATTCATCAAACCCGTTGGACAAGAGCATATTGAGACAGAGACGGGAGAACACGTCGATAAAGACGTTGTCCTTTTTAAAAGCTATTTCAAATTGCAAGACCCTTATGAGGAAATGAGCCCGGTTCTTTTTCCGAGAGGCTTTACCCGCGACTACCTGGACGGGAAAGTGGATCATCAGGATCTGGTCGAAAAAATCCTCCACTCCCACAAGTCTATCACTAAGCGGAACGCTATGACTGTGATTGAAGGGACTGGCCATATGGGTGTTGGATCGATCGTCGATCTCAATAACGCGCAGGTAGCGGCTCTTTTGAAATGCCCCCTTATTTTGGTGGCGTCAGGAGGACTGGGATCGAGTTTTGATGAGCTCACCCTCAATTACTGCCAGTGCGAAAAATATGGGGTGAAGGTAGCTGGCGTGATATTGAATCGGGTCCTTGAAGATAAGCGGGAAATGATTTTGGACTATGTCCCAAAAGCGTTGAAGCGCTGGAATGTACCCTTATTGGGCTGCATCCCCTTTAGCCCATTTTTAAGTACCCCGACGATGAATGATTTTGAGCTTCTCTTTCAGACAAAACTCCTTGCGGGCGAGGAGTACCGTCTCCGCCACTTCCAAGATATCAGATTAGTCGCAAGCTCTGTTGAAATGTATAGGAACCGGACCGCGCCGAATCAGCTCATCATCACTCCTGCTGGCAGAGAGGATATTATTCTGGCGACCCTAACCCGCTTTTGGGACCTTAAAATTTCCCATCCAACAGACGATCTGGAAACTGGACTTATTCTTACTGGCAAAACTCCGCCAAAAAATTCGATCGTTGATCAGATCCGTAGAGCGAAAATCCCCATGCTCTACGCTCCAGTCAGCAGCTTTGTGGCAATGAAAATGATCAATAGCTACACATCCAAGATCCGAAAAGACGATAAGCCGAAAATCGAAGAGGCGGTTAGGGTTGTAGAAAAGCACATTGATTTTGAAAGGCTTGAAAAAGCTCTTCAGCCTTAAGATCCCGAATGCAAGCTCCCGTTGGACAGCTCCTTAAGACAGGGCATTGTTTCTCAAATGTACGGCCGTAGGGACAGGTTCCCTGGTAGGCAAAATGTCTCTGCCCAATGGGCTTAAATATATTGGGCGATGTGGGGCCGAATATACTAAAGCTAGCCGTCGGAGTTGTGCCGCAAAGATGCAGGGCGCTCGAATCGACCGCGATCACCAAATCCACCTCGCTCATCAGATTCTGCCAAGTTGGCAGGGCAAGTTTTTCTACAACATGGGCAGACTTCAACGCGTTTTTAAGACCTTGGCATAGAAGTTTTTCAGATTCATCCCCCCAAATTAAAAGAAAAGAGGCCTTATACTTCTCTTCTATTTTTTGTAGGAATGCGGAGAGTGTATCCCCGTTCATCTGTTTATTGATCCACTTGGAACCAGGGCAAACCATGATTTTGGGGCCCTTAGGCACTTCAGACAAAATTTGGGAAATTTTCTTCTTCTCATCCGGCTCTATATTGAAGCGTACACCTGCAACTTCGCTGGAAATAGGCTTCTGAAAGTATTTTTCGATAAGTTCTAAGTAATAGATCCTTATATTTTTTTTCTTAGGAACATTGAAGCGAACATGGGTTGCCAAAATATTGGGCCATTCTCGGACCGATTTAATATCATACCCAACCTTCACTTTCCCTCTGGCAAGCAGAGTGACTACCCCCGATTTGCAATTCCCCTGCAAATCAAAGATCAGATCGTACTTTTCACGCCTTAGTTCTTTAAGGCCCGACCAGAGATTTGCCCTCCTTTTGATATCGAGAGGGATGGCTCTATGAACCAGGGGGTGAGCTGCCACAATAGAGGAAAGGGGGGCTTCAACTGCCCAATCGATAGAGACCGACGGGAACCTGCGATGGAGATCGTCCAAAACGTTAAAAGATTGAACGATATCGCCTAATGAGGAGGTTTTTACTATTAAAATCCTTGAAGGTAATAAGTCGTGCTTATACATATGAATTAAATGGAGGATCCCAATGTCTAATAATTCGTGGCTGAGTAAGCACCCCAAAGAACTCTGGATTTTATCTTTAACCGAGCTCTGCGAACGATTTGCATTCTGGGGAGTAGGCAACCTACTCGTACTTTACCTCATAGAATACTACCATTATCCGAACGAAAACGCCACCCACATTTACGCGATATTCAGCGGATGCGCCGCGTTCCTCCCCTTCGTGGGGGGCTTTGTCGCAGACCGCTGGAACTATCAGTCCCCCCTCCTTTTGGGTGCGATTGTGAACGCCGTAGGCTGCTTTCTCCTCGCCACTGGAGTCCATGCTTTCATGGTTGTAGCGCTAGTCATTATTGCCCTGGGATATGGAATTTTCACGCCGAGCATTGTGACTGTTCTCGGCTATACATACCGCCAAAAGCCTGAACTTAGAGAGGCTGGCTTCTCTATCTATTACGCATCGATCAATATTGGGGTGTTTTTAGCCCTGGCCACCCTCGGGACCGTTGCCAAATTGGTCAGCTGGAATATCGCTTTTATGATCGCTGGGATTGTGCAGCTAGCAGGTCTGATCCCGCTCATTATCTATCTCGTTAAAAATAAAGAGACCTATCAAGGTTTAAAAGCTGAACAAAAAGAGATCCGCAGCTCTAACGTTCCATTAAAGCCTGTGGAGAAAGACCGGTTGATCGTAATCGGAGTTTTCTGCCTAGTTTCGATCTTCTTCTGGGCCGCCTACAACCAAGCCTTTTCATCAATGGCCATTTTCGCACACGATTTCATGGATAAAATGGTCGGATCTGTTTCGGTGCCAGAGTCTGTTTTCATGTCGAGCGAAAGCTTCTTTTTGATCCTCTTGGCCCCGGTTTTAGCCATTCTTTATGCTAAACTCCAAAAGATCAATAAGGATCCAAGCGCAGCGGTAAAAACATCCCTCAGCCTGATCTTCATTGCCGGATGCTTTCTCGTTATGATGATCGCCTGTATGGCCATTCCAGCGAAAGCGACGGCGGCCAATATCTCATGGGAATATCTAGTGGGAGCTTACTTTTTGATGGCTGTTGGAGAAATGCTCCTCGCACCTATCGGCCTCTCGATGATCACCCGCCTCTGCCCTGCTCGCTATACAGGATTGAGCGTTGGGGTTTGGTATGTGTGCGTAGGACTTGCGTTTCTTAACGGGGGCTTACTTGCCGGGTTTATGGAGAAAATGGGCGGACTGTCCATCTTCTTTAGCATTTTTGTGATTATGACCCTTATCCCCGCATTGATTCTCCTCTTCTTTTCCAAGAAGCTCACGAAGATGTCGCATATCAATAGCCACATCCCGCAAGATATCACGCATGTCGAGAAGTAGAGGGGCGGTAAGATCGATCGCCTTCCCTTGAAAGTTAAATTGGAGCCGGTGGGCATGTAACAGTGTCCGCTGGGCAAAAATCTTGGACCGGAAGAATTTTGCATACTGCCTATCGACCAAAATCGGGTGGCCCATCTCAGCCATGTGGACTCTGATCTGATGCGTTCTACCAGTATGCGGTTCGCATAAAATCAAAGAAGCATTATTGCCAACAGCGAGCCGTTTCCAGTGAGTGATCGCGGTCAACCCTTTCTGGCCAGACCCCCAAATCGTCTGCCCTTCATAGGACCCTTTTTTCACAAATAAGCTCTGTCTTACACCGCCTGCTTCTTTCGGAATGCCGTCGACAATAGCCAGATAGCTCTTCGCAATTTCTCTTCTTTCAAACATCTCCATCAACAGATCTCGGGATGCAGCCCCTTTAGCGATGATCAATAGGCCGGTCGTATCTTTGTCCAACCTATGAACTAAATATTGGCCTGGACCGAAAGCTTTCAATGCCGTCTTCGGATCGCAAACCCATCCAGCCGGTTTATTGATGATCTTGAGATGTGCATCTTCGTAAAGAGTTTCCAGAGTGGAGAGCTTTGGCGTTAAAATCGATTTCCAGCTTGGAGAAAGCTCCACCGCATCGCCCCCATTCACAACACGCGAGCCAAACCGCTCGACTTTGCCGTTGATCCGGCAGAGGTTGGCTTCTAATAAACGGCGAAGAAATTTACCTGAATAGTCCCCGAGCTGCCCCTGTAAAAAGGAGACGAGCTTCTGGGGCTGAGGAACGAGCCATTTCACGAGGACTTCCCTCGAAGAAAATCGACTAAGAGTCTGAGGCCGTGCCCAGTCCCCTTCATAGTATTGTAGTTTTTGGCCTTTGTGACAAAAGCTGGCCCAGCGATGTCGATGTGGGCCCAAGGAACGGTCCCGGCAAACTCCTGTAAAAAGAGAGCCGCCTTAATCGCTCCAGCCTCGCGTCCCCCGCTATTGACCATGTCGGCAATTTCAGATTTGAACGCCTCTTTATAGTCATTGTGGACAGGCAAGCGCCAGATCAGTTCATCGGTGGTCTCGGAAGCTTCAATCAAGCTTTCAGCAAGCTGATCATCATTTGAGAAAAGGCCTGACATATCTTCGCCAAGAGCGACTACGCAGGCGCCAGTCAAAGTGGCCAGATCGACGATGCAAGTTGGGGCGAGATTTTGAACCGCATACGATATCGCATCGGCTAGTACAAGGCGCCCTTCGGCGTCGGTATTATTGATCTCTATTGTTTTGCCGGAATAGGAGCGGTATACATCACCCAGCTTATAGCTTTTTGAACCGATGCAGTTTTCAGTGATCGGCATAACGGCAGTCACATTGACCTTGAGTCCCAATTCGGCGGCTGTCTTCACGGCCCCTAGAACGGTCGCGGCGCCGGCCATATCGCACTTCATAGACAGCATTCCGTCGGTTGGCTTAATGCTTAAGCCCCCTGTATCGTACGTGATCCCTTTACCCACCAAAACGACATGTTCTTTCGTGTCTGGATCGCCTTGATAAGAGGCCATGATTAGGCAAGGGTCTAAACTCGACCCTCTGTTGACCGCTAAAATGAGTCCCATTTTTTCGGCTTCCAGTTTTTTCTTATCAAAAACCTTCGTCTTCACTTTTGGGTGGAGCTTTTTCGATAATTTCAAAAAGGTTTCGGTCTTATCGTCAGCATTTGCGTTGACTAGATCTCGAACAAAGTTGACTCCATCGACAATCGTTACTATCTGGTCGAATTGAGCGCTCTTTTCCACTCCGACAAAAACAATTTTATCCAAAAGGACGATTGGGTCTTCTTTGAGAGAATCGTGTTTATATGTAAACGAGTAGTTAGTTAAGAGAAGTCCCTCTCCCATCCCTTGCAAAAATTCATCTCTTTGCCGGCATTTAGGGAAGAGCACATCGATTTTTTTGATCTTTTTCATCTGGGCAGTACGAGCAGCTGCCGAGTAAGCCTTTCTCAGAGCCTCGATGCTCGCTTTGTCTTGTCTGCCAAGACCGAGGAGCAAGATACGCTGCTCCCCATCGTAACAAAGAGCCGTCTCTCCATTTTTACCCTTGAAATCTTTCAATGCGCTCTCGATTTTCAGGGAGCCATATTCAGCAGCACTTTTGGGACCTTCCCAGAAAGGGAGGACCCACAAATCGGAGCCTCGTTCAAGTTTTGGAGAGAAGGAGATCTTCAAAATGGAACCTCATCGTCAAAGGTTTCCCCTTTGCCTTGCGCAGCGCCTGCTTTTGCGCCTTGCTGGAATCCCATATATGGATTGGCTGCGCCCTCGCTTGGTGGCACGCCGAATGGAGCTGCAGGGCCTGAGTGGGCTGGCTGTTGCTGCTGGCCTTCTCCGCCTGCTTGCTGGCTGCCGCCTGGTTTGCCAAATGGGCTGAATTCGATGTGGACAGCGGTGATGTCGAGAGAGACTTGAGGTTTCCCTTCGCGGTCTGTGAATATTTCTGGCTTATGGACATCGCCGTAGACCATTACGGACGATCCTTTTTTCAAGAAGGAGACCATTTTGTCGAATTGTTCGCCCCAAATGGTGACTCTCCACCAAATGGTGATATCCTCTCCGCCTTTGCCCCGTCTTGAGCGGGTAGCGACTTTCATAGTAGTAACTTTTTTGCCGCTTGAAGTAAAGCGCACTTCCGGATCTGCTCCGAGGTTCCCAGCGATATGGATGAAATTCACGTCAGCCTCCAATAAATACTTTGCACCCCATTATCCTAGGGAAAAGGAAAAGGGTCAAGCTGAAAAGAACCCGCGCAGCCCCCCAAGCAATATATTTTTCATTGGGAAAAAATCTATATAGCGTAGATTATACATTTCTTTACTCACAAATTGAGGTGGTTTATGGCTTTAACCCGTTTTCAGAACAATCTTCGTTTCGCCCTCCGCAAAGAGACCTCTGAAATTAGAAATATAATCCCCTTGAACCGGGCGGAACAAATCGGTAGCTGGCTATCTTGGCTGGCCTATGAATTTAGGTTTGTTTTCGCAAAAACCATATTCGACCCTCGCTTCGTAACCATCTGTTTTACCTCCTTTGCAATGCTCATTACTGCGCTCCTCTTCTACCCAACAAATACATGGGATATCATTACCACAAGCTATGAGTGGATTGTAGAACACATCAATTGGAGTTATGTCCGCTTTGCCCTGTGGATCATTTCAGAGGTAACAATATTAGGCCTAGGAATGAGAGCATTCGGCCGCTTCTCAAATCGTAAATTGATGGAATTCCACGGGATAGTCTCGTAATGAGAATCCACTGGTCTTGGAGAGAGGGATTTCGATTTGCCCTAGCAGGAGAGCTCCTCTCAAAAGAGGGGCTCTCATACACAATGAGTCCTGCAGAAAAGTTAGGCTCATCCTTTTTAAAGCCGCTATATAAAGTGATTGATTTCGTATCGAAGCACATACGGCGGCCGCTAGCAATCATTCTATTTACAATAGCGGCATCTCTACTTGCATTTGTGGTTTTTTACAACATCCCAGCACTGGTTATATTGGGAAGAATCTTTCCATCCAAATACATCCGATTTCTATTTTTTCTCTACACTGAGGCGAATCTTTTAGCAATGGGCGCATGTGCATTTGGCCGTTTCAACAACAGCACGCTTATAGCGCTGTGGAAGAGCGGGAAGCTAGAACCGATTTTCCCCGGCGACAAAAGATCCATCATTTAGACAAGAAACCACCTCCATTGGGACTTTTTGGATGTAAAAATTCCTAATGGAGATGGCACCTCTAAACAAAACAGGCCGGGAAATCCGCGGCCTTTATTTCAACCCTTCTTTGTGATAAGATTCCCACCTTTCTATCGAGGTCAATATGCTCTTGTTTAACTGGATTCTATTAGTCAATTCTATTCAAACAGAACAACTTTTAAATGTCTTCTTATCTGCTTATCTGGCTCAAGATCGCTTAAATATCGAGGAACTCTCTAGTTATTTTAATGAGAAAATCATACCTCGGCTTGAAACAGGAGAACTAACTCTGGCCACCTACGATAAAGATAAACTTATAGGTTTTGCAATTTTTGAGAAATGGGAAGGGCAAAGTTACTATCTTGCTGAGATGGCTGTCTTACCGGAATATCAACGCCAAGGTATTGGGAAACAGCTCGTTTTTTCCATTTTCGATCAAGACCAAGACGCTGAAACAATCCTTCTTGTTACAGAAAAAGACAACAGATGGTCTCAATCTTTTTATGAAAAGCTTGGATTTAAGCATTCTTCTTTTCAACACCCAAATTATCCTGAAAATTTTATAGGATATGAATTATATAGATGACATTTTAATCAAATTTTCTGACTTTCCCTTGTATATACCGAAAAAAGTTCAAGAATCGAAAAATATTTTTTTACCACCCGCGAACAGGGTTCGCTAGAGGGCACAGAGCCCACAGAGAAGCATTAAATTTTAAATCGACGCAGCCCATCTCGCAATAGCTTCACATTGAAA
>JANPFC010000059.1:0-36081 GCA_031423235.1 Chlamydiota bacterium | reverse complement strand
GAAACTTTGATTTTGAGCCGCGCGAAAACTCGCTAGAATCGACGATCGTAAACTGGTCAATATTAGAAATATGAACCAGTTTACGATCGTCGATTATAGCGGTTTTGGCGCGTTCAAAATTCCAAGTTTCAAGCCGAGCGCAGTATACATGAAACGAGCGCATCACACTGATGCGCTCGTAGAGTCAATTCTTCAAGTTGACCGAGGGATAGGAAATCCAATGGCACTTTAGATATGCTTTTTCCCTGCTTTAAAAATTCTTTCGAACACCTTAAAGGGACTGATGCCTGGGAGAAACTTCAGAAAGACGGAGTGTTGAGCAAAACGCTCCTTTCTTTCATAGATAGCTGAGGATCTCTTCGACGAAGAGATCCGGTCTTTCTATAAAACCGTTGTGTCCAATATTTTTCAGCACTCTAAACTTTGCCTTCGGGATCTTCTCTGCCACTTGATGGGCGGCCTCAAGAGTCGTGCATATATCTTGCTCATAACCTAAGACTAGCGTGGGTACAGAAATCTTCGGGAGAATCTTCTCTGAATTAAAATGCTCTATCGCCTCAAACTGCCGCTTATACCCCGTTAGGTTCATAGGATACGGATCTTGTTTGATCATCTCTTTCAACCCTTCGATTTTTGCTGTATCGGCTAAGAATGCATCGCTGAAAATAAAGGGGAAGAAAAGCTCGATCACCCGATCAGCAGAAAGCCCCTCTTCATAAAGCCTCCCAATACTTTGAAACGCATATCTCGATGTCGGCTTTACTTTCGAAAAAGTGCCGCAAAGAATCAATTTCTCTATTCGGCGAGGAGCTGCATGGGCAATCTGCTGGCAGATCACTGATCCCATCGATTGGCCTATAAAATGGGCCTTTTCAATGCGGAGTTTATCTAAGAGCGCGAGTGCGTCTTTAGCCATATCATCGATTGTGTAAGGATGGTCTGGTGAGTCTGAATTGCCGGCTCCCCGATTATCGAAGACGATCGTTTGGAACCGCTCCGAAAGGGCAGGCACAATAGGACCCCAGGCGAGGTGGTTCATGGCAAAGCCTGGGACAAGGACTAATGGGGTCCCTTTTCCGTGGACTTCATAGTAAATCTCGATCCCGTTGGCTTTTACTTTTGGCATATCACCCTGAATATTAGTTTGTTGCGTTTCCATGCAAGATTTGTGCGATCTTTAATATATATATAAATAAATGTAATATAATTAATAGTAATTTCTATAATTGGGATTACATATGGCACTGCCAGCAAGTTTAAGCAGAAAAGATAGAGTTCATGAAGAGTTTCCTCTTGAAGAAGGGAAGGTGGCCGCGGATGGCAAAGAATTGCCCTCTGCGATAGAAGCCATTGGTGCTGCCGCCGCTGCTGGTCCTGCCCCCATTCTCCCTGATGTTGTTCCTGTTAAAATAGATAGAAGAGGGATCAAAATTGCTGTTTCACAAAACTGTCTGGCTGCCTTGAAGCATTATATAGCTCCTCTCTCTTTACGCGAATCATCCGTTAGTTTAGCGGCTATGCCAAAGGCGAAAGAGGAAAAGGCTGCGTATGATCAGAAAATGGTTGATTTGCGGCGAGATGAGCGGTTCAGCCCGGACTACGTAAACTTAGGAACAAAGGTTGATTACCTGCAACAGATTATAAAAAATCCCCGTTTGATTTCTGAAAGGAATATTCAGAGGATAACCGATAATCCTGCGATCTTAGCAGAAGTGAAAAAGTGTAAAGATGATAATTCGAGAAGAAAAATCATCCAAATGTTGACGTGCGAACTGATGGGCCATCCCGTTTATGTAGCCCTCAAAATGCATGAGCACGATCCTTTAGTCCATGTACTCCACATGGCCTCTGAAATTTTCCACCACCATTCTGAAGGGATGTCTGTTTTTGAAACCTATGGACATGGTCTTTTGGGTCCATTAGATAAAGCTGAATACAGTGCAGCGGAGGTTGAAGCACATTTGAGAGTGGCAGTAAGCGCTTCATCCAACTCAAGCGTTGATAATTTGGCAGCGAGACTTTTCACCCACGCTCCATTTCACTGGGAGAGGGCGGGAGCTACTCATCAAAGTAATAAAGCTGGATCTGATGAGACTTACAATCCTTACGAGACAGGAAACTACAACGCCTCATTAGGAGACTACCAATTTGGCGATGTGTCGATTGGATCGAGCGCGGGGCCGAATCCGAGCCATCGCGATTATCGGATTTTTCCCGCTACAGGACAGTTTAATAGCAATCTGGTCCGTCTTTTGGATGGACGGGGGCCAAGCCACCTTCAAGCCGTTTTAGAAGGTGCTGAAGATCATCAGGGGCCAAAAGATCGGAGAGCTTCTGTCATTGCAATGGAAAGAGACGATCCGAACCTCTCCATTATGGCACTTCCTCTTGATGGAGATGCGTGGGATGGAACGGGGGCTTTCCATGGGGTCAGAACTACAAGGGATTTCATTACCCAAATTGCAGTTAAATTAGGCGGCGATAGGCTAGTCGAGGATCCCGACGATGCGAGTGGGTTTCGTATTCCAGCAACTGTGGACCGAGAGGCAGTCAGCCGTGCGATTATGCGCTTTAAAAACGCATTTCAAACTCTTGAAGGGACTGCGGCTTGGACGGAATTAGAAAAGAGCGGCAAATTGTGTAAAACTCTCCTTTTAGGATTCAATTCATGTCTTATTCTTGAGGGGATGAGGGTTCAAGCGGGGCGTTCTGAGCAAGTAGTCGTTGATGGCCTGACGATTAAACCCACTTGCAATATGGCTTGTAAGCAAGGGATCGATCGAGGCGCAGTCCAGAATCAGATGGTCCGCCTTCTTGTCGATGCGAATCAACAGGGGGATTTTCAATTCTCTAGAACTAAGGTAAGGCAATACTGTGGATATACCGCGGGTAGAGCTACAAGCGTAGAAGCGCGGAGAATTCAGAAAAAGCGATTTGAAACAGTTCCAAATTTCCTTTCTTTAGTTGCAGCGGCAAGGCCTCAAGAGCGGCGTGCATTTTTGGCAGCCCTTGAGCTTCCTGAGAACTTGCGTTTCGTCCCATCTAACGGACGGGCTTAAAAATAAAGCCGCACCAATCTAACCGTTGGTGCATCTCAACTAATTCCCAGCCCCATTTTGCGCTTTGGTGCAAATATTCATCCCTTTGCGAAGCCAAAATACCCGATATAATCCACAACTTGGCAAATGAGTTGAGCCGCTCTGGCTGAAACTCTTTCTGCTCAGGGAAGATCATATTCATCAGAATGATATTCCCGCTCGGAAGGCTTTTAGGGAGAGCTTTGGAAAACTGGGCTTTGAGTCCATTGAGCTTGGCATTCTCTTTGGCGTGTTTGAGGGCTGCCGGATCAATATCGATGCCTATGGCTGATTTTGCGACCAGGAGCAGGGCCGCAAGGGCTAAAATGCCGCTCCCAGTCCCGATGTCGATGATCGATTCATTCGGGGCATAGCTCTTCATCATTTCCAGCATCAGATAGGTTGTCGGATGGGAAAGGTCGCCAAAGCCTGCTCCCGGCGTGAGGAGAAGCGTCTTATCCCCGAGCTTGATGTGGGCCTTGCCTTCAGAGAAGTTTTCGGCAAAAAGGGACCACTGCTCTTCCCAATTCACTGTGGCCTTCTTTTGCTCTACAAGAACGATCTTCTTAGAGGCGATCAGCTTTTTAGCATGGCCGCCTACGAAAGTTTCTCCGACAGAGTCGTCCTCAATGACAAAAAAGTCCTTGAGCCCTTTTTTCTCGAGCTCTTCTTGCACCTCTTCGACCGACGCGCCTTCTAAAATTCTGAATAGGTAATAGTTCATGTAAATACCCTCATCGGCCCCAAACTTGGAATTTGGACCCACGCGAAAGCTCCCGCGATTCAACGATCGTAAATGGGTCCATATTTCTAATATTAACCCATTTACGATCGTTGAATCCCGGGGCTTTGGCGCGGTCCAAATCCAAGTTTGGGGTCGATGGGGGTATTAGAGCCACTTTACATTCTGGGTAGGTCGAAAAATAATGTCAAATAATAGGGTAATATTATAAGTGTCCAGTATGGAAGAGAGGGGAAAAGAAAAAGTCATTCCGATTGCAATCGGGATCGGATTTGTTTGCCTCCTCTCCGCCATTCTTTATTCCAGCCCCAAGCCCTTGGTGGAGATCTTAGATTACCTAGAAAATATCTCTTACGACCTCAAGGTCCGTTATGAGCAGAAACCGGTAGAAAAGGATGTTCCGATCATCATCGTCGATCTCGACGATAGGAGCTTGATTGAAGAGGGGCGCTGGCCTTGGAATAGGAAAAAAATGGGCAGCCTCGTCTCCACTCTCTACTCGCTGGGAGCTAAGGTCATCGCCATGGACCTCATGTTTCCTGAGCCTGAAGAGAATATTGCTGAAACAGTGATCCAAGCTCTGAAGAAAGATGAGAATCCGGCAACTTTAACTGAGATCGAAGGGCTCAAGAGCACCTTTAATTACGATGCGATCTTTGCCAAGAGCTTATCTGAGGGCAATACAGTTTTGGGATTTGTGTTTAAGCGGGAAGGAACGCCAACCGGCGAGCTCCCCCCTCCAGTCTTTCTTTTGACCTCTGCGATGGAAAAATGGGTAGAGATCCCAAGTATGCCGAGCTACCTTTCAAATATCTCCATATTGCAGGGGGCTTCGAAAGCGGGGGGCTTCATAAATTCTTCTATCGATCGAGATGGAGTGATCCGTTTCACCCCGATGCTCTATCGAGACGGGCACAAAGTATATCCATCTCTATCGCTTGCCGCTGTGAAGCTATTTTTAGGCGTCGCCGAATTAAGTCTTATCGGAGAGGAGTATGGAGACATTGATGTTCTTGAAGGGATACAACTGGGGAATATCAGAATCCCTACAGATCCATGGGGAAGAGTTTTAATCCCCTTTAGAGGCATGCCCTATTCGATGCCTTATTTCTCAGCAACCGATATTCTAAAGGGAGTTGTTCCTAGGGAGGCGATCCAAAACAAGCTTGTTTTCATCGGTTCTTCCGCAACGGCAGTAGGCGATTTAGTCGCCACTTCAATTGCGCCTGTTTTTGCTGGGATTGAGATCCATGCGCATACTGCATCGGGTATTTTGGATGGGTATCTCCCCTACAAACCTGCATGGGGCAAGGGAGCCTCGATTTTCCTTATCATCCTGTTGGGATCGATTTTATCTATTGTCCTCCCATTTTTGGGCCCTCTCGTCTCATCCTTTCTGACTTTTGCAGTTATTTTTCTCGTCATTGTATTCGACCACTATATTTGGAAAAAATTGGCGATCGACATCTCTGTGATTTATCCGATATTTTCACTTCTTGTCGTTTATGTGATGAACGAGATTTGCAGCTATGTGTTCGACAGCAGGCGGCGTAAACTCATGAAAGCGGTCTTTGGGCAATATGTTCCGCCAGATTGTATCGATTCGATGCTGAAAAAAAGCGGCGATTTCGGTTTGGAGGGGGAAACCAAAGATCTTTCGGTACTCTTTTCCGATATTCGGGGTTTCACAACGATTTCAGAGAGCATGTCCGCATCAGATCTAAAACAATTTTTAAATACTTACTTAGGCCAGATGACCGAGACGATTTTTGAGACGAAGGGGACAATTGATAAGTATGTGGGCGATATGATCATCGCGTTTTGGGGGGCTCCGATTAACGACCTCCAGCATCCTGAGCATGCGGTTTTAGCGGCATTTGCGATGCAAAAGCGGCTCGACGCAATCAATCTGAACTTTCATAAGGTAGGCATGCCGGTGATCCGGATAGGAATCGGGGTCAATTCGGGCGCTATGAACGTGGGCGACATGGGATCCAAGTTCCGAAGAGCTTACACAGTTCTTGGCGATGCGGTCAATTTAGGCTCTAGGCTTGAGGCGCTCACAAAGTATTACCATGTGAAAATTCTCGTTGGAGAAAGCACATTTGAGAAGACCTCATCTCTCTTCGTTTATCGGCAGATCGACCGGGTTAAGGTGAAGGGGAAAATGGTTGGGATCAATATCTATGAACCGATTGGCTTAAATGGATCTGTATCTGCAGATGTTTTGGCTATTTTGGAGATGCATAAGCAGGCCCTTGATGCCTATCAACATCAAAAGTGGGATGAGGCTGGACTACTCTTCACGCAGATCAAGGAAAAGGATCTGAATAAAGAGCTGTACGATATTTATCTCTCGCGAATCGCCGAGTATAAAAAGACCCCTCCGCCAGAAGGGTGGGACGGAACTTATACACTCGAATCGAAATAGTTATCCTCTTTTTATCTATTGAAAGTGTTTTTTGTTTAGATATTTGTTTCTCGCGGATAAGGATTTCTTTTTGTAGTTGAATATCTTTAAAGTGTTCTGTGCCAGTTCGGTAATTATTGTCCATTCTGGAGTATCTACAAATTCCTGAGGAAGATAATGTCTTGGATTATTTTCAAATCCATCAAGAGCATCTCGCAAAGTTTTTAGTACATGTCTTTGTTTTTCTGTAATGTCAAAATTCTTATAATTTTCTACGATAGAATCACCTTCATTGAAAATAATACAGCGGGTTTCATCAAAATCATCACATTCGGGACCTTCACCTCTAATCCAAACTCTTTTTTGATATTCTTTATCGGCAATACTGCCAATAGCATTCAATACGCAATCAAGTATGTCTCTCTTTGCTTCATCATTTAATGTCATATTAATTCCTGTAAATAAACCCATCTAATGGGAGGTGTGCAATGGGATCGCTTTCAGCACAAAAATTACCAAGTTTATCAAGTGCCTTTCCATCTTTCATTTGAATAACATAAGGATTATGCTGACAAGGAAATGGGCTGTGAGGTTTACCCGGCATTACTCTAACGTAAGTATGAGTATGCTCGGGATGGACGTAGAGCATTCCTGCCCCTGTATCAGAAACTCTAATTCTATAACTTTCAGGAATTCCTGCGGGCCTCGGGAAAGTTCGAATGCCTGTTTGGTGAATAAGATCTCTAACTTCTATTTCAGAGATGAAATTTTTACGGTAAGGTTTCAAAAAAGCTTCTGCTTTTTTAAATAAATCAACAGATTCTCGCAATGCAGGGGTATTAGAAATCCTTTCCAAATTATTAGCAATTGCCCCTTCCAATTTTCCTGCTTGTTTGAGTTGTCCCACCTCGCTGGCTGTAACTCCCAACTCCTCCGCAAAAAGCGCTGTTTGTTGACCCGCCTCAATCACCTCTGCAATTTTTGCGCCGTTGCCAATTCCTGCTGCTGTTTCAAGTATCAAGGTCTCTTGAGCAAACTGGATTTCTTTACAAAATGCCGCAAGCTCCTTTGCACTTTTCACACTTTTACTCGCAACTTTTGCTATGGCGCCAGGAACGAGGATATCGCAGCCATGTTTGCCTAAAGCATATCCGGCCAGGTTTCCTTTTTGATAATCAGAAAGGGTCTCCCACTGCTTCACTAACTGACAGAGCTCTGGAGATATAACTTGAGCAACCACTCCCCATTCGTCATTTGCAACCAAATTGATCAACGTAAGGAAAGAGTTGTAAATTTGCTGAGATGTGTGGATAGGACTTCCTGAAAATTCTTTCAAAAATTCACAAGCTCCTTCTATTGAATTCCACCCCCCATTTATAAGTCCTGTTGTAAGCCCTTTACTAAAGTTCCAGGAGGAAAATGAAGTAGCTTGGGGAGATTGAGATGCAAATTGGTGATAATCTGCTAAAGAAAGGTCGTATTCTCCCATTCCAAAGTAAGCGACTCCTCTTTCTAGGTAAAAAATTGGTTGGGAAGGATTTAATTCGATCACTTTATCCAAATCTTGGACAGCTTCACTGTATTGACCAAGTGCCAAGGCGGTTTTTGCGCGAAGCTGATAAAAGGCGATATCAAGATCGACTTCGATGCGATCATCCAATTCCTGAAAAGAAAGAGGGCGAGGCGACAGCCATGGAGAAAGATATTCTCTGCCCAGAAAGTCCTTAAGACCGTAAGAGGGCACTATTGAGGGGTTGTCTACAAAAAAAGGTGATGTAGTAATAAATTTTTCTGCAAAAACGCCAGCTTCCGTCGCTGATTTTTCTGCAATTTGAGCTTGCGCTCTTGCATTGGCTGCAGCCTGCTTTTTCCCAGCAGCTGCAGCAAGGGCAATTTTTGCTTCTTGTTCTGCCACGGCGGCTCGATTGGTTTGTATTTCTGCCTCTGCAGCAGTCTTGAGTCTTTCCTCATTCCACGCTTGAAGAACGTATTTTTGATGTTTTGTGAGAGATCTGCCGGTTCGCCCTAAGTAAGGGGGGCTTGTTGCCAAAACAGCTTTCGTGGTCACATCGATTGCTTTTTGTTTTTCGGCAGCTGCTACTTGGATCTTTGCTTGGGCAAAAACTTCTAATATAACTGATTCTTGCTCTGCGGTAAGGGCTATATCTTTGGCTTGTTTTGCAGATACTTGCGCAATCTCAGCTTGATCGATCGCTGTGTAAGGGTTATGTGTTTGGCTTGAGGCAGTTGCTGCTTCTGTTGATCGTATTGCAGCACTTATTGCAATCTGAACAGATTGGATAGCTGATTCAGTAGCTTTTGCTTGCGCAGCGGAAAGCATCTCAGCATAGTGCGAATCAAAGATTTGAAGATAGCCGTTCACTTGATTGATTGCGTGGAGATCGCTTGAGTTCCACCAATTTGGACTCAGGGTTAAATAATCAAGGCCATGAGGAAAGTAGCTTTGGTAGACCCCAGCAATTGGAGCTTGAAGATCAGCCCATGAGGTTCCTTCAGGGAGTGCTATGAAGGGAAGATTTGCATCCCAATCTAAAGTAAAAGGAACGATTTGCACCTCTTGATTTAGATAATCGGCTGAAAGAAGTTCCTGCAAAGAAATACGACCTGTGATGGTTGACATTGCAGAATTGGCCAAAACTTGGTTAGGTACCCATTTTTGGGTGGTGTAGAAACGAGTCAAAGCATCGCTTCTAGCCCAAGCATTTCTTTCTGGTGTCTTGTGGTTCAGAGATTGTCCTGCAAAGTCTTGTGTTTTAATAGATGTATTGGAATGTGGAAATGGATTCATCCATTTTTTCATCGATAAGATCGGAGAAAGGGGGCGAAATATTTCATAGAACTGCGTTCTTAATTGACAAAGCCACTGGACGTGGTGTCCATGCCACTTTGTTAAGGGGAAATCAATCGCGGGCTGAATTTGGGTGTCAAAATCATCAAGAGCATCGATTTCCATGTTGCCTCCTTGAAAATGAAAGGCAATAGTTATCGTGAAATTATTTACTTCATGTCAAGTGATTATTTGTGTATACACCCTCGAATCGAAATAGCTTTCTTCAGAATCTTTGTCTTCGCTTGCGTCTTGCCTAGTACCCCAACTTAAAAGTTTTCAGAAGGATTTGACCCATCTTTTCCCGCCTAGCTTTGCGCTTACGCTCAACAACTTGATGCAAGTTGCTGTCGCGTTCCGCGCTTTGCTAGGCAGAAAAATCTGGGCGCAAATCCTTTGTGAAAACTTTTAAGTTGGGGTACTAGCAGCAATAGGCGGACTTATCTTGGTTTGATTGACAGGATATAGTGGATATAATAATATCCATTAAATAGGAAAAGCTGGCATTATGGCTACTATGGCATCTCTTAATTTGTATACTCCGTACGAGGTTTTGCTCCAAATAGCCTTGCGAGCCAAAGAAAAAAGGCTTTTTTTGAACTTATCTCAGAAGTCGCTTTCCGATCGCTCTGGTGTGAGCTTTGGGGTGATTAAAAAATTCGAAACGACCGGGAAAATCTCTTTGGAGTCCCTTTTGAAATTGGCCTTTGTATTAGAGGCGCTCAACGAATTCGCAGATCTGTTCGGCGCAAAAGCATTAGAATCGTATTTATCCTTGGATCAACTGCTTAAGCAGAAACCGAGAAAAAGAGGCAGAAAATGAACGATTTTACCCAATAAGCGCTCGATATTCTCGAGCAAGTCAAAGGGGCAGTTTCACAATGGAAACAATTTGCTCAAGAAGCAGGAGTGAGTAAATCCTCAATGCAGCTGATCCAAAAGAGCTTAATGAAATGAAATCTTCCTTTGCGTCTCCGCGTCTTTGCGTTGAATCTCTTAGCAGCCGCCTTGGATAGAGGCTCCGCCGCCTATGGGCGTGTATTGGATGCCGCTGTCGTCTGGAGTTTCTCCTATCGACGGCGCTTCTCCTGCATCGCCTCTTGCTGGGCTTGCCGGATTTACTTGGGAGGACTGAGGGGGCAATGTTTTAATGGTTTGCTGAGTTTGCGCTTGGTCGATCGATAGTCCGTCTGGGGGAGAGACAAAATAGCTCGTTTCTAGCTCATCCGGTCTTTGTAAAACAAGGATCGGCGGGGTGAAATTTCCCGGAACCGTTACGAATTGATGCGTTTGTCCTGTTCCGATGAGTGTTGATCCTGCCGAATTGGAGACAAGGGCGCGCCCTTTTTCGACCCCAACATAGAGAGAATCGCCAACTAGACGGGCATCGACAATTGTTCCTCGGAGGCCTATGGTGCCCGCTGGGGTTTTGATATCATATTCATTGGGGTTTTTCTTTGCGATGGAGCCGCTTAAAGTTCTAAGGCCCCCTTTGAGAAGCTCTGATGCGAAGTGGTCTTTTTGGAGCGCTTTTTTATACTTGTAAGTGTTTACCCGAAATTCTGTGTCGGGAAGAAGGTTCATCAGCCCCCCGTCGGTAAATTGGATCTGGGCTCTACTATTGGAACCTACTATGACCGTTTCTTGAGCGAAAATATCGGAATTCTTATCGAGGACCCTTTTCACATTTTCGGCAATCGCGTTTACGATTCCCTCAACGGCCACCATTTTCCCAATCGGATCGGCTCCAAAAAGAGTTTGTGTGAGGAGAATGAGAACAAGTATAAAACGCATAGTGTTCCTTTAGTAGCTCGCATTAACGCTAAAATGAAATCTCCCAAATCGGTCGTCTTGCCGAATGGCGTAGATCTGAAATCCATAGTCCATTTTAACGGTTAAGTAGGGAGGGATGTCGTACCGAATTCCAGGCCCAACGCCCATCAGATTTTGCTGGATGTACTCAGGCGAAACGGCGCTGTAGTTATATCCATAGCCATAATCGAGGAAGGCGAGGAACGACATCGAGTTAGTAAACCGCTTGAATAGAGGAAAAGTGGGGCTGTAGATCTCAAAATTTAGGACAATGGCATCATCGGCAACAAACTGCTGCTCGAAATAGCCTCTTACTGTATTGGCGCCGCCGAGGCCGAACTGCTCTGCCGTGGGCAGCGTACCTGTCGCGAGCTGACCTCTCACCTGTCCAGAGACAGTGGCGCCATTTTTTAATCGGTAGAGATTGCTAATCGATCCTTTCCAGTAGGCGTAGCGGACGTGGCTATGTGCTCGGAGGTTGTTATAGTCTTTAGAGCTCTGGTGCGGAAGCCAGTTTTTCCAGGGAGATAAGAACATATCCATCCGGAAAGTGAGCAGGTCCTGCGACCAGTTTTTCTGGAAGCTATAGGAGGTGGAAAATTCAGTGATCGTGATCATTTGGTTGCTTGCAAGACTTTCTTCTATATCGCCAACAAAAAAGAGGTTGCTGCGGAGGAATTTATAGTCGAATCCAAACTCGATATGGCTTCTAAACAGCCCATAGAAGGGGCGGAATGGGATCTGATAGCGGGTCGATGCTTGGATGTTGAGCCCTTCAATTTTAAAATTCGGGATCGTTGGATAGACCGTGCCGTAAGTTCCATAAACGGTGAAGATGTGTTTCCAGGGGAGAAACGAGGTGTAGTTGGCTACGTGGGACTGGAAATCGTGAAAATTGGGCGAGGCTGTGTATTGGTAGGAGAGAATATCTCCGATCCAAAAGGCATTTCCCCAGTTGAATCCTGCATAGAGCCGGTTCACATTATTTGCCACGAATCCAGTGTTGTCTGCGCCGATATAGAAACGTGCGGGGAACTTATCTTTGGTCATGAAGACAAGATTTGTGGTCCCTTTCTCGGTTCCAGGAGCTAAGACAATCTGTGTGTTGCGGAACGGATTTCGGTTCGCCCAGGTCACATCGTTCAAAAACTTTGTTTCGATCAACGGATCGCCGGGCTTAATGCCCAAAGCGTTCGCGATTACCCGCTTGCTAAACCATTTTTGTCCCGTGTATTCGATCGAGCCAATAGATCCTTCGAGAATTTGGATGACGATGACGCCGTTGGTTACTTTCTGGATTGGAATAATCGCCGCGACATAAAGGCCGGAGTTTTCCCGAAAGTGGTCGACGATTGTTTTCTTTACCTGAGAGATCAGCCCTTCCGTCAGCGGTTGGTTTAATAATTCTCGGAGTTCTTCGGCCAGTTTTTGATCTTCATCTTGCCCTAAGAGGATGTTCACTCCATGTTCGCGCTGCACCTGATCGACCTCAGTTCCACCAGGAACAAGGGTAAAACCCTCGACTAAGAATTCACTTCCATCTTTAACAACGCGGGGGCTTGCCGCCGCATGGATGAGAGGTTTTGACTCCTGCGAGAGGAGAGGCGCTGCAAGAAGGAGAAGAGAAAGGATTAAATGTTTCATTATAGGGCCTGAATTGCAACGGGTGGAGTTCTGCATGCGGTTTTCGGATTCGGCGTCGCTGGAGGCTGTAAGTTCCCTTCAGTGATTTGTGTAATCTGAGGCGGATTGGCGATGGGCTCCGTTACCGCAATCTGTATCGTTTCCACAATTGCTGGAGGTACTACCACTACCACACTACTGGTTCCAGATTTATACATGATTTGGAAGAGGGGCGGGTCGGGCGGCGGTTGCGTAATGTACCAATAGGGTGCAAAAATGTTGCTTTCGTCACCGGCAACTCCGTTGATTGTAGTTGGGAAAGAGCTGCGGGGATTGATTGTTGGCGTCGCGGCAAAAAGGAGAACTTTCGAATTAGCTCCTGTGCTGAGAGTAAATCCCGATGGGAAGGTGAATTTTCCTGTTCCAAAGCTAGGCGGATTTGGATTCAGGTTGTCGACAACGAGAGTGAGGTCGTCCGAATTCATAGTGCGAATTATTCCATTAGAGCCTGTCACGGTGATGTCTTGCCCTGCTAACAAGAGGACGGACCCAGTTCCTTGAATAAAAACGTTATCGCCGAGCTGAATGCTATTTGTTGGAGATTGGAGAATCATAGGAGAGATCAATGTTTCCACTTGGACATTAGAATTGCTATCAAAGATGAGGTTTCCCCCAGCATTTAAAGTGAGTGGCCCAACGACATCAATAATAGCTGCCTGGATTTGGATAATTCCTGTTGCATTTACCTCAAAATGGGGCAAATTGACAGCGGATGCAATAAACACATCGCCGTTTGTCATGTTCACTGTAAGACCTAAGCCCGGCCCACCCGAGTTGACTCCCTTAGGAAAAGAGAGGGAGCTAGCGGTCGCATTCAGCGTGGCATCCGCACCTCTAATGTTTGGAAATTGAGCCACAGAAGTGAGAGTAATAGATGAAGGTGTGCTCATCGTAACAGTCCCACCCATATTCAAATAGGATGGAGGATTAATAGTTAGGGCTGCATCGCTATTCAGCGTGCATCCATTTTGAAGATGGACTTGACTCGCGAGGGCCGTGGGGGTCAAGTTGATGGTTCCGGCGCCGACTGTAGTAAGGGTCCCCGTAATAAAAACATCCAATGTTGATGATGTTAAAGTAATGCTGCCGCCTGAAGTGCTGCTGATGCTTCCGCCGACATCATTAAAACCTGGGCAGTCGCTGCTAAAGGAGCTGGTCGTGGTGGTGATCGTCCCATCAATAGTTAAATCGTTCCCACAGGTCAACGTTAAGGGAGACACAGAAGAGGTGTAGTCGATGATGCTTCCAGCATCCATCGTGAAATTAAAAGGGACTGTATCTGTAACTAGACTTCCCGTACCTGAGATCATTAGATGGGCGATAGAAGTCAAAGTCACAGTTTGTCCAGAGATGAGGCGTAGCTCATTCGCGCTCCACGTAAGGAGGGCATCGAAAATAATATCTCCATTAGCTCCTAGTCCACCTGTGGCATTGATCGTTACATTTCCTGAGGCTAGATTGGCTTCGAGTGATCCCAAGCCGGTATTTAAAATGTTTCCTGTTGGCCCGCCTGTAGATGTGTAATTAGGGGATACAAACATGACCCCCGCTGTCGGCACAGTATTGATCGTGATGTCAGTCGGGTCCAAGAGAAGCGTACCGGCCGCCCCTTTTGGTGCCAAGGTTGAAACGAGGCCTGAGAAGTTGAATGATTCTGGGCTGGACACTTCTACAAACCCTCCATTCCCTCCTTCTGGACCTCCTTCAGCATTGACTTGCCCATGGAATGAAACAGACTTATCCCCCCAAAAAATGGCTTTTCCCCCATCTCCTTTGGAAGTAGTATTCACATTTGCATACACTCCCATACCGCAAAAAGTATGCTCGGCGTTCGGTATATCGGGGTTAGAACCTTGATAGTCTCCCCCAACTAATAGGGTTCCTCCTCGAGAAGGGCTCGATAGATCAATTTCTACTTCATTTTGTAAAAGAACTTTTTTCCCCAGTAAATGTACTACAGCTGCTGGTGCAGTCAGATTGCCTTGAAAATCGAGAGTTCCGTTTTCGGCATGGAGGACGATTTGCCCGTCGTTTCCGGAAAGAATATTTCCGCTGACTCCGATCGATCCCTCTTTCGCGATTAAATAGACTTCTCCGCCAATATTTTGCACCGATCCGGCATCAATGACGCCGCCGAGACTGATCGCTAAACTTGTGGGAGTGCCGTCTGCTTGAAGCTGTGTTTTATAGGCTTCGATGGTGCCGTTATTTTCAACGCCGTCCCCTTTTAGATCAGGGCGGATGAAAAGGAGTCCTTGGCCTGTAGGATCGAGGAGGATTTCGTGGCCGGAATTTAACGAGACGATCCCTTCAGCAGAGTGGATTGTCCCCGAGTTTTCCACTCTGTGGGCGATGAGGGCGACTGGGCCCGATGTAGTTGTAATGGTTCCTAAATTGATGATTTCTCCGAGTTCATCGCCGTGAAACTGGATCGGTTCGCCATTTAGGAAGTCGATGTTTTGAATTTCATATACGCTGGAGACGAAGCCTGCTGTGTCGATCCGCCCTTCTTTGCCGATGACAACCCCATTTGGATTGATGAGATACACTTGCCCGCCAGCCTGTAAGAGCCCCAGAATTTCGCTCATCTGTGAGCCGGTCACGCGGTTCAATACGGCTGCGGTTTGAGAGGATTGGATGAAACGGGTTGTTTCTCCCGCTTGGATTGAAAACTCTTCCCAATTGAGGATGGCCCGGTCGGAGACGCGGATCTCCGTGAGATTTCCGTCATGTGAAATGTTCGCATCACCCGAAACAACTGAGTGGTTTTTCGGATTCGCGTTCAGAACGGCAGCAGCGCCAAGTAAGCAAATAAAAAATTTCATACACCGCATCTTAGCGGTTTTTCCAGAATGCGGGCAAGAAAAGAAGGAGGACGACAAAAAATTCTAGACGGCCCAATAACATCCAGAAAGTGGCGAGAATTTTAGAGAATGGAGAGAGAAAAGCCATCGATTCGGTGGGGCCGGCTGCGCGGAATGCGATTCCGACGTTGTTTAGAAAGCAGGCGATGAGGCCAAGCGCCGTTTCTGGATCGATCCCGTCGAAGACGAGCGAAATCGTTCCGATGGCTGTGAAAAAAACGACGATGCAGAAGAAGGCGAGAACGGTGAGGGCATTTTTATCATCGACTTCGGTTTTGCCGATGTAGAGTTTCCGGACACTATCGGGGCGGAAGATCGATTCAAGCCTGTGGAGTAGGATCTTGTATGCGATGTAGAAACGGGAAGTTTTAATACCTCCTGCGGTTGAGCCTGACATTCCACCGATAAACATGAGGACGAGCATGAGCATTTGGGGGGCGAAGGGCCACCTATCGTAATTGGCTGAGAAAAATCCGGTTGTTGTTTGAAAAGATAGAGCTTGAAAACTGCCCTGGCGGAAGGCTTCTCCGACGCCGAATTCGGGGATGAGAAAGGCGGAGACGGCGATGCAGCCGATTGCGGCGGTTGTGAGAAAAAGGAAGAAGTCGGGGACGTAGATCCGGAAGAATTTGAAGCGTAGGATGTGGAAATAGAGCGAGAAGTTGATGCTCCCGATCATCATAAATGCGATGACTATCCCCTCCGTTGAGGCGCTGTTGTAGCTTGCAATACTGTCGTTGCGGACCGAAAAACCGCCTGTTGAAATGGTGGAAAGGGCTGTGCAAAGGGCGTCGAAAAAGGGCATTTCCGCATTGGTCCAGATGAGAAGGGCCACTTCGAAAAGGGTGAAAAATGCATAGAGCTTCCAAAGCTGGGAAGCTGTCTCCCGAATGCGGGGGCTGATTTCATCTTTGATGGGGCCTGTTGTCTCCATTTGGCAGAGGAATTTCCCGCCGACTCCCAAAACGGGGAGAACTGCGAGGAAGACGACGACGATTCCCATGCCGCCGATCCATTGGAGAAGGGACCTCCATAGGAGGAGCGATTTACTCACCGCTTCAATCCCTGAATGGAGGACGAGATGCGTCTCTGGATCCCGAATTGGGGCAACCGTTCCATAGTAGACATAGGTTTTTTCAGGAACGTGGGCGTTAGTTAAGTGGATCGGAACCTCGAGGCCTGTAGCTGGGTCGTAGGATTTCGGGCTCAGCATGGTAGCGCCCGTTGTCGTGAGGCCCGACATCGCTTCGAAATAGGCGTCGAGAGGTTTTAGCGTACCGCTAAATGTAAAGGGAAGCGCGCTGATAATCGAAGTGATGATCCAAATGAGGACCACAAGGAGGATGCTTTCTCTTCGGTAGAGTTGGTCTGTCGCTTTGCGGCCCATCCAGCGGAGGATGCATGCGAGGCTAAGGCAAATCACAAAGGTGAAGAAAAAGGCGAGCGCGCTATGCGGCTGAGGGTGGAGTTCCGGAAATATTTGATAAAAGCAAGCAAGCGATAGGGGGACGAGGAGAAGCGCGCTTAGGTAGAATAGATATTTGCTTAATATCTTCGGGAATACCATCAGTGGAAAAGCTGTTGAAGTTTGGGAATCTGGATCGGATGGCAAATGGCGATCACGATATCTTCCGGACAGAGAACCCGATTGCCCCGCCCGATCATCACCCTTCCTTGCCTTTCAATCACGGCGATGAGCATCCCCTTAGGCAGATCGAGATCGGAGATGGGGATCCCAACGACTTTTGAAGTGGGGGACACTCTCATTTCAATGATTTTAGCCGCATCGCAGCTAAGGGATGCGACCGAAAGGGTTGTCTCCTCGTCCAAAATGGAGAGGATCCGGTTGGCCACATTGACTCTCGGAGAGAGGGCTGGGAGTACGCCCACTTTTTCTAAGATGGGGAGGATCTGTCCGTTGGTGATTTGAGCGATCGATTTCGGACAGCCAACCTCTTTGGCCAGCGCTGCAATCATGAGATTTGTTTCATCAAAGTGGGTGCAGCTGACGAATGCATCGGCATCTTGCACTCTTTCGGAGCGGAGGAGCTGCGGATCTCTTCCATCCCGATTGATGATCGTTGCGTGGGGAAGGAGGCTTGCAAGTTCTTCGCACCGCGCCTCATTTTTCTCAATGATCCGAACATGGATCTTTTGCTGGCATAAATAATGGGTTAGGTGGACAGCGAGTGCCGAACCGCCAACTAAGATGACAGTCCGTGTGCGGGTCTCAGGCGAGTGGAAAATTTCATGCAGCCGGTGCATCACTTTCGCCTCGCCGACTACCGTTAGCTGGTCGCCAGGCAGTATATGGTCGTGGCCATGGGGAACGAGGACCGTTTCTTCTGCAGAGGTTCTTCTCCTAATGAGTCCTGCGATCAAATCGTCCGGCAAATTCAGTTTGGAGATCGAAACGCCCCCCTTGTCCCACTTTTCAGGGATCTGAATCGTCCTCATCTGGATCGCTCCGTGAGCGAAATGCTCTACAGCTAAATCGCCAGAGTGGACGAGGATTTTGCATAGATCTTGGGCGGCTAAGACTTCAGGTCCGATGAAATAATCGACGAAAAACAGCCGGCCAAAGTCGAAGCGGACGTGGTTGAGATACTCTCTTGCTTGGACGCGGGCGATTGTTTTTGGCATCCCTAAATTTTTGGCGATTGAGCAGGAGACTAAATTCGTCTCGTCGCTGCCAGTCGCTGCGAAAAATAGGTCAGGCTTGTGCTCCATTAGATCTTCAAAAAGCTTCCAGCTTGGAGCGGTTGCGTGGATCGTTGCCACATCGCTTTCCCTCCCCACCCGTTCAAGAGCTTTTTCATCCTTGTCTATGAGAATGACATTATGCTCTTCCTGCGAAAGGGTCGAGGCGACGTAAGACCCAATTTTTCCAGCGCCTAAAATTACGACGTTCATAATTTAATGATATTTTGTGCTAAGATTCCAAGCCATGAAAAAGCATCCGATTTCAACCATTGTCAACTTCTGCTCGAATGAGAACCGCTTTATTAAAGCGACTTTGGAACAGGCTTTGCTCTTTTCTAGGCAGGTCATTGTTCCCGTTTGCGACCATTTTTTCGACGGGTCTCCTGAAAACCGGCCCCTTCTGGAACAAATTTACGCCGCGTTTCCCGAGTGCTTATTTGTTGAATACCCTTATCTGCCGGATAAAATTCCCAAAAAACTGTTGAAGAAGATCGATCCAGCCCATTTTTGGCACAGCCTCTCGAGGCTGATCGGATTTGCAACGGTTGACGAAGATGTAGAGACAGTCCTCTTTCTCGACGCGGATGAAGTCCCTGATGGGAATCGATTCTCCGAGTGGCTCGATTGCAGCGACTATAGGTATCATACCGCCCTCAAACTCTCCAACTACTGGTATTTTCGGGAGCCATCCAATCAAGCGCTCCGTTTTGAGGATTCTATTGTTTTAGCACAAAAAAAGGCGCTCGAGTCGGAAATTCTTCTCCACCAAGATGAACGGGATGCCATCTACAATCTCTTGCCAGGACCCAAACGGCGCCACGTGGCCGGACCCGACGGCGCTCCGATGTTCCACCACTATAGCTGGGTGCGGACCAAAGACGAAATGCTCCAAAAAGTGCGCGCCTGGGGACACAAAGGCGATAGGGACTGGGTCTCCTTGGTCAATGAAGAATTTACAGCCCCATTCCGCGGAACCGATTTTGTCCATGGCTATAGTTATCAGTCAGTCAAACCTTGTTTTGACATCCGGCTTGAGGGGTCCCAATTCGATCCGAAAGGGGTTCCTCAGGTTAAAAGAATGAAGAATGCCGAGTTGTTAAGCCTCGTCAAACAGAAAAAATTCTGGAACATACTTGATTTTTAGCCCTCATTTAGAGGATGATAGTAGGAACTATCTCAGCACTGGTAGCTCAGTTGGATAGAGTACCTGGCTACGAACCAGGGGGTCAGAGGTTCAAATCCTCTCCAGTGCGATGTTTCTTTTTAAATTCCCATTCGGTCCTTTAGAGACCAATGCCATTTTAATCGGCTGCGGTGAGACTAAAACTGCGGCAGCTATCGACCCCTCTCCAGGATCTGCCGGCGCTATCGTAGCAAAAGCCTCGGAGCTTGGACTTAAAATTGAAAAAATCCTTTTAACCCACTCCCATTGGGACCATTTTGCCGATGCTCATGGACTGAAAAGCCAAACGGGAGCCCCTCTATATGTCCATTTCCTCGACGCCAAGAACATCGAGCACCCCGGTTCAGACGGGATCCCCCTCTTTTTCCCCATTCATCCAGTTACAGCCGACCATTTTCTCAATGAAGGGGACACAATCCAGGTGGGTAATTTAAAACTTGAAGTGATCCACAGCCCAGGCCATTCGCCCGGCAGCGTCTGCTTTTATCTCCGCGCGCAAAATTTGCTGATCTCCGGAGACACCCTGTTTCAAGGCAGTATCGGGAATCTTAGCTTGCCGACCGCCCAGCCTGCCCAAATGTGGGCTAGTTTAGAGAAACTCTCCAAGCTGCCGCCCGAGACCCGCGTCGTCCCCGGCCATGGCGGAGAAACATCCATCGGCAGAGAGAGCTGGCTCTCTCGAGCTAAACAAATCTTTTCGGAGTAGCAAAATGGTATTAGTAGGAAAAAAAGCCCCAGAATTTAAAGCGAAAGCTGTAGCCAAAGACAGAACATTTGATCTCAGCCTGGCTGACTTTCATGGAAAATATGTCGTATTCTTCTTCTATCCCCTCGATTTCACCTTTGTGTGCCCAACCGAACTCCACGCCTTCCAGGAAAAACTCAAAGAATTTGAAGCGCGCAACACACAAGTTGTGGGCTGCTCCATCGACAGCTGCTACTCGCATGCCGCTTGGCTCAATACTTCAAAGGCGAAAGGGGGGATCCAAGGGATCACCTATCCAATCGTATCCGATATCCATAAATCGATTTCGCGCGACTACGAAGTACTCAAAGAAGAGGATGGAATTGCCTATAGAGGGCTTTACCTCATTGACCGAAACGGGATCGTCCGCCATCAGCTCATCAACGACCTTCCGCTTGGCCGCTCTGTTGATGAAGTTCTCCGCGTTCTCGACGCCCTCATTTTCCATGAACAGAATGGGGAAGTGTGCCCAGCAAACTGGAAAGCCGGCTCCAAATCGATGAAGCCGACCGAGCAGGGACTTGCCGAGTATTTCAAATGAGGGAATTTCACAACTAGCTTCGCGGAGCAAATTCGATGATCGCAAAGCCGGTTCGGTTTTTCGCAAATTGACATAACCTTTCGGCCTTAGGCGATTTGCGAAAATCCGAATCCGGCAAAGCGAGCGCGAGTTTGCGCCCGAAGAAGTTTTGCAATTCCCTCAAATATTAGAATTCCCTGAAAAAGTCCGATTGTCTATATGAAAGTATATGGACAAATTCCGCACAGAATCTGATAGCATGGGGGAGGTAAAAGTCCCCGCTTCCGCCTATTATGGCGCTCAAACGCAACGGTCGCGCGACCATTTTCGGATCGGCCGCGATGTGATGCCCCCAGAATTGATCTTAGCGTATGGAATCTTGAAAAAGGCATGCGCTTTGGTCAATGCCGATCTTGGAAAACTCGATCAGAAGAAGGCAGATCTTATTGTTAAAGCCGCTGACGAGGTGATCGAGGGGAAGTTAAACAGCCACTTTCCATTGAATATCTGGCAGACAGGAAGCGGAACCCAGACCAACATGAACTTCAACGAGGTCATCTCGAATCGGGCTATAGAAATGGCCGGCGGGAAAATGGGGAGTAAGGATCCAATCCATCCGAACGACCACGTCAATATGTCCCAATCGTCCAACGATACATTTCCAACCGCCATGTATATCGCCTCAGCGATGGAAATGAAGCAGTTGATTGCAGAGTTGAAAAGTTTGAAAGGGGCCTTCGAGAAAAAAGAAAAAGAATTCCACGGCATCGTTAAAATCGGCAGAACTCACTTACAAGATGCGACCCCGCTAATGCTGTCTCAGGAATTTTCAGGCTACGTCTCTCTCATCGGAAGAAATATCCATCGAAATGAACTCGCCCTAGACGGCCTATACGATTTGGCGATCGGCGGGACGGCTGTTGGAACAGGACTGAACGCTCCTCCAAAATTTGGAGAACTAGTGGCAAAAAAGGTCACCGAATTGACCGGTTTGCCCTTCCGTTCTCATCCGAATAAATTTGCCGCTCTCTCTTCTCACGATGAAATGGTCTTTGCAAGCGGGGCTTTGAAGACGACCGCCTGTGCTTTGATGAAAATTGCCAACGATATTCGGTGGCTCGCCTCTGGTCCAAGATGCGGATTAAACGAGCTGAGTCTTCCTGAAAACGAGCCTGGTTCTTCCATTATGCCCGGGAAAGTGAATCCAACTCAGTGCGAAGCCCTCACAATGGCGGCAGTTCAAGTGATGGGAAATGATGCGACGATCGGTTTTGCCGGCTCGCAGGGGAATTTTGAGCTGAATGTGTTCAAGCCTGTGATGATTTTTGATCTGATCAATTCGATCGTTCTTTTGAAAGATTCTATCCGCAGCTTTGAAAAATATTGCGTTGTGGGAATTAAGGCTAATCGGAAGCAGATTGAGGAGCATGTGCAAAACTCCCTGATGCTGGTCACCGCATTAAGTCCGGTTCTTGGATATGACAAGTGCGCAAAAATCGCCCATGTTGCCTATGAAGAACATCTATCGCTTCGGCAGGCAACCATTAAACTCGGCTATCTCTCTGGCGAGGAATTTGATAAGGTTGTCGTCCCAGAAAAGATGACGTAAAAGAGTTTTTTTGTTTCCCTTTTTCATCGAATGGGATAAAACTATTAAGTAAATACCTAAAGTCCCAGAGGGCATGTATGAAACTTGGTTCGCTATTATCGATCTTGATGCTTTTAACCAGTGTTGTCTTTGGCAACTACGTTGGGAATCCCCAAGCGCCAGATCTACCAAAAATCATCTCTTACACCAAAGATATGACCTACGCAGAGCAAGACTACTGGCTGAACGTAAAGTTCGAGTACGAAAAAGAGTACATGCAGGATATGAACCTTGAGTTCACTTCCGGCGGACACGGTCAAAGAGTCCAATATTCTCGCTTTTACGGAAACTTTCTCAATTTAACCGCCAATATTCTTAAGAGAATCGATTTGTACGTGAAGGGGGGAGCTGTAGATCCAAGATTCCAATTCGGCGAGCCCACTGGGTTTGGTATAACTGCTAACGAATTGACGAATCAAAAGACGATTCCAGCCTGGGCATTAGGAGCAAAATTCCTGGTGTTTAAAGTTGACCGGTTTTCATTTGCTGTAGAGAGCAGCTATTTCCAAACAGACCATCGCAACTTCTTGCTGTACACTGCGACAGCGCCTCTTGCTCCTGTGAATACAGAAATCGATTGGTACAACTGGCAAATTTCTTCGGCCGTTTCTTGGAATGTGTGCCCGTTTGTCCCTTATATTGGGGCAAAATATTCCCGCACGATCGTTACACTGAACCAATCAACGCCTGCAATATTTATAGAGCCGCTGAGATTGGACAATCGGCGCAAGGTGGGATGCTTTCTTGGATGCACGCTTCTGGCATCGCGCTATCTCGATCTGAACTTTGAGGGACGCTTTATTGACGAACAGTCATTCAGCGGAACTTTAGCCTACAGATTCTAATCGGAGATATGGTTTCCGGAGGGGCCCCCATGGGCCTCAATCCAAGTAGCTCGCACTATTACCAGCATTACACATTTTACAGGATACGCTTCGCATTCGCGAAGCGGATCCTGTTAAACTGTTCTAGTTGGAGGTGAGGAAGTCGTAGAGGTCTTTCTGATTCGTAATCAGCAGACTTTTATGAATGTGGCATACCTGCTCGCTTGCAGCTAGGATCTCAGAATCTCCAACGCCAGGCATACATAGTGCAGTCACATTCTTCACTTTCTCCCTGTCGCCCAAGAACTTCAAGCCGTTGAAATAGTCAAGACGGCTAAACCCCTCTTCAGCTACCCGGAAAAATATGATATCCCGATTGTACAGAATTGCCTGCACAGCAAAAAACAATCCCTCGCTATCTCCTGGCGGATTGCCCAGATAGTCCACTAATTGAGGCAGTTTGGAAAGAATATGGGGAGTTTTGTATGCCCCTTTTTCCGCCTCGCCGAATAATGCTATTGTCTGCTTCATAACCTCTGAATACAGAGGGGAGACAATTTATTTCAACTGTGAGGGGTATTTGGCCGATTTGCCAAGCTCAGCTTCGATCTCGAGAAGCCGGTTGTACTTGGCGATCCGCTCAGAGCGGCAGAGAGACCCCGTCTTGATCTGGCTGCAGCCAAAGGCCACAGCTAGATCTGCAATAGTGGTATCTTCTGTCTCACCCGAACGGTGGGACACGACTGTCTTATAGTTATGAGCTTTGGCCAGTTTGATCGCCTCGGCCGTCTCCGTGAGAGTGCCGATTTGATTGACCTTAATCAGGATTGAATTGGCCACATGCAGATCGATCGCTTTTTGGAGAAAATGGGTGTTGGTCACAAAAATATCATCGCCCACAAGCTGGATTTTTTCCCCCATTTTCTGAGTCAGTTTTACCCACCCGTCCCAATCGTTTTGATCAAGCCCGTCTTCTATTGAATCGATCGGATATTGCTCTGTCAGCTTGATCAGATAGGCGATCTGTTCATCGGTCGTTTTGCCGCTATACTTGCCGCTTTTGTAAAACTCAGATGAGGCAGGATCAAGGGCGATCGTGATGTCTTGCTTCGGGCGGTAGCCCGCTTTCTGGATCGCCTCGACGATTAGATCAAGTGCTTCTTCGTGAGAGGCGAGACGGGGTGCAAATCCCCCTTCATCGCCGACCGCTGTTGAAAGTCCCCGCTTTTTTATGAGACTTTTTAAAGCGTGAAAGGTTTCTGCGCCGTAGCGGAGGGCTTCATGGAAGGATGGGGCGCCAATCGGGTGGATCATAAACTCTTGGAAGTCTAGGCCATTATCGGCATGCATGCCGCCATTGATCACATTCATCATGGGGCAGGGCAGGAGGTTTGCGTCGGGGCCGCCAAGATAGCGGTAGAGGGGGAGTTTTTTTGCGTTCGCAGCGCATTTAGCAACGGCTAGCGAAACACCAAGAATGGCGTTGGCGCCAAGGCGCGCTTTATTTTCTGTCCCATCGAGCGCAATCATCGCCTTGTCAATCGCAACCTGTTCAAAGATCGATTTGCCTTTAAGAAACTGATTGAGAGAAGTATTTACATTGCCAACGGCTTTAAGGACTCCTTTGCCGCCATAACGTTTTGGGTCATTGTCTCGGAGCTCGACCGCTTCATGCTCGCCTGTTGATGCGCCGGATGGGACTGAAGCCTGACCCATAAATCCATCTTGCGAAAGGACGGTCACTTTGAGTGTTGGATTCCCGCGCGAATCGAGGATTTCTAGTGCGCGGCAAGATTCAATCAGACTCATAGTTTTCCTTCCTTTTTCCCCAGTTATCTGTTCCCCCGGTCGCTTCATCGAGGAGCGTTCGGTAGGATTCGTATCGAAGCGGGGTAATTTCCCCTTTCTCAAGAGCTTTGAGTACGCCGCAGTCAGGTTCGCTAACATGGATGCAATCGGGATATTTACAGCCAAGCCCTCGTAAGTCGTGGAAATGGCCGGTCACTTCATCCTTTTCCAATTTCCAAACACCAAAACTCCGGATACCCGGCGTATCGACGCAATACCCGCCGCCCGGAAGAGCGATCAGCTCCGCAACAGTTGTTGTGTGGGTCCCTTTCGATGTTTTGTGCGCGAGATCGCCGATCCTTAAATTAAGCCCATAGGCTGCATTAATCAAGGACGATTTTCCAACACCCGACTGCCCTGAAAATACAGTTGCTTTATCTTTCAGGAGCGATCTCAGCGCCTCGAGGCCAATGTTTTCGGTTGTGCTAACTGATAGAATTGGGAAACCAAATTTTTCATACTCGGCTACAAATACCTGATAGCGGAGTTTTTCCTCATCTGTCGCATCATGAAGAAGGTCGATTTTATTGATCACGATGAGGGGATGGATGTTCCCTTTCTCTGCTGCGATTAGATACCGGTCTACAAGAGCTGGTTTTAAGGCAGGATTCACAACGGATATGGCGATTACAGCCTGATCGACGTTCACTGCGATGAGCTGCTCTTTCCTTCCGCTGATATCTGTGCGCGCGAGAAACGAATACCGCTCTTCTATGTGGGCAATGGAATGTTCGGAAGTGAAATAGACAAAATCTCCAACTGCGATCAGGTTTTTAGACTGCATCCTCTCTTTCTTGAATAGGCCCCTCAGCGAGGTCAAGATACGGGTCCCATTCGAGTCAACCCACGCCCCTTCGCCAGAGATGGCAACGACTCTTCCGCGTGTCCAGGAAGGATCGATCTCAACGACCTCTTTTTTTTCTTGGTCTGTCTTCTTAAATTTCGATCGGTCGCTGGTCTGCGCGTGTTTTCTATCTTTGCGATGCTGCTTTTTGTCTTTCGAGTTATGGTACTGCTCTTCAAAGTCGTAATCGCGTTTCATTTTGGCCCCATTGCATAGAGGAGGATCGCTCCAGAGGCGGCCACATTCAGAGAATCTACCTGACCGCTCATAGGGATGGTGATTTTGTCCGCTTTCCCGTCTGACCAAGCGCCTGCGCCGTGCCCTTCGCTGCTTAAAATAAGGGCGAGCGGAGTTTTGAAATGGGCAGTTCCTAATGGCTCTCCTTCCAGATCCGCAGTATACAGGTGGAGATTCAGTTCGGCGATTTCTTCAGTAGTTAGTCTTGCGTAAGGGAGATGGAAATGGGCTCCTTTGCCTGCGCGGAGCGCTTTATCATTGAATAGATCGACCGTGCCGGGAGTGACGATCACCCCTTCCCAATTGAGAGCAAACGCTGTCCGGAGGAGCGTTCCTAAATTGCCCGGATCGGCAATTTGGTCGAGGATGACAAGAAATTTCTTTCTCCCTAAGTCTTGCGGCTTCGGCATTGAGAGTTCAGCGGCGAATCCATCTGGCTGATTCAGGCCGGTGATTTTCTTCAAAATCGGCTCAGTTACAAGGTAAGTTTCTTTCGCATTCGTTTCTAAAGGGGGCTCCAAAGCGATCAATGTGTCGATCGGAAGCTCGCTCGACATTTTTTCTCCAACGACGAGAACGCGTTGAGTCTCTTCGCGATAAGCCCGTTCGGTGCGCAGTTCAAACCAATGTTTAATAAGCGGATGTTGTAAGCTCGTAATCTTTTTTGGTACCATTCACAACAGTATGAAGGATTCTAAAATAACAAAAAAGCACCATCCCACCGGATCGTTTGCCAGAAGGATCCTCGCAATAAGTATTCTTTTACTTGTCATCCCTCTCTTTCTACAGAGCCTTTTCCTCTATAAGCAAGAATATGATCAGAAACTCTCCGATGTGGAGGGGGATTTAAAGCTCCTCGCAAATGAAAGGGCCCATCTCATCGACGAGACCATTCAAATGGACTGGGATTTTCTCGAGGCGGAACAAGGAAAGTTTGAAGGGGGCCGTGATGTAAAGCGGCTTTACATTCAAAGAATCCCTCTGCCGCAAAATGTCTCGAACCGCTTTGTGATGGTGAGTCGGAATCGGGATGCGATTCTTGCTGGAGTTGCAGAGTCGAGCACCAGCGCCCTTGTCATAGCCATTCCGTTAACCGGCATCGCCCGCGATTTGCCAAGGGCCTATCCGGTGAGAATCTCTCTTGTCGATAATAAGGGGAGATCTCTTTGGGAGAATCGGAAATTCAGCGATTCATCGGATCTTCTGACAGCTACAGATCCGATTGGCGAGACAAAGCTCAGTGTTCAGCTCCAAGTTGAGAAAAGCCGTATTCAAGGGCTCCACATCCAGTCCTATTATTTTCGGTTTGCCACTTTAGTTTTCTTTGTCGGTGTTTTTGGCGGCGGAGCTGTCTATTTCTTCACTCGCAGAATCGGGAAGCCGCTCAAGGATCTCTGTCGAACGATGGAGCGGGTATCTGGCGGCGCTGCCCACGCAAGATACACTCCTGATCGGATGGGATTTGAGATCAATGCGCTCGGGCTTCAATTCAATGAAACGCTCGATTCGCTTCTCCATCACGCGCAGGAAGCGGAAAGAGAAAGGCTCATTCGAGAAAGGCTGGCCGGAGAGCTTCGTATTGGCCATGAAATTCAGGCCAGTTTATTGCCGCTCCACATTCCAGGACTTCCCGGTGTAGATATTGCTGCCGGATACTTTGCTTCGAAAGAGGTGAATGGGGATTTTTACGATCTGTTCCGCCTTGAAGATGGACAGATTCTCATCGCGATGTGCGATACGGCCGGCAAAGGGATCTCAGCCTGCCTATTTTCTCTCGGCCTGAGGAGTATTCTCCGATCTCTTGCAAGCGTCGGCTCAGATCTTTCCGAGCTTGTGAGAAAAGCGAACGATCTCTATTTAATCGATGCCCATGAATCATCGATGTTTTCCACCGTTTGGCTTGGGCTCTACAACCCCGCCACGCAGAAACTCGCCTATTGCAGCCAAGGACATCCTCCTGCAGTTCTCTTGAGAGGCTCAAGAATTGAGGAATTGTGGACTCCTGGCATCGCACTCGGCGCCCAGAAAGTCGACTTGATTGAGACCAAAGAAGTAACGTTAAAGCCGGGCGATCTTTTAGTGATGTACACAGATGGGATTATTGAGGCGCACGATCCGGATAATGAGCTTTTTGGAAAAGAGCGCCTTTATGAGCTTATCCAGCGGAAGAAAAATGCAACATCTCAACAGATTGCAGATCGAATTATTGAAGATGTCCATTTATTCAGTCAGGGCGCTCCGCAGCATGACGATATAACTCTTCTTGTCTTCCGAATTATTTCGTAAAATTTTCTTTTTTTTGACATCCCTGTTGAAAATAAATTCCAGATTTAGCATGGAGAATTAATAGGTACACCAAAGGAGGAAATATGGCTGTGCGTAAAAGAAGAAAAACAAAAGTGAAAGCGAAAAAAACAAAGACAAAAGCAAAAAAAAGAACCACTGTACGTAGAAAAGCTGCTGGAAAAAGAAAAGTAGCGAAAAAGAAAAAAACACACCGCAGAAAACGCAAATCTGCATCTTGCGGATCTTGCACAATGGAAAATCTCGCTCAAGAGTAATTCTTGGCGCAAGGGAGCCTGTGTTCAGGCTCCCTTATCTTCTCACCTTCATCCCTTTTTCAATATCGCTAAATGAGTTCGATTGCTGGGCAATCTGTTCAGCCCCCGCAAACCATCTATCGGTCATTTGCAATTCTACCCATTTCCTATCGAGGGCCTTTGTTAGTGATGAGATAAAGAATAGATCCTCCTTCATCGCCTCATAAGTTGTGATAAAATGGTCTCTCAACTTGTGGAGATAGGGCCCATTAACCGCATACGCATGCGATCTGAGGGAAAAATGGACCTGCGTATAGGCTGGATGATCCGTCATTCTCCCAAACCGGATGTGGGTGCCCAGAAAAAACACATCCCAGTCATTTTTGAAGTGGAGAATGAATTCTTGGATGTAGGAATCGATTTCCGCTTGGCTTTTCACAAAGAGGCAGTCGTCTTCTAATATCAGGACGTTTTTCCACCCCTTCGCGATCGCAAAGTCCAAGGCTTGAATGTGGCTATGGACGCAGCCTCTCGCTCCATTCAGCTCATCATAGTCCCCCTCGATCCGATACACCTTCTTTCGGTGGGCGGAAACACGGGAAAGCTCATTTTTAATCTCCTTCTTCCGGTCTTTACGGATGGCGAGATTAATGTAGAGAATTCCATCGAAGAAGTTTAGACCTAGCATATTCAAAGCCAATTCTTGAATCAACTTCGGTATAAGAACCTATCCAACTAAAAGTTTTCAGTCGATTTTCTGGTTCTTTTGAGCCGATTTTCGATTTAAAGTTGGGGGGTAATATCGACAGCAGTATATTGCCCCCCCAATTTTAAATCAAAAATCGGCCAAAATAATCCAGAAAATCGACGAAACACTTTTAGTTGGATAGGTTCAAACTCCCTAACTTTCTATATCAAAATGTTTTTTTGCTTAAACTCAGAAGCGCCGAGCCAATAGCAAAAAAGCGAGGCAGGGATTTTCATGTATTTTTTATCCAACAGTCCAATATCAATAGGCGCTTTTGTTATAATAAATCCGTGTTGGATCGATGGTTTTTGGGCGAATAAATCTACAAGGCCAGGCACATCCCGCACCTGCACTAATTGAGATTGATATTTGATTTCAAGAGGGATGATGGCTGAATTCATTTCCACAATCAAATCAACCTCTTTATCTTGCTTATTGCGCCAATAACTAAAGCGTGCTTGATGAGAGGCGCAGTGAGACCAGAGATGCCCAATAACGGCAGTCTCAACGCATTGACTTAATGCGCGGGCATCCTCAAGGATTGTTTTCCCTTTCATCAACACCGCAGGAGCAATTGCCGGATCGCCTAGATAAAGCTTATTTTTCCCGCGTAATACTTCTTTGCCGTAACCAAATGGAGGGAGTCTGTATATGAGATATGTAGATTCAAAAAGATCAATGAAATTTTGAACGGTTTGTTTAGCAATTCCTAAATCTTTGGAGATGGTTTTGATGTCCTGCATACCCCCGTCATGCATGCATAAAAAAATAAACATTTGTTCCAGTTCAAGGATTCTTCTAACGCCGAAAAGAGCGGTCATATCTCTTTTTAGAACTTTTTCAACGATATCTTCCCTGAGCAGCCTTTGAGATTGGGTTATGCTTTCGACAAGAGCGGTTTGAGGAAATCCACCACGGATTAGATATTCATGAAAATGCCCGATTAGTGAGGTGGCCGCCTCTGTCATCCGATAATATTCATTAGTCGTACAGCCAAATAAATCGCTAATTGTCGAGATTGAGGGGATGTTGGGAAGGTTGATTTTTTTGATCTGCAAATATTCATAGAATGAGAGTGTTGAAATTCGGAGTGTATGCCAGCGGCCTACTCCTGATTCTTGATCTGCATGCATAAGGGGAGTGGCGGAACCTGTAAAAACAATCCGTTTGACCTTAAAAAAATCCACTTGGTGTTTCACCCAAGTCCCTACGTTTTTGATAAATTGTGCTTCATCAAGAAATAAATATTCAGGTCCGTCCGCTTTTGGTTCTAACTCACGCCATGCTTCCAAAACTGCATCGAGTCCCGCTAGCTTGCATATGGGGTGGTCAAATGTGGCGTATAAAATATTCGCTGGAGGCACCCCTGAATTCAGAAGTCGTTGAATTGCTTGGAGCAGTAGAGTCGTTTTGCCTACCTGTCTGGGCCCGGCAAGCATAACTGCTCTTTGGGCTGGGGGGACTTCTATCCAGTTCATTAATTCTTGGAAGGCTCCTCGATGCCATTCCGGAAGATCTGGAATTTTTTCCCCTCTCCACCATGGGTTGAACTGTGAAAGGATTGCCACAAGTTCTTCTTTGGGGATTTTCATGCCTACCTAGCTTATTATGCCTGTTTAAGGAAAGTATACTTTACCTATTTATACATTTTAAGCTAAGTAGGCTCAATTTTCAAGAGGGATGCGCATCATTCTGACAATAAATTAGTTGAGTGACTGGCTATTCGGCGAGCAGCTCGGAATATTCCTTTTCCGCCACATTGGCGTCGAAGGGGCGTTCTGTTGTTTTAATATAGTGGAAACAGGTGCAGGGGATTCCTATTGCGCCCATCTGCTTTTCCATTTGAATTAAGTGATTTTCCCCATCGTCAATAAGGACGATCTTTGAGGGGCGGATCGGCGATATCTCAAGCCATTTTCGGAACACGTCCCCTTTTCTATTGAAGTCTGATAAGAAAAGAACTCCCCCTTCCCAACGAGTCGGCGCTTGCGTCTCTAAAACGGGACAGAATGGGGCGCTGAATGTGAAGTCAATGCCGATATAGGCGAGCTGCTTTAAAGTTGTTGGACAAATGGGGGGATGGCGGGCTGTCAGGCCAAATGTTGCGCCGGCTGACTGCTGAACTAGATGAACGATATCGGGAATTTCTGGCTCTGGAGCTTGGATGGGGCAGACTTCCTGCATCCGGATCCACTCTGGATAGCAGAGTAGGACAGCTGATTCGTAATCCACTCCTTTAGATGTGAGCTTTTCCACTTCATAGAAAAACCACTTTGCCCTTCCCACTTGCAATTTCGACTCAATGAGGGTGTCATCGATATCGAAAAGAACCCAGGTTGTCTTGTCGATGTAGGGAAGGATTTGATCCATATGATCAATTTCGATGATTTCGGCATGGAGGAAGGAAAACAGGAGAAAAAAGGAGATTATTTTGGCCATATAGGGTTTTGTTTTAAGCGCTCTATTATAGGCGCGGGTTCATGAATTTGTTCATTGATCGCAATCCGGTCCGCTTCGTTTAAGAGTTTTCCCATTGCAACGCCAGGCTTGATGCCAACTTGGATTAAATCATTCGATTTGACAATCGGATCGTGCTTGTGGATGCGGGCGATTGATTTTTCTAAAAGCTGCATCCGCTCTTCGTGCTCGCGGAGGAATGCGATCCGTTTGCGAGGATCGAGATGGGCGCTCATGATTTGGAGGGAAACGGGGGCGAAGGCGTTGGCATAAAAATAGGCCCACTCGTACAGCTCCACCGGCCTATCTACATGGACGAGGGCGCGGGCGTTATGGAGAAAAGCGACGAATTGCTGGTCGATGTTTGATAGTTTCAGCTTTTTGCAAATCTCAAGCTGCTTTTCGAGCGTATAATCGGGGAAAAGGGGCAGAAGAGAGGCGATCACGGGGGCATTTGCAGGATAGTCTTTAATGGGGGCGAGGCGTTGCTCTACTTCCTCAAGGGGAATGCCTTTAAGCTGAGGGAAAATAGCATGGAGGAGTCCAAATTCATGGAGCTTGATGAGCATGGGGCGCAGTTTGCCAAAGTCGTGCCCTTTAGTGAATTCTTGCCAGATCCTCTCGATGGCAACGGCTGGGAAGAGTTCTTCCGCGTGGGCCCTTATTGCTTTTTCAGTTGCCTCTTCGATATGGAAGCCGAATCTGCAGCCTAGGCGGACGGCGCGGATCATTCGGAGCCGGTCTTCTTTGATCCGCTCATGCGGATTGCCGATGGCCCGGATGATTTTGGCGTCTAGGTCGGCTCTCCCATTTACGTAATCGAAGATCTGGTCTGTCAAGGGGTCGTAGAACATCCCATTGATGGTGAAATCGCGTCTTTTTGCATCTTCAACCGCTGTTGTGAATTCGATACGGGAGGGGCGCCTTCCGTCTTTGTAATCGAGATCCTGCCGGAAGGTGGCCACCTCATATTGGTGCCCTTCGATGATGACGATCACGATGCCGAATGCGATGCCGACGGGGACTGTGTGGGGAAATAGGGCTTGGATGGTTTCTGGCGGCGCGTTGGTGGCGATGTCGATATCGTCGGAGGGGTGGTTTAAGAGGAGATCGCGAACCCAGCCGCCCGCGTAGTAGGCGGTGAAGCCTGCTTTGGCTAGCGTGTCTACAATAAATCTCGCCTGAGGATGCTCATCCATTAAAACACCGCAATCGTTGAAAATGTGTAGGCGAATTCATCCCTCACTCTCCGTTCGAAGTTGAGATGGAGGCGTCCTGTAACCGATACAGTGAGTCCGTAAAAGTAGCCCCAGTTTACTTCATTGTGGTATTTCACATCGGCATTCATCGTTGAGCGGAGATAGGTGCCGCCAACATAGGGCGTGAGGAAGAAAAAGCGGGAGGAAAGGCCGGCGCTTACCTGCCACTCATTTAGGGAGAGCTTTTGCTTTTCAGGATCTTCGAGCGGCAGGTTGAGCCGATTTAGATATTTGAAAAACGATTTGTGGGAGGATGGGATGGCAAAATAGGTAAAATCGGTGCTGAAATAGGTCTGTCCCCATTGCAGAAGGATCACTTTAGCGCCGCCGCTCCAAGAGAAATGGTAGTTTGTATGGGAGTCGAAAATCATGTCGTAGACAGCTTTTTCCTCGACTACTTCCTTCGATCCGCCAGCTGTGCCAAAAAGTTGGAGCCGCTCAATAAAAATAAGAGAAAAACTCGCGAGCTGCGAATGGAGGCCGAATTTGTGAATTGCCTGATCATCCCCAACATATCTTTTGTTTTGGGTGTAGTCATAGATATAGCCCGATGTGAATTTAAAAAACGGGTAGCTCCCAGAGAAAAGTCCGGTGTTCATGAGGGCAGGATCTGCGGGGTTGCCCACATATGCGCCGAATAGCGGGAATGCTGCGAAAAATAACAACCATCTCATATAAAGCAGTATTGTACCCTAATCGATCATATATTTTGATCAGATCTCTTTTGCCAATTTCTGGTTGAGCTTTTTTTTGCTGTGTTATACAATCAGTATTATAAATGGATCGGGAGTTCCCGATCGGCGTCTAGCCTCGGCGTGAGCCGGGGTTTTTCGCTTTCTAGGGGGTGATATTTTAGCCCCGCTTCCTCATATTCCGGATAACCAAATAGCTTCTGCCTCACTATGTCAAAGGCCTTATTAGGCTGATCTTTCTTTAGAGTATGCCTTGCGATAGGATGGGCAACCAAATCCGCAATTTGCAGTCCGCTGCTATTAGTTTGTTTATGAGCGAACCGGATATTTAGGGGATAACGCCCAGGAAGGTCTTGATTTGCAATTTGATTGAAGGCTAATCCTAAGTCTTGATCTTCAGGTTTACCCCTGCTTTCCACGATGATGTGGGTGAGTAAGTGTTGCTGCCTCTTCTCTTGCAAAAACGCTACGGTTTATTGGAGGCAAGATCCTAGAGCTAGTACGTAGGGGTTGGGAGAACTCGAATCATTTCCAAGAAATCGCTTATCAATAGCTGTCGCTGCAACCGAAAATGGGAGAGTTCTTATCATTTCATTCAGAGAGTAGAGGAAAATTCTTCTGATTTCCTCATTGAATAGGAACAGGAATTCTCCTTTGTTTGTATTAACTATCCGGATTGGGAGGTTTTACTCCCCCTTTTTGTGGGTCGAAAACTATCGCGTAGACTTGAACTATACTTGCGAGAGTCGTTACGACGGGAGTTAATGCTTCAAAAGTATGCTTTATCGTTTCGCAGCAACCCGAATTTTGCAAACTAGCTTTGTCAACGGTTTGTTCAATTGTTCGAACTCTTTCATCAAGGTCGGAAAGACATCTATCAGATAGAGCTGTTTGCTCTTCGAGTATCAACATTATTCTTGCTTGTTGATTAGCAATCTCATCAGGGTTTACACGTGCGGCCATAATTTATTTTCCGATTTTGGTATTGCTAAATTGATTTGCAGGGATTAATTCCTATGCAGCAGAGAGCTTGATTTAACCAGCAGTGTTTACAGTGATGGATAACGCCCGAAGTCGACAGTTTATCAACTCTAGCTGATAACGATTGTATTCTTCCCGCATCCTGGGCCTTGCTTCTCTCCAATGTTTCTATAGTACGTACAAGCATGGCGGTAGTTTGAGGATCGGCTCCTCTGGGGTGTTGCCCTCCAGGAAATAGTGCCTGCCATAACTGATAGGCAATAGGTGTTTGGGGGGCGGGGTTGTTAGCTGCTGGATTTGCCATTGTAATCTCATTGGTTGTGTTCGGTTTCTTTCTGCTCTAACCATATGTTAACGCATTAGGAGTGCTAACTCTTTGTAAAAAATTAGGAAAGACACTGATTCTGGCAGAAACAAAAACATAATGCAACTGACAAAACTAATTTGAGTCTTTAAAGGATTCCATTTCTTAAATCTACCTAGGAATTGGGGTGCCAAGCCTTACAAAGGAAGAAAAAACGAGCCTTTGAGGAAGGCTGTGTTAAATTCAGGCCAGGCTAAAAGTTTCAGTGCTATAATGTAGAAACAAATTGAGGTGTAATTTTCTGAAATATTATAAATGAATCTCCTTAACAAAAAATTCATGCGAAATGTATAGTATATAGGTTTGTAAGTTGAGAGAAATGTGATGAATGTATTTATTTTTACCTCTAACCAATTTCGTTTAGTAAGTCCATGGAAACAGGAAGAAAACGGACCTAAGTATCTTGATGGGACCTCTCAGTACATAGTAGACGAAAGCACAGGAGATCGATATTGGAATGAAACAAAGGCAATAGTTGCAATTAAGCTATTTTCAGGGATTTTTGCGACCCCTCTATATCATTTAGCGGTCGGTGTGATTCAAGCAGTATTCCAATTTTTTAAAATTATTACCTTCTCCCACTTTTGGATGTCTAAGGAAGGCGAAAGTTCATACTCTTTTGAAAACAGATTAGGAGATCTTGGGAAAGAGCTTGTCAATATAATATCACTGCCATTCGTTGTCACAGCGCTTGAGGCGTCTGCAGTATATGGTCTTTTAATGCCATATGATGGACGGAAATTATACGCAAGTTTTGAGCGGGTGTTATTAAATGATTATTTCTTGTTATTTCCTTGTTTTCAACCAAATCCGGAGAGACATTTGCTTGGAGGCGACCCGCTAAAGAGAGATTCATTTTAAAATTCATTCGCTGACCTGATCCCCAAAAATAGATTCTTGAATTAAGAACGGTATATACCGAAAAAAGTTCAAGAATCGAAAAATATTTTTTTACCACCCGCGAACAGGGTTCGCTAGAGGGCACAGAGCCCACAGAGAAGCATTAAATTTTAAATCGACGCAGCCCATCTCGCAATAGCTTCACATTGAAA
>JANPFC010000058.1:0-8458 GCA_031423235.1 Chlamydiota bacterium | reverse complement strand
ATTTCAATGTGAAGCTATTGCGAGATGGGCTGCGTCGATTTAAAATTTAATCCTTCTCTGTGGGCTCTGTGCCCTCTAGCGAACCCTGTTCGCGGGTGGTAAAAAAATATTTTTCGATTCTTGAACTTTTTTCGGTATAAGTAGCCATAAATGAAGTATTTGAGATTTATTTCGCGTTGCGCCAGAGGGCTTTGAAATACTGATCGATCCCTTGCGCGCAATTAGAGAACCATTCTTGAATCACGATCGGCATAATCACCCCCTAGTAAATAATTCTTAATAGCCTGCTCATTAAATACTTATGACAGAATTGACGCAGATTAGGTTGCAACCCAACAAAAACCATGATATCATTAGGCTGTAACCGAATTATGGCGTGGGTTTGGACATGGACAGACTATTTGAAATTCAACGGATCATCATTGAGCAAATCGAAAATGAACCGTTCTTTTGGCGAACTCAATTTGATCGTTTTACTGCAACACAGCATGTGTGCGGAATCGTTGGAGCCAGAGGCGTTGGAAAAACAACTTTTTTGCTGCAATATGCTATCCAGTCCGGAGCAAAAAAAAGAGAGGCCCTTTATGTTTCTGCGGACAATATCTTTTTCTTAGAAAACAAACTGATCGATCTTGTTGATTATCTATACAAACAAACAACGACACGATTTTTGCTTATTGACGAAATTCACAAGTATTCGAACTGGAGAATCGAACTAAAAAACATAGTAGATACATACCCTTCATTTCGAATATTCTTTTCTGGCAGTTCGATGATTGATTTAGTTCAGGGTAAATATGATTTATCTCGTAGAGTCATTCTTCATCGATTGTGCGGACTTTCCTTCCGAGAATATTTGGAATTTTATTTCCAGAAAAAGATTCAAAAACTAGATATAAGCGAAATCATTTCATCACACCTAATGATCGCCCAAGACCTTAATATAACAGGAATACTAAAACACTTTAAAGATTATCTGAAAATTGGTTATTATCCATTTTTCAAAGGATATACTCAAGATAGAGACAAATTCCAATCACTGGACAATGCTGTTCAGATGACAATTTATGAAGATATCGCAACATTACATTCGCTTAAAACACCATCCCTTGGCACGATAGAGCAGTTATATAAGTTTGTTCTAAATTCTTCTCCAGGAGAACTAAATGCTTCAAAATTATCAAGTTCCCTGGAGAAGGACTTTGAGAGCATTTCAAATTATTTAAAATATCTAGAACAAGCCGGTTTGATCCGATTCATATTTCCGGGGAATTCGGGTCAAAGCTTCCTGCGGAACCCAATTAAAATGTACCCTGAGAATACGAATTTAATCCACGCAGTATATCTCCCACTTGCTCAAGATCAAATGAAGGGGAAAATACGAGAAACATTTGTTGTGAATCAAGTTCAGAACGCAGAAAAGTCTATCTTTTACAGCACGGTAGGAGATTTCAAAATCGATGATGCCATTTTCGAAATCGGAGGTAAAAACAAGGGATTTAAACAGATTAAACACGAGAAAAATGCACAGATTCTCGCCGATGATATCATTGTGGGATCAAAAGAGACCATCCCCCTCTACCTTTTCGGCTTCCTTTATTAAAACCTTAGACGGTCCCTTATTTGGCGTTGCGCCAGCGGGCTTTGAAATACTGATCAATCCCGTCGGCGATCCCTTGGGCGATCTTTTCTTGGTACTCTCTAGACTTGATCAGAGTCCGTTCTTTGGGATTAGAAATAAAGCCCCCTTCAACTAGAACGGCAGGCATGCTCGTTTCCCGAATCACGTAAAAGTTTCCCTTCTTCACGCCGCGCGAGTTCGCCGAAGTGCGCCTAATGACACGTGTTAGGATAGAGTCGGCCAATTTGCGAGAGGCGTTGGTGCGGGTTTTATCTTCTTTTGAGTCGCAGAAAAACACCTCTATCCCCTTCGCCTCAGGACTGCGGGAAGAGTTGAAATGGACGCTGACAAATATATTGGCGCCCGCTTGCGTGGCGATCTCTACCCGCTTAGGCAGAGAGATAAAATTGTCGGTGTTGCGGGTCATCACAACGTGATAGCCCAGTTGATCGAGATACTGTCTGACAAGACGCGCTGTCAGAAGGCATATCTTTTTTTCTTCGCAATAGGGGACATGGCCCCTTGCGCCTCGATCTGTACCGCCGTGGCCCACATCAATTACGATCGTTGGAGCATCGGGTGCATTGAGGAAAGATCCCGCAGGAGTTGCAGAGATGAGAATGAGGCTTAAAAGGAGTAGGATAATTCTCATGGGCACTACCATCTCAGAAAACGAATTCTTTTACAATCGCCGCGTCATCGAATGGAAGGGTCTGATGGGCAAAAATCTGCACCCTTTCATGCCCTTTTCCAGCAATCAGAATGAGGTCTTCGCTTCCAGCCATCCGCATCGCCATCTCAATCGCTTTTTTCCGATCAAGCTCAACGATGGGAGCTCTCTTAAACTCCGAAACTATTTGCCGGGCGATTTCACTGGGATCTTCTTTGCGGGGATTGTCATTTGTGACGATGGATACATCGGCCAACCGGTCGGCGGCGCGCGCCATATTCGTTCTCCGCTGAGGATCCCTATTGCCTCCGCATCCAAATACAACAATCACCTTTCCTTTAGAAATCTCTTTCAAAGTCATGAGTACATTCTCCAAAGCCTCGCCCGTATGGGCAAAATCGATGAACACATTGCCGATTCTCTCCAGCCTTGCAGGAACGGCTCCAAATGTAGCTAAAAGTTCGCTGATTCGGTTTAGACTCGCTCCTGTTTGATGGGCGGCTGCGATCGCAGCTAGAGCGTTATAGACATTGAAACGGCCGATGAAGGGCGATCTGAATTTGCATCCACCGACAGTAAATTCGGTGCCGCTAGACGAAAACGATATCTCTTCTGCACGGAAATCCCCTTTCTCAATGCCAAACATAATCCCTTTTCCCATCATGGCAGACCATGGGCTGTCTGCATTCAAAATGGAGCTCTTTGCTTTCTCGAAGAGTTTTTTCTTTGCTGCGGCATATTCTTCCATTGTCTTGTGGTAATCGAGATGATCGGGATAGAGGTTGGTAAAGACGCCCAAATCAAATCCGATCTCTTCCACTCTTCCCTGATCAAGACCATGGGAAGAGACTTCCAAAACGGCCCCTTTGCACCCTTTTTGGACCATTTCTTTTAACCATTTTTGGTTCGAGATCACATCGTGGGTGGTGAGGCTGGAGGAAAATCGGTTCTCGCCGATTACGGTTTCGACGGTTCCGATGAGTCCGCTAAAAGTTCCTAGACCATCGAGAAGGTGTTTGATTAAGTAGGAGGTGGTGGTTTTCCCTTTGGTTCCTGTAATGCCGACGACGAAAAGATCCTTGGAGGGCTCGCCGTAATAGCGGGCGGCCAATTTGGCTTCAATGGCATTCGGATTCGGGTGGATAATTTGAGGGAGCTTTAAGAAAGGATCGAAAATATCGGTCACGATGGCAGCGGCGCCGGCGTTGATGGCCCCGGCAATGAATTGGGAGCCGTCGTGGGAGGCTCCTCTTTTAGCAACGAAGAGGTTGCCTGGAGAGACGGTTCTTGAGTCTGCGGATAAGCCTGTTATCTCGGCGTCTTTAGCCCCTTTTACAAGGAGATCAAGACCTTTAATTAGTGTTTTTAATTTCATAAGCCCATTTTCTCTGCGTCTCTGCGTCTCGGGGTTTGCTTTGCCTCTGCGATACCTTCTTGTGAGAGTTGTGTGAGCATGAGTCCCATTAGAAGATTATCGCAGAGGCAAAGCAAAACCCGAGACGCAGAGGCGAGAGAGAAAATAATTAATTTTATCGATTCCATTTATCATAGAGCAGCTTCAGCCCCTCAACCTCGGCTACCCAATCGGCCTTTTTAGAGTCTCTGCGAGGATCGCCAGGAGAGAATCCATAAGGATCATCGGGGGTCTCCCCTAAATATTGCAAGGCCCGAGTTGCAATCTCCCGAAAAATAGGAGCCGCGCAAACGCCCCCCATTTGGTGTTTCCCAACTCCAGGTATCACCTTTCTTACAGGGTCGTCTAGCGATACAATAAGCACGAATCGGGGATGGTGCGCCGGTGCAAATCCGACAAATGAGGAAATATTGTGATCTTTCGCATACAAACCATCGACAATCTTCTCTGCGGTTCCCGATTTCCCCGCTTCCGTATAACCGAGGATATCGCCCCTTTTAGAGGTTCCCCCCTCTTTCGTCACAAATTTCATCGCCCGAACGATCTGGCGAGTGATCGCAGTGCTCAAAACCTGCTTACTGGCCCTATAATGGGTGTTGTCGAGGATCGTTTGGTTATTTTTTACGACTTTCCGGATGAGATGGGGCTGTACGGCGTAACCGCCATTGGCAAGAATCGCATAGGCGCGGGCAAGCTGCATGCTATTGCAAAGGATATTATGCCCAATTGCGAGGGAATAGGGAGTGGGAAGGGACCATTCAAGCTTGCCATTCGGGTGGAGCTTGCCAGGAGTTGGGAGCAGTCCAATGCTTTCTGCAGGAAGATCGATGCCGGTTTTCTGCCCAAATCCGAATATTTGGTAGAGCGCGTTCCGATACCACTCATCCCCCATGGCCTCTACAAGACGCTGCGCCAAGCGGGCCATGTAGACGTTGGACGATTTTTGGATCGCGAGATCCATGTTTAAATACTGATGAACGCGGGAACCATCTTTAAGAGGAACTGAACGGCCCGGAAACCACCCGTTGGCGCAAGGGATCTTTTCATCCGGAGTGAAGATCGGCTTCCTCCCCTTTTTAGCGAGATCTTCATTCGCTTTCAAACAAATAGCGACAGTGATCGCCTTGAAAATCGAGCCAGGCTCAAAACAGTCGGTCACCGCTTTGACTTTGGTCCTTTCAATGAGATTCGGATCATTGAAGTAATCGGAATAGTGGGTCGGATCAAACGTGGGAACTTGGGCAAGAGCGAGTATCTCCCCTGTGAAGGGATCCATCATCACAGCCCAGCCGCCAAGGGCCCCTGCTTCCTGAACCCCTTTTGCAAGTTCCGATTCAGTGATTGCCTGCAAGTAATGGTTGATCGTCAAATAGACGTCGGCCCCATGCTCCGGAGCAACGAGAATTTTCCCAGTATCCAGAGGATGGCGCGGCGAGCGGACGATGAGGCATTTCCCCTCTTTTCCTTTAAGATATGGATTGAGGAGCATTTCGAGTCCGCCTGTCGGGTGGGACTGATCTTCTTGGACTGTGTGAAGAACCGATCCAAGGAGAGAGCCAAACGGATAAGACCTTTTAAACTCCGAGGTGAAATAGATCGCATTGCGGACCACTTTTTCTTTTCTGCAAAACTCGCTCCACCACGCTTCAATTTCCCCCCTTTTTTCCCGATCAAGCCATGTAGCAATTCTGCGGCTTCGGCTCTTTTTGAAAAATTCAGCTTCGGAGTGGACTCCCGGCAGAAAAGCAAATAGCTCTTTCGCCATCCGCGCCTTTAAGTGTTCTGGAATCGAATCGGGATCGATAAAAAGGTGGAACTTGGGGACATCGACAACAAAAGGCTGCGCTTCGCCCGGATGCCCTTTTTTAATCGATGTGTTGGAGTAAAACGAACCCCGCATGCACGGGATGGTGGCCACATATTGGTGCTGCGCCAATGCGGCTCCAGCCCACTTATCCCCTTCGATGATTTGGATCTGATAAAAACGGACGATCAGGAGACAGAAGAGGATGGAGAGAGCTACAGCGGCAAAGCAGAGCCGTTTCCGGTCGGACGAGTCTATCATTAGTTACTGGCAAAGGCTTCAGGTACTGTTAATATTTCTTTTAATAGCGGATGTTTAAGATGCGCGTATTCAGGATAATGCGCCAGCTCAATCAAATGCGCTGGATTTTCAAATTGATCGATCTCGTAAGAGAGCCGCCGATTTTCTTCCTGAATGAGCTTAATTTGCTTTTCCACTTCGGGAAGCTTGATCTTCAGATGGGTCACTTCATTTTGCGTATCGAGATAGGAATAAAGACAAAGTCCAAACACACTCAGACACACGCCTAATCGAAGTAACACACCGCTCATATCGCCTCGCCTGCCCGCAGTTTCGCACTGCGCGATCTTGGATTTGCCCGCACTTCTTCCGCCGAGGGACCAATCGGCTTTTTGGTTAAAATTTTGATCTTGCCTCTCGCATCCCGAATCCGGTTTTTTGCAATCCGATCCTCAAGACTATGAAAGGAGATCACGGCCATCCTCCCGCCGGGGCATAACTTCAAAATGGCCGCATCGAGCCCCCGCTCGAGCTGGCCTAACTCATCATTCACTGCGATCCGAAGCGCCTGGAAAACCAGAGTCGCCGGATTCAGCCTTCCACGCTGTGCAACCGGTTTGATGATCTCCACCAATTCCGCAGTTGTCTGAATGCGCTTCTTTCGTCTTGCTTCTACGATCGCCTTCGCCACTTGGCGGGATCTCCGCTCTTCCCCATATTCGTGGAAGATGCGCGCTAATTCCACTTCCGGGTAGCGATTCACGATCGTCTCGGCAGTCAGCTTCCCTTCCGGGTCCATTCGCATATCGAGAGGAGCATCGCCCATAAAGCTAAAGCCCCGCTCTCTTTCGTCTAGCTGCATGGATGAAACCCCGATATCGATCAGGAACCCATCGATGCATCCATCCACATTGGCTACCTCATCCGCATAGCTGCCGCGGACAAATTCCACTTTTTCCCGCCAAGGGGCGAGATTTTCGCTTGCGAGCTGATGAGCCCGCGGATCTCGATCGCAGCCGATATAACGCTCGATTTCAGGATGCGCTTCTAAAATGGCCCGCGCATGGCCTCCAGCTCCGAGAGTTCCATCGAAGAAAACACGAATCGTTTGATCCGCAAAAACCTCGAGAACTTCCCGCATCAATACGGGTATATGTTTCATGAATCTATCCGAATTAAATTATTTACCGATAATGGGATTTAAAGACGTGAGATTATACAAAAAAATACAAATTAATCTCTCTCTCTTTATTCCAAAATCGACTTAAACTTTCTGCTCAGATCGATTCTTCGCCGCGGCATCAAAATAGAGAGGATTCATTGCAGATGTTGGTTCTGCAGCATCTTCTGCTGGACCATCATGCAAGAGAGCAAATGCTTCTTCGGTCATTTTTGCGAGGTTCATATCAGATGACTTACCATCCAATAGATCCCGTAAATTCCGGTCATAAACATCTTTTGGCCAGAGTTCGATTTTGTCCATGACCCCAGCAATGACGATCTCTTTGCCAATTCCAATTGCGCTCTTCAATGTTGATGGCAGACTCACCCGTCCCACTTTGTCGCATTCTGTGGGGTAGAGAGTTGAAAAGAACAAGGTGAAGAACTTTTGGAACTTTGGTACGTGCTGGTTCTGTTTGAATTTCTGGACAATTTTATCGATGGCGCTCTTTTTATAAAGGGCCAAGCACCCGCCGAGCCCGAGGCCGATGACGAATTCGCATTTTCCCTCTTCGACAAGGCCGTAGCGCATTTCTTGAGGAAGGACGAAACGCCCTTTCTCATCTAATTTCGCTACCGTTGAACCACTGAAGAAGAACCCACTCATTTACGTTTCCCACGTTATCCCACATGTTAGCCACGTTGTTCAAATCTGCGCAATTTATTTTGCAAAACGCGTTTCGCAAGCACACCTAAAGAGACTCAGGATCAGCCGATTAAGCCTCCGAAAAAAGATTGTGGGAAATTGTGGGAAAGTTGTTCACAACTCACCCAAAACCACCCGAATTGAGTCGACTTTTGAACGTCATAAAGGGGTGAATTACAGTAATTTAGGGTGCAATGTGGGAGTGTGTGGGAAAGTTGTCGACAAGTGGGGGAAGCCCCCACACCCCCATTATTTTTCACCACCGAGAGCACAGAGATCACCGACTGAACCCCACAGAGGAGAGGGAAAGGGAAAAATAAGATTTTTATTCTTTAACCTTTTCTCAGTTCCTATCTCGGTGCTCTCGGTGGTGAAAATAATGGGGGGCACGGGGGGCTTCCCCCCGTTTATTTGAAGACTGTTAATGTAAATAACACAATTCAAATCAAACCTTTAATTATACTAAATATTTTAATGATATACTACCGCGAAATTAACAACGAAATTTTGGATTAAAAATGAATATTACAAGCCTAATTGAAAATTCAGCAAATGCTTTAACAGCAGCAAAGCCTTACATTTGTAATCTATTGGGTGCGGCTCGCTTGGAGGAAGTAGAAGCAGTTGTAACCGCTGCTGCAATAGTGGCTCTTACTTATGCCTGTAAAAATGTAGTTCAATGGACAAACCAGCAACTCCGGTTTTGGTCGACTCAAGGGAACTTCGATGCACTGATCTCAAGCGGAACGAATGCTTGGGCGTTCTCTAACGGACTTCGGACCTTGCATGCTGCCGACCCCGCCCTCGTGACCCCCGAGAACCGCGCAGCGCTGATCGCAAGC
>JANPFC010000057.1:0-26512 GCA_031423235.1 Chlamydiota bacterium | reverse complement strand
GCGTCTCGGGGTTTGCTTTGCCTCTGCGGTAATCTTCTAATGAGAGTCTTGCTTGCACAACTCTCACAAGAAGGTATCGCAGAGGCAAAGCAAACCCCGAGACGCTGAGACGCTGAGATTTTTTGTAAATTATATTAATTTTCTTTACGTCCTCGAGTCTTTGCGTTTTCTCTTAGATCTCCGTTCCCTTTTTCTATCTGCCTGTCTTATTATTTTGGTTATGCATCCTCTTTTATCTGTCGAAGACCTTTGGGTCACCTTTTCCGTTCAAGGCCAAAAACTCCATGCCGTCCGAGGGATCAGCTTTGAGGTTCATGAGGGGGAAGCGGTCGGCATCGTAGGCGAATCGGGCTGTGGGAAAAGCGCCGCAGTCCAGGCCATCAACCGCCTGACAAGGGGCACTGTCTCAGGCAAGATTTTATTCGAAGGGAAGGAGACGATCGGTCCGGGGAGAAACATCGGGATGGTTTTCCAAGATCCGATGACCTCTCTCAATCCAACGATGAAAATCGGGGTGCAGATCTCAGAAGGGCTTATCTACCACAAGCTCGCCACTCGGGCTGAAGCGAAAGCGAGAGCCGTGGAACTGCTGGGCCTCGTGGGCGTCTCCGATCCTGAACTCAGGGTCCATCAGTATCCCCACCAATTTAGCGGCGGAATGAGGCAAAGAGTCCTCATTGCCATAGCGGTGGCCTGCAATCCCCGCCTTTTGATCGCCGATGAACCGACAACAGCCCTCGATGTGACCATCCAAGCGCAAATTTTAGACCTCATCGGGCGGATGCGGGAACACTTCAAAATGAGTTTACTCCTGATCAGCCACGACTTTGGGGTCGTAGCAGCCGTCTGCGAAAGAGTCCTCGTCATGTATGCGGGGAAAATCGTCGAAGCGGGAAGCGTTGATGAAGTGCTCAACCATCCGAAACATCCTTATACGCAAATGCTCCTTGCCTCCCTCCCTCGGCTTGACAGGCCTAAATCGGAACCGCTCATGTCAATCGTCGGATCCCCTCCCAATTTGCTTGTCTTGCCGAAGGGGTGCGCCTTCAAAGAACGGTGCCCGCATGCAGCCCTCAAATGCAATGAAGAACCTCCCGGCCCCATTGCCTGCTGGAGGGTCTTATGCTAGAGGTTAAAAACTTAAGTAAAATCTACAAGATCGATAAAAAGAAAAATGTCATCGCTGTCGATGGAGTGAATCTGAGGATTGAGAAAGGGGAAACGGTCGGCCTTGTTGGCGAGTCGGGTTCGGGTAAATCGACCTTGGGGAGGATGATTTTAGGCCTCATCCCGCCAACCGATGGAGAAGTGTGGTTCGAAGGGGAGAAAAAAACAAAACTCCTTCCCCGCCGCATGCAGATGATCTTTCAAGACCCTTATTCTTCCCTCAATCCCCGCATGTCTGTTGGCGCCATCATCGCTGAACCGACGAACATCCATAGACTCCCCAATAGAGTGGATGAGCTGCTCGAGCTCGTGGGGCTGCCTAAGAGCGCAAAAACAAGATACCCGCACGAATTCAGCGGCGGTCAAAGGCAAAGAATTGGGATTGCTAGAAGCCTCGCCTTAAATCCCGATTTCTTAATTTGCGATGAGCCGATTTCAGCCTTGGACGTCTCTATTCAGGCACAGATTGTCAACCTTTTACAGCGTCTCCAAAGGGAGCTCGGACTGACAATCCTATTTATCGCCCACGATTTGGCAATGGTGAGATATTTATCGACCCGCGTGGCCGTTATGCATCAGGGAAAAATCGTCGAATTCCGCGAGACTGATGAGCTTTTCACCGTTGCGAGCCACCCTTACACGCGGGCGCTCCTCGCATCCTCAACTCTTACAAAATAATACGCGGATCGGGGCAGATTTTAGGAGACTTTCGATTTCAAGGGCAAAATGCTCTTTTTCCTTGAGTTCATCCTTTCTCGCGCCAACCACCACCATATCGTAATCGCCATGGGTAATTAGATCTAAAATGGCCCCTTCAACTGAACGGGCGCGCACAAGTTTTAAATCAATTGACAAGTTGTATTCGCGAGCAACCGCTTCGGCTCTTTTCAGCGCAGCTTCACCCATTTGCTCCCGCTTCACCATCGGTGCGTGCATAGGCAAAGCTAGAGGTATCTCAAGGACATGAACTGCAGTGATTTTTGCACCGAAACTCCTTGCCAATTGGCAGGCTGTTTGGAGAGCCTCCGTATTTCCTAATATCCGAGCTGTTACGAGAATATGCTTCAGATGCATGGCATGATATTCGGGAATTTTGACCTTTTCGATCGATAATTGGCCCATAGGGGAAATCTGCTTTTTTTTCCGATAGTAGAAAAACATAGCAGTCCCTAAAGCAAGCCAAATGAGTCCAAGATTTCGCCCGTCTGGTTTCGTTATAACAACGACCATCCAAACACCGAATGTGCAAAGAAGGCCGATTACAGCTGTTAGAGGAATAGAGCGTTTCTTTCCCAATGGGATATTGAGCGGAGCTCTATAGGGGCGTTGCAATGTAGGCTTCTTAATTCTAAGGACGATAAGAGAAAGGTGCGCAAAGAAAAATGCGATTTGAGCGCCAAAGTTGTAGAGGTCAGCGAGAAAGAGCATTTTACCGCGGCTCAAGAGAACAATGGCGCAGGCGAAAAATGCAAAAACACCGAGAGAAATATAGGGGGTTCTAAAGCGGGCATGCAATCGGTAAAAGAGATGGGGAACTTGATAATATTCGCCCATTGAAAACGTGAGGCGTGAGGCCCCAATCAGACCTGCATTAGCTGCTATAAAAAGGACCACCGCTGCAATCAAGCCGACCCAAGGAGCCAGCCATTCCCCGCCAAAGGGGAAGTGGGCGACGATTCCGGCGATTGGAGCGTTGATGTACTTTGTCCCCAGCTCTTCAGGAGAAATGACGGAAAGACCCACGACAGATACTAGAAAATAGAGAAGGACGAGAACCCACATAGTCCATCTAATCGCTCGAGGAATCGCAATCGACGGCTTTTTCGTTTCAGCAGCGAGCTGGGCAATCGACTCAATGCCTGTATAGGCAACCATCGCCATCGCTGTCCCTTTGATAAATTCGCCCCAGCTTGGGGACCAAATTTCGCCAGGTACGTTGATCCGCATATGGCTGATCACGAAGGGCAAGTTGAGAATGAGAAAGGCCGCCATTCCTATAATTAGGAATTGAGAAAAGATGGTCAAAAGGGCGAGTATTAAATTTAATCTGCCTGAATGCTTCACCCCTATCACATTGATCACATACAGAAAAAAAATGATCCCGATAGTCATTGTCATCTGGATTAGAAGGGAATCTTGATATTTGAAAACAGTGACGAGATAAGAGGGGATAGCTACAGCCGAGATGGCGATGGTGACGATATAATCGAGAAGAAGCCCCCACCCGGCAATGAATGAGACAAGATCGTTGAATGCATAACGGGAAAAAGTGGCTGAACCGCCAGGTTCAGGGAACGTCGTCGACATTTCAGCGTACGTCAAGGCCGTACAAATAAAAACAAAGCCCGCGATGGCCATAGCTATTGGAGTCGCCCCCAAAGCGTACAGGGCAGTTACCCCAAGGGCATAAAAAAGGGACGACCCTAAATCGCCGTAGGCTACGGAAAAAAGTTCCGATGCGCCTAAAACACGTTTTAGACTTTTTCTTTCAAGGTGGACAACCCGATCTGTGGAATCACTCATGACCCCAAGGTATTAGACTAGGACCTGTTTTGGCAATTGAAAAAAGACATCTTCTTGAATAAATGTGACTTCCTCGACTGTTTTTAAGCCTAGAGTCTTCAGCCTTTCGATACAAGCTTGCACGATCGCCTCAGGAGTTGAAGCTCCTGCAGTCATCGCAATCACCTGCACTCCATCTAACCAATCAGGGACAATCTCTTTCTGACTGTTAATTAGATAAGCTTTTTTTCCGCGCCTCTCAGCCACTTCCCTAAGCCGGTTGGAATTGGAGCTTTTTGGATCGCCGATCACGAGCACAAGGTCGGCTTGCTCCGTAATTTGCCTAAGGGCCATTTGCCGGTTGGTAGTCGCATAGCAGATGGATGAACTGGGAAGAGTTTCGATCTTTGGATAGCGCTTCAATAGCGCTTCAGTGATTACCTTTACGTCATCGAGACTAAGCGTAGTTTGGGTAAGATAGGCTAATTTTTGATCTGTGCCAAATGGGAGGTGTTCCACCTCTTCAGCAGTTTCGACGATAGTCGTTACGTCAGGGGCTTCCCCTGCAGTACCGATTGTCTCAACATGTTTCCGATGGCCGATTAAAATGATCTGATACCCCTTTTCGGCGTATCTTTTTGCTGCTGAATGAACTTTTGTGACAAGACCGCAGGTTGCATCAATTTCGATTAACTTCCGCTCTTTCGCCTCTTCGCGAACTTGAGGTGGTATTCCATGAGCTGAATAGATGACTCTGGCTCCAACGGGGACCTCTTTAAGGTCATCGATGAAGACGGCGCCCATCTCTCGCAATTCGGCAACTACGTGTCTATTATGGACTATTTCGTGTTTGACATAGATCGGCCGGCCCCATAATTGGAGCGCTTTTTTGACCGTGTCGATCGCCCGTTCTACACCCGCGCAAAAACCTCTGGGCTTAGAAAGTAGAAGTTTCATGATTTACCGCGAATGATTTAAAAAGATGTCCCTTTCCTAAGTATAAGAAAGGGATCTTGCAACAGTAGTTACTAGAGAATGTTTACTTCTGTAGCTTCTGGGCCTTTGCGTCCTGGTCCTTCAACGAATTCGACTTTTTGTCCTTCGCGGAGTGACTTAGGGTCGCCATTCACGTTGTTCGCGTGAACGAAAAGATCCTTACCACCGTTATCAGGTGTAATGAATCCAAAACCTTTCTGTGCATTAAAAAATTTAATTGTACCTTTTGACTTTGCCAAAATATCCTCATTTCTTTTTGGTTTTCTTCTTTCTACTTCCTGTGAAAAATAGATCTCACCGGAGAGTAAAGGGTGCATTATACATGAACAGTTGTTTTTTTGCCCAGTTTCGTTTACAATATCTTCCAAATGATGTGCTTTTTAGATCAAATTGACGATGCGAATTCCTCTCTAGAAAGGGGCAGTGATTTTTTCCTGACCCCGGGGAGACTTTTCTTTGGAAACACCTATTATTTAGTCGATTTACCTGATGGAAATCAGATCCTAAAATGCCCGGAAACTTTTTTTTCTCTTTCCCGAATGGCCCAAAAAGTAGCTGCTATCGCCCTGCTTCCCCTTTCGATTATTTCCACGATCTTTGGATTCTGCTTAAAAGCTCTCGCCCTCTCCGCTGACCCCATTCTCAAAAACAAATATATGCTTCCTACCATGAAGTATGCGAGAACCGAGGAAAATTTCTCAGGCAAACTGCCCCAAAATCCTTGGTCCCCAAATTGCGTGAATAGCCAGGAGAAAAACATTTGGGGGAAACTCTATAACACCGACCCAATCCCTGTCCCAGAGGGGATGGAAGATCCTATCGCCCATATTAAGACATTAATCGGTAGCTCAAATGCCCGGCTAATCGAGGAGAAAGACGGCTACCTCCACTATATATATACAGTCGAGATACCCTCGGGGCCCCTAAAAGGGACATATATCGACGATTTAGATCTATTCTACAATAAAGAGAAAGGGTACATCGACATCCGCTCCGCCTCAAGAACCGGCTTCCGGGATGCGCTCCACTTTGATTTCAGTTTACCTGGGGCTAATAAAAAACGGATTGAAGCTATTCGAGATGCTTTTGTTAACTGAGTACTAGTCCCTCGCAACTATCTAAAATAATATCCATGACATCATCAAAGCCGTTATCGCTCAGATAATAGGGATCGGGAATTGGCTGCCCTTTGTATTTTCGGCTATATTCAGTAGCCAGCTTGATCTTACCTGCTTTATCCGGATTTCGCAATTTCAGCTGCTCTGCAATATCCGAATCAACTGTTAAAATAAGATCGTAGGTATCAAAGAAATGGTCTTGGAACTGCTGAGACTTGTGATCGATGATAATGCCCCGCTTCTTCGCCGCAATAAAACTTCTCGGATCGGGCCGCTCGCCTAGATGAGACCAGCCTATGCCGCAGCTATCGGCGTGAATGGCCACTTTCTTTTTGGCAGCTAAGTGATTGAGGGTCGCCATTAGAGCGGGCGATCTGCAGATATTGGCCATGCAAACAAACAGGATCAGTTTCATGAGACGTCAGTCGCACAGCGGAAGCCGTATGTTCCATTGACGGCGCCTGGATTGTTGCGGTGGCGGTGCGAGCAGCGGAGGTCCTCTTTGAGACTCTTCCAGCAGCCGCCTCGCAAGACCCGGTAAACCCCTTGAGGCGGACCCATTGGAGAGTCAGGCTCAACAACCGATGCATCATAATAATTATAGGCGTACCAGTCTTGGCACCATTCGTACACATTTCCTGCTGCATCGAACAGCCCAAATGGGTTGGGAGGATAGCTCATCACGGCAGTGGTATCGGAGCTGAAAAAGTTCGCCTGGGTCCGCTCAATCTCTGCGCCTGTAGGATATATAGTATCTCTGCCTGCGGATGCAGCCGCTTCCCATTCAGCTTCCGTGGGCAATCTCTTGCCAATCCATTTTGCATAGGCAACAGCGCCGTACCAAGTGACGCCTACAACTGGATGTTTGGCATAACCCGATTCGATAATCAGCTTGCCAGTTGAGCGCTTGATGCGGGAGTCCCGAAGGCGGATGATGTCATTATTATTGTGATCCTTTTCTCCGCCCATGGCCTGTACAAAACGGACAAATTGCTCGTTTGTGACTGGATGGATATCTAGGGCAAAACTGGGCAGTTTAACCGGATGGCGGGGCATCTCATCGCGGGCGCCATCGGAACTTCCTCGAGCATAAGTCCCTCCAGGAATCACAACCATTTCAGTGAGAAGCGGCTCGATCTCTCTATTTTCAGTCTTGATCGGAGTATAGTGAGAAACGTGAGTGTCGCGCTGAAAAATGGCGGCCGGATCGGGCTCATATTCGGGACGAGCAATCTCTTGCGGGCGTAAAACTGGTTTCATCGCGGTCTCAACTACGGAAACCACAGGGGCTTCCTCAAGCGCAAAATCCATCTGGAGCCCATTTTCTGACTTCGGCTCAATTTCAGCCAAGCTGAGCATCTCTTTCAAAATGGCACGCGGAGCATGAAGGTATTCCTTGAGCGCCTGAGTCAGCTTTTGGGGGCGGACATGCGGATTTGTCTGAAGGCAGCGGTTGATCAGTAAATCCCAATTTTGAACAGCGTCAGGGAACGAGCGGGAAGGGAGTTCAAAGCACCCTTCGGGAATTTTCCTAAAGAGCAGATAATAGGCTAGCACGCCAAATGCATAAGCGTCGATTTTTGGAGTCAGTTCCACATCGAGCACCTTTTGCTCGGGAGAGAGAAACGCATAGGCATTTGTAAACCGGCTGCTTGGAAATCCCTTAGCAAGCTGTTCGCATAGACGGGTTAAGCAGATTTTCTCGCCAATCAGCCGCGTAAGGCCGAAGTCTGAAAGGAGGAGGCGAACCCCTTTTTCTGCAGGCGCAACGAGAATATTTGTCAGTTTTAGACTTCCGTGGGTAACGCCCGCATCATGGGCATAATCGAGTGCGGAAGCGGCTTGTCCAAGGAGATCGAGCCAATCTTCTTCGCTCAAAGACCGCCCTTTCAGCTCGAGATACCTTTCAAGGTGCATTGTTTCGCCAAGCGAGTCGACTTGGGGATCTGTGACTAGAAAGAAGCGCCCTTCAGAAGAGGAGACGTTGTGGATTTTAGCGATGTGCGGATGATCCAAAGCAGCGATTTCAGCCACTTCAGCTTCAAATCTTCGCATGAAAATGGGGTTGGAACAGATCTCTTCGGGCAAAACTTTCAGCGCAAACGACCGTTTAATAAAGCGGTGCTCAGCCAGGTAAACATCGCCAAATGCGCCCTGACCTAATTTTTTTTGTACGGTGTAATCGCCTAGCTGCTCCATAGATTTACACCATATATGCTGAAGTTAAAAAAGGCCAACAAATTTTGCAAAGTACCATGCGCAAATTATAATCACTATAAAAACAGCGCCCCAAACAAGGTTCGGGATCCAACGGACGCCGCCGTGGGGGCTTCCCCTCATTTCGAGTGTGCCGATGCCATAAGCAAAATCTTGTTTTTCTGGAGGAAGGCGCATCGCTTCAGGAAATTCTTTGGTCAGCTTTTCATTTTCGAAACCGAGAAAACTTCCATACTGTCTGATAAATCCAAGGGCATATACGTTCGAAAGAAAATGTTCGACTCTTCCGTCTTCAATCGCCTGCAAATAGATCATTCGTATCGATGTTGCGTTTTCCACTTCTTTGAGAGTGAGACTCATCTCCTCTCGCTTCGAGCGAAATCTCTCGCCCAACTTTTTCAATCCCTCGGACATACTCCCTCCAGCTACTCAATTAGTATCTTAGGGATTGCCAATGAATAAAGCAAAGCATTTGAGCCTATCGAGCTTGACTTGTAGTATTCCTTGGATATAAATTGACTCACTTATCCTATACAGGAGAATTCTTCATGTCTAAGCTACTGACAAGTCTATTTGCTCTTACAATATGTCTATTCACATCGGCCTTTGCAGACAATCTGCAGCCGGGCGGTGACCAAAAAATATACTTTCAAAAAGAGAATGTGGTTCTCCAGAATAACCAGATTCTGATAGGTCAAGGCAATCAATGGGCACCTGTATCCCAGTTGTCTGCTGATGTGAATGGACTTTATATCACGATACCAAAAGATTCAGCAAGTCTCTTTCAATGGGAGTGCGAAAGATGTGGTTGGGAAAATTGGATTTGGGAAGACCGATGTGAAGCTTGTGGTCATAGAAGATGACAGGTAAAGTGTACGCGGCGCTATTTCTCTTAAGCGCTCTCGTACTTGTTTTATGCGAATGGTATTGGCAAAGCAGTACTGACATTTTAATTGAAAATCCTTCTCGAGCGGCTTCATCTATACAGATGAGCCGAAAAGAAGCAAAACAACTGGAATGTTTATTTCGCGAACTGATTATTTCTGATCTGTTCGCCTACACACTTGCAGGCTGTAAACCCATGTCATTTGCCTGTTACCGTGAGCCTGGACTTTCACTTTTTACATTTTTTCCCCATAATCTGAAAGTGCATCGAGGATGGCAAGTATGGGAAAAGTATCGCACTTATTTAGAAAATGACAGGCTCCGGTTCTGGCGAGAAAAAAGCCCCTGGGTAGAAGATGTATTTTGTCTAATTATTGCGAACATGGATCAGTGCGATGAGATGATGATCAAACACGCTGCAGATTTCCAAAACATTATGGAGCAAAAAGCAGTTAATGCCTCAGATCTATTTCAAGAGATCCATAAGACTCCATTTTTACAAAATACAATAAATAAGCACGACGTATTACTTGGCATTTTATTGGGTTTTGGCAGAGAAAATGCATGGCTTTATCATGAAAAATTCAATAATCCTGGGTTTACAAAACACTCAACTGCCATGGGCCCTGTTATAGATCAAAATAGGTCTAATTATTTTGCCATGCAAAGGTCGAACATATCCGATATGTTGCTCCCTGTATTTATTGGAGATCCCAATTCAGAGGAATCCAAACTACTAGAAGCAAAATATAAGGATGCGAGTAAAAAAATTATAAAGTTTTATGAGGATAGGGATTTTCTTTCTGCGACACTAAGTCTATATAAATACGGGAATGCTATTTTGTGTGAGCACTAGTGCTTTAAAAAGGCAAGGATCTTATACTAAGCTTATGACATTTACGACAAAAATAGATCTGAAGCTTGCTCCCAAGCTCGAGGCTGACCTAAAAGAGCAGGGGTTCGAACTCTCAAAACCCCCATACACAATCTTCTCCGCTAAGAAAAAAGGGCTCTCCTGTACGCTCTACGAATCGGGAAGCTTGACGGTCCAAGGAAAAGAGATGAAAGAGTTCATGGAATTCTATCTCGAGCCTGAAATCTTGCAGGAATTTAAATATTCCCACCCTGAAGCCCACCTCAATCTCGAGCCCCACATCGGGATGGATGAAGCGGGCAAAGGCGATTATTTTGGCCCTCTATGCGTTGCAGCGATCTATGCCGGCGGCGATGGGATCAAAGAGATGCACCACATGGGAGTGAAGGATAGCAAGCGGATTTCAGATGAGGGGATCTTGAAAATCGCCAAAGAGCTCCGGGCCCACTTCCCCTACACTGTGATCCGCCTCTTTCCACACAAATACAATGAGCTCCACGCAAAATTTAAGAACTTAAACCGCCTTCTCGGCTGGGCTCACGCGGCAGCTTTGGGCGATCTCGCACAGAAGACAGGGTGTAAAAAAGCCCTTCTCGACCAATTCGCCGAAAAGCATGTAATGGAAACAGCTTTGAAACAGAAAAAAATCGAAGTTGAGCTGGAACAAAAGGTCCGGGGGGAAGAAGATCTTGTCGTCGCCGGCGCCTCCATTTTGGCAAGAGCTGCCTTTTTAGATGGGATGAAGTCACTTAGCGAAGAATATGGGATGGAAATTCCTAAAGGGGCAAGCGGGATTGTCAAAGAAGCTGCCCAAAAACTGATCGCCAAATACGGGCGCGAAGTCCTCGATAAGGTAGCAAAAGTTCACTTCAAGACAACGGGTGAACTGTGATCTCTCTAAAAATCCAGAATCTGATTTTAATTGAAAAGGCCGATATTGCCTTTGGCCCAGGGCTCAATATATTGACTGGCGAGACGGGCTCGGGAAAATCAGCCGTTCTTTCAGCCATTCGTCTGATTTCTGGAGAGAGGGCAGATAGCGGCTGCATCCGCAAAGGAGCTGACTTTGCCGTAGTAGAAGCTGTACTCGAAGGACCCACTTTTATCCGCCGGGAAATCTATCGTTCTGGGAAAAATCGGTGCTTTATCGATGATGCGCAGGTCAGTTTATCTGCGTTAAGAGAGCTAGTCGACATTGAAATGGTAGATCAGAGCAATTCCCACGCCATACTCGACAGCCAAAAGAAAATGCTCGATACCAACGCTTGCCTACTATCGGATGTCGCAGCCTACGAGGCCTCATACGCTGAAGAGAAGGCCATGGACTCTGAACTCCAAATCCTATTGCAAACTCCGAAAGATCGGGAATTGGAATGGGCGGAAAAAGATCTCAATCTCATTGAAGAAGTCAATTGGAAGCTAGGCGAAGAGGAGAAACTGGCCGAAGAGCACCATTTTTTAACCCACGCTCAAGAACTTGCTGAAAAAATGAGCGCGATTGCCTTTACCCTCACTGAAGGGACTGAAGTACCTACTCTGAAGAGGGTTTTAAGCAGTTTGGAAAGCTGCCTCCGCTTCGACCCCAAACTCCCCCCGCTTGCCCAATCGTTAAAGAGCGCCCTCCTTGAAATTGAGGAAGCTGGCCGTGCAATCCAGAGCTATACAGATAAACTGGAGGCAGATCCAGCGCGGCTGACTGCCGTAGAAACCCGGATCGGAGCCATCGAGTCCTTGAAGCGCCGGTTCGGTTCAAATATCGATGAGCAAAAGGGGAAACTCCTTGCCTCAATCGATCGTCTAACCAATCTCGATGCGCAAATCGAATCCCTTAGGTCTACTCTTCAGACACTCCGAGAAAAAAACCAGAAATGGGCTCAAGCAATTACCCAAAAGCGCCAAAAAGCAGCGCCCCGCTTTTCCACGCAAGTGCTCGAGGAGCTCCGCAGCCTTAACATCCCTCACGCAAAGTTTGAAATTGCCGTTGGAGACTCCTATAATGATGTCCGCTTCCTATTTACGGCCAATCCAGGCCTCCCCGCAATTCCGCTCGAAGAATGTGCGAGCGGCGGGGAGCAATCCCGGCTCCTTCTCGCGATTAAGAGCATACTTTCCGATGGGAGCTCTTGCCTTGTCTTCGATGAAATCGACAGCAATGTCGGAGGACAAACTGCCGCAATACTCGGTCAAAAACTAAAGCAGCTTGCAGAAAAGAGACAGGTTATTTGTGTAACCCACTTTGTTCAAGTCGCCAAATGCGCCATGGAGCACTTTCTCGTATCAAAGTCCACTAAAAATGAGTGCGCCTACACGAGTGTAATAAAACTTAGTGAAACAGAAAGAGAAATCGAATACAGTCGAATGTTAGGAAATAGAACATGAAAAAGATTCTCCCTCTTCTCTTAGCATTTAGACTTTGCGCGCAGGAGTGTGAAGAGCCCCGTTCAGAATCAATTTGGGACTACCACCCGATTCATATTGGCGGAAACGCGATTGCAATTGGAAAGGCCGATGTGGAAATTAAAAATGGCCCCAAAAGCGGCGATCTTGCCTTCAATAAAGAGAACGCCTTTTTGTACTGTTTTCTTCCGATCAGTAGAACCTCCTATTTTCTCCCCCGAGTTGAATGGAATGCATTTACAATGGACTGGAGCAAAAACCCCAAGTTCAACGAAACCCGTTTCAATTACGTCCAATTTGCCCTCACCTTCCTTTCAATTGCTGTGGAGAAGTGGAGATGGATCGCACGAGGAGAATATAATATAGATGCAAAACACTTCACTCACGGCAGAACCTACAGCCTATTCTCCGCTCTTTTATGGGGCACGCATGAACTCCACCGAAAATGGCATTACCATGTGGGGGCATTAGGCTATACAGGCTTTGAAGGGCAGGAAGTATATCCGATCATCGGCCTTGACTTCGCCCCGAATAAAAAGTGGATGTTTCAGGTCGTTTTCCCTATTAACTACTCCATCGAATACAATCTCAATAAGGAGTGGCGCCTCTCGCTTAAAGGCCGTCCGCTCAAAGAGCGCTTCCGCTCTGGAAAGCATGAGCCTCAGCCCCGTTCAGTCTTCAGTTATTCGAGCATGGGCGCGGAGTTCAATGTCCATTATGAGAGATTCTTAAGACTAGAAATAGAGGCATTTGCCGGCTATAACTTTGGCGGCAGCCTTTATATTAAGGACCAGCATGGGCATAACTCGCTTTATACCTATGTGAAAGGCGCACCCTACATAGGGGCCAGCCTCAACTGGGGGATTTAACTATTTTTTTGTTCGTTCACATGATAAAGATACTCTACTGACATGAGATAAAAGTTATTAAAATACTCTCGGACCTTAGAATCCTGCTTTAAAATGGCTTCCCTTACATAAATTCCGCTAAGATCGACACTTTCTCTCTCTTCTGAAGTTTTTTTAATATTAAGACGCAAAATCAGCTCTTTAATCCGATCATCCTGAAAATTCGCTCGATATTCTTTTAGAAATTCCTCCGCCAGTCTATGAAACCTCTTTACAAACTGCGGGTCTAGCCTACAAATCAGAAGATCAGTGGCTTTGCGAATTACCTGAACCTGCCGCACTATCGAAGAATTTGCTGCATAGGACGTCTTTAAAGGAACGATGAACTTGATTGCATTTGAGATATCGAAAAATGGATTGATATGAGGAAGCTCAGCAAAAATACGCTTCATATCATGGGGAATTGCTGGAGTCATCATCGATTTCTTTTCCATGTTCCAAATTTCCAGAAGCTAGAAGCTTTACTATGAGCATTCCAGATTTCCCAATCGGGTTCAGCAAATGAGTCTTGTGTAAGCTCATTGTTTGAAAATTCAATGGTCTCTAACATTTTTGCAGAAGTAAGAAAATGAGAAGGGATATATTTAAGAGAGTTTCCACTTAAATCGAGCCAACTTAATTCATGCCAATACTGCAATAAATCGGGGGGAACGACTAGCAGTCTATTCTTTTGCAGAAGCACTTTTTTTAAATTCGGAGCAAAGCAAAAGAAGTTTGGGGGCAACGTACGGAGTTCATTTCCAGAAAGATCAAGAGTTTCTAGGCTATGGAAATCGGCCTGGGCGAATACTTGAGGACAAAACGTCAACCCCATATTAGAGAGGTTGAGCATTTTTATTTTCCCAAAAAGATTGGGCTTGGCGAGCAAAAGAGCCATAAAATCCACAATGGTTGAAGGCCGGGGCACACCGAAAGCTTCCCAATTTATCCCCCGCTCTTGATCATCCCATTCAGCGGCCAGGATCTTTTTCATATTCTCTTGAGCCTCATTTTTTTGGATGAGTAGATCAGCTTCAAGCCAAGTCTCTCTGGAGATAGTAAGCGATCGATTTAAAACCGCGCACCGACTCATATAGAATGTGGTAATCTCTTTTTCATACCGATCCAGTTCGCTCTCGAAATTTTCATAAATTCCCTTCTCAGCGAAAAATTCCGCTAAAATCAGCACCCTTTTTTCTTGTTTAAGGCTAAACCTCCGTTGCAAAGAAACAAATTGCGATGAAGGTTCGACAATCTCATAATCGAGGTCGATTTCACTGTGTTCTAAATCCATATATTGAACTTCATCAGGGGTGTCTACACCGCCAGAAACAGTTTCTAGGCTTAACGGCTCAACCTCGTAAACTCTGAGTCCCTGCCGATCCAGATCCTTCTGAGTTTCTAAGGAGTGACCATCTTCCCAGACGAAGACTACTCGAGACTTTTTTTTTACATCTTCAATCATCGCCCTAGTTACTTCTACACATAAAGAAAGTTCAATCGTCCGGAGCGAAGGAAAATTCGCAAGCAATGTGAGGCATTCATCATTAAAGGCCGTATCGCAAAAATCGAGTTTATCAATATACGGCCAAGACGCTTCAGTGAGCATGCCGAAAATTTGATCAGAGGTAAAGCCTTTGCAAGAATGCAACGAAAGATATTCCAACTTATTTTGGGAGCTCAGAGGCTCTAATACTCTGTGAGTAAGATTTGGGCAGTGCATAAGGACCACCGCTTTTAAATTTGGAAACCGTGCTAATAAAGCGAGCAGCTGGTCATCAGAAATATTTGTATGTGCGAGTTGTAGTTCTTCCGCATCTGGCAAGGGGAGGCTACCTATTTCAAAAGCTGTGGGAATGATTTTACAAAGGGGGAAGTCATACGGATTTTGGCGAATAACGAACTCTTCAGTGCCGTTGGATGCAGCTCTATTCAGATCGCTTGCGGAAAGACTCCTTCTAGCCGCCTTTACAGGCTGCAAATTTTGAATGAAATCCATTGCCAGGGGCGCTGCAGAGCTATTCCTTCTGCTGGGAGGAGATTCCCCTCTCAATGCGGCCCTCACTTCATCGCGGACATGCTCTGGAACCCTCAAGATGGATGCTTCAACTAAGTTATCGTCCATTTTAGTTTCAGGAACTACTTCAGAAAGTCTATTTTCGCGTGGCGGGATTACCGATAGAGGGATTGGGGGCAGGGGGTCAGCTTTACTATTTCTTCGAGTTCCTCCTTGAATCGGAATCGGAATTGTTGAATGGGGGCCCAACACCCCCTTCCCCTTTCGGGTCACTTTTCTAACAGCGTTTTGCATTTTTTTTACGCCAGAACTGACCGGCGGTTTCGGAATACCCGAAACAGCTGAACTTACTCTTTGAACTGAAGGCGAGGGAGGCTGAAATGTGACTCGCGATTTCCCGTTTTGGCCTTTAGCCTTACCTGGTTCAGGAGAAAGCTGTACAGGATTTAAGCCGGTTTTCGACCACTGCAGCGTCAAAGGTGTTGTTGTCATAGTTGCCTCATAACTTGGAGCGAAAACCTTAAATGAACACACCTCAAATGTAAAGTATTTTTTGGAAAACTAGAAAAAAAGAAACCGCCTGAGGGGTCGAACTCGTGTCGATCTCAGGCGGTGCGCGAAAGGTAAATTTAATTAGATAGTTCGAATGATTTGAAAAACTTCGAAAAGGCTGTCTCGTCCATTTTCCCTTTCAACCCTTCCATCGCAATCAAATAGAGTTTGTTGCCTACCATGAGAGCCTGGCCTCGGAAGTAGCTGTTTCCGCCTTCCACCAAGAAGTCGACCGTTGGGTGGCCCATGTACATAACCAATTCGGCGTACACTAACTGATTGTCAGGATTATGGTTGACGATCCCTGTTAAAAGCCCTTCAAGACCTGCAACTTCATTACCCTCAGTGAGCGGTACTGGATAAGTAGCAATCAAAAGGAGGAAAACACCTTTGTCTTCATGCGGAGCTAAATACACATCGTAGCTGAGACGGTTGATTCCATCAGCGAGGGGCAGAGTCTGCTGAATCATCTGAGGCGCTGTTGGGAAAGAAATTTGACATTCCCCGCTTTTCGCAAATATCTGCTTCCAAGAAGACCCTTCGTCTGCATGGGCTACAGATCTAAATAGGACATGAAATGCGAACAGGGAGAACGCAAGAAACCAGATTCCGATCTTTTTAACTGCTGTCTTACTCATTGTCCTCTCCTTAAATAATTAAATTGGGTTCCAAAGCACACTCGCTACACTGCCTACGGCATAGAATAAAAGGCTCCAGATAACAAACATGATCACGGCCAGAATAACTCCTGCGACCACCACATTTAAAATGGCTCTCAGCACAGAATACTTCTGAACCTCAGCAAGGGCGTTCAAATAGATCACTAAGGACCAAATCGCCAAAACTACCTTTGCTATCAAAATGATGAATAGTAGCAATACTTGCGAGCTAGGGAGCAAATGCGCATCTGGGAAATTCAGAAAGAGCTGATGGCCAAACGAGATGACCATCAGCAGCCAAAGAGGAATATTTAAAATGATTGGAACGCAAGACCATGCATATGCAGCTCGAACTGTTTGAAAACTACCATGTCCTTTAAACCATTTGCCTACCCAAGAGACAAACCAGCTCCATATGCTAAAGCTGACATAGCCATAGAAAGGAGCAATGATGATTGCTAGTATGAGAAGCCCGAGAGTGCCCATTGCATTCCCTAAGGCCATAGATTGGAACAAGTTCATCAACGCGCAAAATCCGTAGATGCCCGCAAGAAGCCACAAAGATCGATTTGGATTTTCAGCTGCAATCCGCGCAATAGTTGCTCTCGGTTGCGTCCAAATTGAGAGCCAAGGGCTTTTCTGTTCCATACTTTCCTATTTCAAGTGTTCGGATGCCCCCATCTACTCGTAGCAACGCGCGGGGTCCCTTGCGGTGCACACTGTAGCTCAGCTGAGTAGCCAGGGGCATCCGAAAACTCGACACTTCCTAAGGAGCTGGTAAAGAATAAAGCAACCCATTTAACGGCCTCAGCATGGTCCAGGTTTGGATCATCTAGAGGAAGGCCATATAGTCCCTATATGGCTGACGAAAGATGGTTCAAAGATGGGCCGTGATGATGGCCGCTAAATGGGTCGCTTTACTCTTTGCCAACTCCTAAGTTAATTGTAATTTTTGAGGTGAATATTTACAAACTAATTACACAAACAACCTAATCGTAATTAATTATACAAATACAGGAAGGCAGCAAATAAGCAAAAATATAGAATAGACGAGAGAATGCAAGAAAGAAGAACATTGAGGATCGATCGGCCTACTGAAAACTGCTGAACTTCTCTAAGGCTTTGAATCAGAAGAACCAGAGACCATATGCCAACAATCATCGCAATACAATTAACGAACAGAGATGAAGGGCCTCCACCATCTTGAATAAAGACATTCTCGGCGCTTGCGAAGATGAGAAATAGCCACATCAAAAGAATGATTGAGTAGGGAATGGTCGACCAAGCGACCGCTGCGCGCAAATGGGCGAGAGAGGCAGACCCTCTAAGCAAACGTCCTGATATATAAAAGATTAGCCCCTGAAAATAGAGCCAAATGAACCCGACGACTGGCGATAAAACTACACCAAGTGTCATCCAAAGATGATAATGAGCATTTAGCCCAAGCGACCACCAATTGGCATAGAAAAAGAAGCTTTGGAGCGCGTAGACGGCTGCTAAATAGCAAACCCCATATGAAGGTTTGCTATGAACAATCGCCCGAATGGTGCTTCGGGGTTGGTTCCACATGGAAACCCAAGGATTCAACCCAGCAAATAGCGGCATAAGCCCCTCCCCTTTTTAGAATGAGAGGTAGCGCATCCAAGCTTCAGTTTGCAAGACTATTCTTCGTCTTCGCAAGCAACTAAGTCTTCCGAAACTTCGTTTACGTCTTCAAAAACGATCTGATCTGAATACTCGCACTCTTCGTTCATTGCAAGTTCTTCACTTTCAGAATCTTCACAATCAGAATCTTCAGACAAGACAATTTCGACTTCTTGATTGTCAAGAATTTCAGTGACCTCTTGAGCAGGCGCTGCTGCTAACAAAAGGGCGATCATAGCTATCATAGGTTCTCCTTTTAAATCCTCTGAAGTGCTTTACACAGGGCGCTTCGAAGATCAGGATAATCGAACCGGAACTTTGCAGCAAGCAGTTTTGAGCATCTAACGCGTGCGCTCGACAGGAGAAGCTCATTTGCCGTGATGCCAAAACGGAGACGGAGAGCCCATGCAGGCAAGCTGAAAAAGTGGGGCCGATGCAAGAGTTCGGCAAGCGTCTTTGCAAACTCTTCTTGGAGGACTGGAATGGGAGAAACCACATTCACCGGCCCTTCGAAAGAGGGATCATCTATAATGTGCAGCAGCGCCCGAATTAGATCATCCCGATGAACCCAGCTCACCCACTGCTTCCCCGAACCTAACCGCCCGCCAAGCCCTAACTGAAAAGGCACCACCATTTTATTCAGGGCTCCTCCATCAGAACCTAAAACCATTCCGAACCGAGCGTGAACCACCCTCGCCCCCCTATTCCGGATAGCAAAACTTGCTTTTTCCCAGGCGCAGCACACATGTGCTAAAAACCCGCTCCCCGCTCCACTATCTTCGGACAGAAGCTCCTCTCCCCGATTGCCATAATAGCCCACGGCCGAGGCAGAGATAAAAAGACTTGGGCAACGGATAGCCTGAGAAAGAAGATGGGAGAGGAACATTGTCCCCACTGTCCGGCTTTGAAGAATTTTTTCCCGCTTTTCCGCTGACCAACGGGTGAGTGTAAGAGGTTCTCCCGCCAGATGGATGACCGCATCAAAATCTTCAAAATCCTCTGGACGAGCTAAGCCAATCTCCGGATTCCAAATGATCGAGTTTGGAACAGACTTATCAGATGGACGTATGAGTTGAAAAACGGCATACCCGTTAGAAGCTAGAAAAGAAACTAGGGGCCTGCCGATGAAACCGGAAGCCCCCGAAACTAAAATCCGCGCCATTACTTCTTGTGGCAGCCGCAGTTAGTACCGCATCCGCAAGAACCTTTGCCGCCGCAGCATCTGCAAATTAATCCAATACCATAGAGGCCAGCCAAGCCGACAAGCGCGAAAATAAATCTTGCACCCATCGATGACATTCCGCCGAAGATATCGGAAACTAAATCATACCCGAAAAAGCCGACGAGGCCCCAGTTCAATGAACCGATAACCATCAACAGCACTGCTATAAATCGTAGAGCCTTCATGTAGTCCTCCTGAAAAAGCTTACCTAAATGTGATATTATAAGATTTTTTAATCCTTGTCACTACTCATTTGTTGACTCTGAGGCTCGAAACTGGTACTTTATTACTCGGAATCTTATGGCTAACTTTGATCATCAGACGCTTGAACACTTGAAGAAGCTTTGCAGAATTGAATGCACGGCGGAAGAGAACGAGGATATCCTCTCGAACTTAAGCCGCGTCCTCGAATATATAGAGCAGCTGAAAGAGGTAAATACCGAAAACACAAAAACTTGCCGCTACGTACTTCGAGGGATGCTCAGGAATCGGATGAGGGAAGATGTTGTGAAAGACCTCCTGCCGCGCGACCAGTTTCTGGCCAATGCGCCAGATCAAATCGGCGGGATGATTCGAGTTCCCCCCGTACTTAAGCCGAGCTCCTAAAATGAAGCGCCTCCACCACCTTTCAGCCATCGAACTCCGCGACGCCTTTTTGAAGGGAGAACTCTCAGCTGTTCAGATCGCACAGTCGTTTCTCTCCAGAATTGAAGCCCACGACCCGAAAATCAAAGCCTTTCTTGCCACTCTCGGCCCCCGCGCTCTGATGAAAGCAGAGGCGCTGGATAAAAAGCGAGCTCATAATCAGCCGCTTGGGAAAATGGCAGCCATCCCGGTCGCAATCAAAGACAACATGCACATCGCTGGCGAGCTCACCACCTGCGGCTCCAAGTTCCTTAAGAACTACAAAGCCCCTTTCAACGCGACCGCCGTCCATCTCATGGAGCAAGAAGACGCCCTCCTGATTGGAAAAACCAATCTAGATGAGTTTGCGATGGGCTCTTCCAATGAAAATTCAGCCTTTTTTCCGGTCAATAACCCGTGGAACCTCAAATGCGTTCCTGGCGGTTCATCCGGAGGATCATCTGCAGCTGTTGCAGCTCGCATGGCCCTCATCGCAACAGGAACCGATACGGGCGGATCAATTAGACAGCCAGCCAGTTTTTGCGGAGTCGTCGGCTATAAACCCACTTATGGAAGGGTTTCCCGTTACGGCCTAGTGGCCTTTGGATCATCGCTTGATCAGATCGGCCCCTTTGCAGCTACAGTCGCTGATGCAGCCCTCACTATGGAAGTGATCGGCCGCCATTGCGATCACGACGCAACTTCCCTTGACCTCCCTCAAGAAACCTATCCCCTCTCCCCTAAGCTTGAGGCTGGGGCTACCATCGGAGTTCCTTGGCAGTTCATAGAAGGTTTGAGTCCTGAAATCCGAAAGAACTTCGAAGAGTCAATTGAAGTGATGAAGAGCCTCGGGGCAAAAATCGTAGACGTAAACCTCGACATCCTCAAGTACTCGATTGCCGTATACTATATATTAGCCACAGCCGAAGCTTCGACCAACCTGGCCCGCTTTGACGGGATCCGCTACGGCGCCCGCTCCAAGCAAGCAAAGACCCTCGAAGAGATCTATGAGCAGTCCCGTAAAGAGGGGTTTGGCAAAGAAGTGAAAAAGAGGATTATGCTGGGTACCTACGTCCTTTCGGCCGGTTTCCAGGACGCTTTCTATAAAAAAGCGCAAAAAGTCCGCACTCTCATCCTCGACGCCTTTGACGAAGCATTTAATAAGTGCGATGCTGTGATGATGCCGGTGACAACAAGCGGCGCCTTCGAACATAATTCCATACACGATCCTTTAGAGATGTACTTGCAGGATATTTTTACAGTCCCCGCAAACTTGGCAGGCCTTCCTGGAATCAGCGTCCCCTCGGGCTTTGACAGCCGCGGCATGCCGCTCGGCATCCAAATCCTAGGCCCCCAAATGTGCGACGTCTCTGTCATGCAGTATGCCTACGCCTACGAGCAAGCCTCAAAACACACCCGCATTCCGAGGGACTATGAGTGATCTACCCTATGACATGTGGGAACCGGTAATCGGTCTTGAGATCCACGCCCAGCTCAACACGAAATCAAAGATCTTCAGCTCTGCGCCTAACCACTTTGGCGATGAGCCGAACATCAATATATCAGCTGTATGCACAGGCCAGCCAGGGGCCCTTCCCGTCCTCAATAAAGAGGTGGTTAGGAAAGCGATCCAATTTGGTCTTGCCATCGGTGCGACCATCTCCCCTATTAGCACCTTTGACCGGAAATCCTACTTTTATCCAGATAGCCCGCGCAATTTCCAAATCACCCAGTTTGAAAATCCGCTCATCATTGGCGGAGAAGTGAAAGCCGATGGAAAGAGCTTTAAGGTCAACCGGGCCCACATCGAAGATGACGCCGGCATGTTGAAGCACTTTACCACTTTTGCTGGAGTCGACTTCAACCGGGCAGGATCCCCCCTCATCGAAATCGTCTCTGAGCCATGCATCCATTCATCCGCCGATGCTGTTGCCTATGCGAAAGCGATTCGCGCGATCGTCCTCTACCTGGACGTCTGCGACGGGAATATGGAAGAAGGGAGCCTCCGCTTTGACGCCAACATCTCTGTCCGCCCGAAAGGGGACAAGTCCCTCCGCCCTCGCATTGAAATCAAGAACATGAACTCCTTCTCTTTCATGCAAATGGCGATCGACTCGGAGATCAGCCGTCAAATCAAGCTCTATCTCAACAATCCCCACAAAGAGCACATCGACCTCATCCCCCCTGGTACCTACCGTTGGGACCCTGAGCTTAAACAGACCGTTCTCATGCGCCGCAAAGAGAGCGCCGACGACTACCGCTATTTCCCTGAGCCCGACCTCACACCCGTCGTCCTCACAGACCAATATATAGATGAAATCCGCGCGAACCTCCCTGAGCTGCCGCATGACCGGTACCGCCGCTACATCTCCGATCTAGGCCTTACTGAATATGCAGCAGAAACACTCATCAATGAAAAGTTCCTCTCTGACTATTTTGAAGAAGCGCTGAAAGTTTGCAAAAATCCGCGCCAGCTCTGCAATTGGATTACAGTAGAATTTGCCGGCAGACTGAAAGAGTCGGGCAAGACGCTCCTCGACATCGGCATCCCTCCCCACCATCTTGCCAAGCTCGTCGACATGATTGAGCAAAACAAGATCACAGGACGCATTGCCAAATCGGTTGCAGATGATATGATGAAGACACCGGGGATGGATCCAGAGCTGATTGTAGCCAAGAACCCCGATTATCAAACACTCGACGACATTGCAGCCATCGAGGCGCTCGTCGATCAAGTACTCGCAGCCAACCCCCAATCAATCGCCGACTTCAAAGCTGGCAGGGATAAGGCCTTTGCATTCCTAGTTGGCTCAGTGATGAAGCTGACCCGCGGCAAAGCATCGCCGCAAGTGGTCAACGATCTGCTCCGCAGAAAAATGCAGTAGTTATACACAAACTACCTGAAGAATCGGTTTTTTGGCGGGTTCAAAGCGCCGAAAATCAACTAAAAAAAAGGGGACAGTATTCCCAATACGGCTCCCTTTTTTTTAGTCGATTTGTCGGCGGCTTTCAATCCCGCCAAAAAGCCGATTCTTCAGATAGTTTGTGTATATATTAAGCGTCCGCTTTTATACACACGGGTCATGTCATTTCCCTTGAAGAGTATGCCGTCATTGAATGTTGGCGTCATATCCTCATCAAATTCCTCGCCCACTGCTGCATATACGTCTTTGGAAGGAGCATAAACCGTTGCATGAGGAATTCCCTCCGAAATGGCCTTTGCCACATTATCATCCCCTTGACCGGTACTGCAAGAACACAAAATGATTTTTCCACCTTCTTTTAAACGGCAAGAAAGAAAGCCAATTTTTTTAAGCGAACTTCCAGTAAATCCAAAAAATTCCCCATCCATATTGATCACTTTAGACTGCCCGTGAGCCATGATTGCGATGACATCATATTTCTTCCCCTGAACCTTCAGCCGCTCTTGATAAGTCATTCCTCTAATCCGATCGATCGAATGCCTTTTTGCACAATCTCTAAAGACCCTAGAGACGGCATGAGTAGATGAAAATGCCCCGTTATGATCTTGAGTGGTGTGGATCATCAGAGCAGATTTAGGATTTGTCTTTGAGTTTGCTATAGCAGATTCAACTTCACGCTCAATTACCGCAGGTTTAATAAACCGCTTAAATAAATAATAGGAGACCGCTCCAGCGCCCAAACCCAATGCTTCGCGCAAAAATTTATTTGAAATCAGATCTGTTGTGCATTCGGAGACGATTATTGCGGGAATTATAATCGATGAGATCTCCTCGATTAAGTCGCGGGCCAGACCGTTAATAGTATTTCTTACAGACGTAATTCCATTCCTACATGTATTAAGCATACTGCTTAAACTTGCAGAACCGATCAACACAGACATATTACCACTATTTTTTAAACAATATTTTACACGAAAATAAACTAAAAGTAAACCAAACAAAACGATTAGTACTAAATTTTTTTATATATAAGAGATAAACATGATCGCCTCAATAAAAATGAGGAATATTCCTAATGAATTCTGGTTGTTGCTATTAAAATCGGCATTAACTATTAACCCCAAATATGGGGTTCCAACGTTTACTGCTTTTCGTTTGTCCATTAATATTCATCGGATGCGCGCGCGATGCACGCGATCCGTTTGAACTCGCTCCATCCACTCCTTATTCATCTTGGACGCCGATGAAAGGAAACAATCTTGTCTCTTCGAAATATTGCAGAACGATGCTGCCGCCAGATTTTGGCACCGGTGAGTTGTCGCTTGCAGAACTTTTAGATATCGCTTTGCAAAACAATCCAAGTACCAAACAAACTTGGGCGATGGCGAGAGCCTCCGCCGCAGAATATGGGGTCAGCCTCAGCCCATTTTTCCCAAGCGTTCAGTTCAGCAGCTTCTACTTCAGACAACGAGCTGGATTTCCTGAAACAGGAGTTCCAAGCGCAGGCGCTGGATCCCCAACCACTCTTTCAAGTGGCGCAAGCATAGGATCAAGTGTGGTCACTGAAAGCTACTTTACTGAAGGAGGCCCCGATGTGATCCTGAGCTACACGCTCTTCGATTTTGGGCAGAGAACGGCTGCAAGTTTGGCCGCAAGAGAAGCTTTATATTATGCCGACTTGACCCACAACCAACAAATTCAAACTGTCCTACAAACAGTTATGACAGACTACTATAATTACCTCTATCAGTTGGCCGTGCTAAGAGCCGATAAAGCGAATTTAGAAAACGCCGAGATGGCGCTCGATGCGGCAAATGAAAAGTTCGCCCTCGGTCTTGCAGCATTAGGCGATGTCGCACAGGAAAGAACTCAGTTTTTGCAAAGCAAGATCAATCTCACAAGTCAAAAGCAGGCAGTTGAAAACGCCTTTGCCCAGCTCGCGGTCGATTTAGGACTGCCAGCCAATGTTCCCTTTAAAGTACAGCCGCTTCCCGAACAAATCATCGCAAATCCGCTGCTCGAGGACATCGACACACTAGTCGCTGAAGCGCAAGTGCAGCGGCAGGATTTTTTAGCAGCGCAGGCCAATTACAAATCGAAAGAAGCCTCGCTTTTGCAAGCGAAAAGAGCCGTGTTGCCAACTGTGAACTCGCAGCTCAGTACGGGAAGATATTGGTTCCAGGGGGGCTTGGTTGAACCGGAAAACCACTGGACCGCCGTCCTTAGCCTCAGCTTCCCGATCTTCCAGGGCTACTATTACAAGAACCAGATCAAAAATGCCGAGGCGAATGTCGAATTGTCTAAAGCCCAGCTCATGCAAACAGAATTGACCCTGATCCAAAATGTGACTACAGCACACATGGGCGTTAAAACCGCAGCATCGAATTTGACCGACTCCGATGAGTATTTAAAAGCAGCGGAATTGGAATTCAATATTGCGCTAACAAGCTATAAGGTGGGTACGATGACTATATTAGACGTTCTGCAAGCGCAGAGCTCTTTGGCAGATGCTAGGTCAAAAAAAGCGAGTGCGCAAAAAGACTGGTTCTTATCACTTGCAGATATTGCCTACGCAACGGGCTCTTTGTGCGCCACCCCAAATGAGGAAGTCGAATGAAAAAGTGGATGATCGCTTTCCTTATTTTGAGCGCCTGCCATAAAAAACAAGCAGCGCCCCCCACCCCTTCCTACCCAGTACATATAGGTGTAGCTGTACAGAAAGAGGCCCCCATTTTCATTGAGGCTCTCGGCCATGTCGACTCGATCACTGCCATCAATGTAAAATCACGCATTGAGGGAGAATTGACTGGCGTCTACTTCACGCAAGGGGCGGAGGTTAAAAAAGCTGATTTACTCTTCACGATCGACCCGAGACCTTATCAAGCCGCGCTAAAAGAGGCGCAGGCCACACTCGATCAAAATTTAGCCAATTTGGCGCTGGCGAGCGAAAAAGTGAAGCGTTACCGGACGCTGGCCAAAGATGAATACTACTCGCAAATCGACTACGAGACTCTCCAAGCAAACTTTGCTGCTACATCCGCCATCGTTGAACAAAACCGGGCCCAGGTCGATAGCGCTCTCATCAACCTCAACTACTGCTGGATTTATGCTCCCATCGACGGGATGATGGGACTTTTGCAGGTCGACTTTGGAAACTTGGTCGCAAACGACGGAAGTACCCTCTCGACCCTCAATCAAATGGCCCCCATTTATGTGACTTTTGCGATTCCAGAGTTTCAGCTTCCCCAAATCCAAAAGTATTATACGAAGGGGACCTTGAAGGTGCTCGCTGCCTATGAAGATTTCTCCGATGAGGTATTTGAGGGGAAGCTCTTCATGCTCGATAACTCGGTCAATGCGAGTACAGGGATGATCACGTTAAGGGCGATCTTCGAGAACAATAAACGGGAACTTTGGCCCGGGCAATTCATCCGGACAAGACTGATTTTGCACACCGTATCAGATGCGGTGATTGTCCCTTATACAGCGCTCCAATTAACTCAAACCGGCCCCGTGATGTTCGTCGTGAAAGACGATAAAACCGTTGAGCAGAGACCGGTAACGCTTGGCCAAAGAGAAGATGACAATATCATCATCATCAAAGGGATCAAAGCGGGAGAAACCATCGTGACGGAAGGGCAGCTCAACCTATTCCCTGGCGCTAAAGTGGATGTGAAATGAACATTTCAGAGCCATTCATTCGCCGTCCTGTAATGACCATCCTTGTGATGGCCTCCATCATGTTCTTTGGCTTCCTGGCCTATGGGATGATGCCGGTGAGCGACCTGCCGAATGTCGATATGCCGACGATCGAGGTTTCAGTCAGC
>JANPFC010000056.1:0-12729 GCA_031423235.1 Chlamydiota bacterium | reverse complement strand
AACTGGTCAATATTAGAAATATGAACCAGTTTACGATCGTCGATTATAGCGGTTTTGGCGCGTTCAAAATTCCAAGTTTAAGGCCGAGCGCAGTATACTTGCCATCACGAAAATCAATATTTTTTTTGAACCTGAATACCGCTCGCAAAAATTCACACAACTAGAGTGGGTGCAGTATAAATATTGAATACTTTTTTTGATAATGCTAACCTGAGGCATGAACAAATTTGCAACGCTACTTTGCACTATAGCTATTCTATTCGCAGATCCCTCGGATCTCCCAATCTCCAGTAAAGAAATCCGCACGATTGCTATTGTTCCTTATGGAGAAACCTCCGAAGTTCCCATGCAAGAAGGCGCTGTATGGATCGACCCAAAATTAGATCTCCCCGGCAATCAGTCTCAGCTATCTGACAGTTTAACCCCCTATTTATCTCGCCCGATCACCGCTGAGGATCTTCAGGAGATCGAAGGAACGATCGCCGCTTTCTACAGGAAACACCACCGACCCATTGTCTCTGTGATCGTGCCGCCGCAAGATCTAGACAAAGGGACGCTCCGAGTAGTCATTATCGAGGCCACTGTAGAAGAAATTACGCTCAAAGGCAATAAGTGGACCTCTGATAAAAGAATACGCGCAGGCAGCGGCATCTACATCAACGAAAAGCTCAATTCATATCAAATGCAGAGAGATCTTGCCTGGATGAATAGATCTCCATTTAGGAGAACCGATGCGGTCTTTTCTAAAGGCAGCCGGACTGCAGAGACAAAAGCAGAGCTTGTCACAAATGAACGTTTTCCTCTAAGAGTCTATGCCGGCGCAGACAATACCGGGACAAATTTTCTAAAACACACAAGGTTCTATAGCGGGTTGAACGCAGGCAATCTTTGGGGATTGGATCACCTTGCATCTCTGCAATGGACGACCGCTATGAATCACAAAACATTTGTCGCGCTGACCGGCCAGTACACAGCTCCCCTGCCTTGGCGCCATCAGATTCTCTTATATGGAGGCTATTCCTGGTTCAAAGGCGACATCCCGGTTCAACTGATGTCTCAGGAAGGGAGAAACTGGCAGGTCAGCGGCCGGTATCAAATCCCAATTGCCCCCATTTTTGGGCAGTTTTTACAGGAGTTCTCCTTTGGCTACGACTACAAGAGAACAAACAACGATCTGATTTTTGGAGGATTGCCCTTCCAAACAGGCTTTGCCGATATCAACCAATTTTTGCTCTCGTACATGCTCGATTATAAAACAAACGTATCAGGCACCTCATTCCGGACCGAGCTTTTTGCCGCCCCCTGGAAACTCTCCCGCGATCAAAGCACTGCCGCCTATCAGCGACTCCGCCCAGGAGCCAAGCCAGAGTATGCCTATGCGCGCCTCCGCTTGAGCCACACACATAGTCTTTCCAGAGGATTTTCAATTAGAGGCGTTGCTGCAGGCCAGGCGACGTGGTGGAATCTTCTTCCAAGCGAAGAGTTTGGCCTCGGAGGCTACGACACTGTGCGCGGCTATGAGGAGCGCGCATTCAACGCAGATCAAGGATTGATGCTCAGCATAGAAGCTGTAACGCCCAAAATTGGACTCATCAAGAAATATGACGCCCTTGAATTCCTCGTCTTTGCAGACTACGGCTGGGGACATCTGCACAAAGCCTTCTTTGATCAGAAGAAAACCGAATGGCTCATGGGTGTAGGTCCAGGCGTTCGGTACCAATTTAAAACAAATATCGTTTTCCGATGCGATGTTGGGTTTCCCCTCCACAAAGCTGGCGTCGGCCGGCAAGGAACCCACTATCACATCGGCGGGACAATGAGTTATTGAAATGATGAAATATTTTGGATTTGGCCTCCTTTTTTCCTCAGTTCTTTGGGCGAACCCCACCGCTCCTGTTGTGATGGAAGGCGCCGGTTCGTTCTCTGAAAGCGGCCAGCTCCTTGAGATCACTGCAGCAGACAAAACCATTCTCCACTGGGACCAGTTTTCCATAACCGCAGGAGAGACGACCCGTTTTATCCAGCCGAGTGAGCAATCGGTTGTTTTAAACCGCGTAATGGGATCCTTTCCTTCATTCATCGACGGAAGGCTTGAAGCGAACGGCTGCGTTGTTCTCGTAAATCCAAATGGGATGATCCTCGGACCCAACGGAGTCATCTCGACCGCCGATTTTATCGCCTCGACATACGATATTTTCGATATGAAGGACGGCTCCATTCAAGAACGGCGCAATGAGGCGAGCTATTCAGGCGCAATCAATTTGGACGGAGTCGTGCGAGCTGCAGGCTTTGCCGAACAAGGGGGCCGCATCATCCTCGTTGCAGAGGCGGTCAATATCGGCAAAGAGGCTTTTTTATCTGTCGATGGGAAGGAAAACGGCAATGCCGGAGAGGTGAGAATCTGGGCCAACGGACGGACCCATTTCGAAGGGACGATCTCGGCGCAAGGGGGACCAAAGGGGGGCGATGGAGGCTTTGTCGAGGTATCGGGAAATCTCCTAAATTTTAATGGATTTGTCGACCGAAGAGCCCCTTTAGGCAATCCAGGAACGCTTCTTCTCGATCCAATCAACATTACAATTAGCGCGGCCGCAGATTCTGCAAATATCATCAATCCAGCAGGACCAGGAACTTATACATTCTCTGCTTGCGCGCCAACGCCTGCCAATATCGATGCAAGCGTCGGAGTCAATTCTCTAAATAACAACCTGAATGCAGGCCCCGTCGTGATCAATACGAGCGCAGCAGGCGGCGCAGGCTGTCCCGATCTCGGCAATATCACCGTGGCTAGCCCCGTTAACTGGACGGCCTCTAATAGTCTCACATTGATTGCCGATAACAACATCACCATCTTAGCTGACATCGACTGCACCGTAGCAGGCCCCATTTCAATCACGGCAGGAGGCTCCCTAACAATCGGAAGCATCGCAAACGCAACGCCTGCGATTGTTCAAACGCAAGGGCAAATCGATGTGTTAGCCGGCACAGGTATGTCGGTGATAGCCGGTTTGATTGGAGGAGACGCCGCAATTCAGAGCACTCTGAATACCGCCCCCCTCAATATCACAGTAACTTCAGGAGATCTCCTGATCTCTGCAAGCACTAGCAGCGCCGATGCAACTGTTGGATCATCCGTTTCGGGGGGCTATGCAACAATTATTATTTCAAATGGAAGTCTGCTTGTAGAGAATAATAATGATGGGACCTCTACCATTGGCACAACCGATGCGCTAACTATTTTTGCCTCCCAAAATATCCAATTTACATCTAACGGCAATGCTACCAGCGATATTCAATGCCTTAGCATCACAGGAAATCCGTCGACTGTGACTTCAGGAATCGACTCGACCTTCAACGCATTTCCTTTCTCTGGTAACTACGATACTAACTTCACGGCACCGCTTACATGGAATGTAGGCAGAGATATGAACTGGCTAAGCACTAGCACAGGCGATGTCTCTGCAATCGTTTCCGATACCGTATTTAATATCGGAAGAAATTTTTACCTCTCTTCTATGGGCGGGGGGAACGTCTCTGTTATTTCTAACAGCAACCTGACAATGAATGTTAGCGGCGACTTCACTATACAAAATCAATCTGCATTTCAGTCTGTAGTATTTGCAAGCGGCGCACTAGATCTCCATATTGCCGGAGACGTATTAGTAGAAAATTTAGGATCGACAACAATGCTTAGCGCAGTCATTGGAGGCGTCTTGAGCGTATCCATTGATGCTGGAGGCAGCGTAATTCTCGGAAACGAGGGTGAGATTAGGTCTTTCGGAGGGCCGATCACTGTAATCGCAAATCAAAATATTTCAATGGGAATAAATAGCGCCATTGACGGATTTATGGGAAGTCCAACCTCTATTACTCTAGTAGTCGACAATCAAGCCCCAACTGCGCCAGCTATTGGGACTGGAGCCTTCACTATGCATCCAACTGCAGTTATTAATAGTGGTGGAGTAATTCCTGTTCAAATTTTCACAGCACGTCAATCTCAGAATAGCATTTTAGGACTCATCAACAATTCCCCATTTGCTCCAGGGACTTTTAGTGTCGATACACCGACCGAGCATTGGAATGTCTATTATCCTGATTCATTTATAGGGCCTCTCTATACAATTTTTTACAAAGACGGATTCCCCTCTGCACCTGCAGTTTTAACGACGATTTTAAATGTGTCGACGCAGTCGATTGCCGTGACGTTCGACATGCTGCAAGAGTTTGAAGCGCCGATCCCCTATTACGCAGATCATTTCTGCTTTACTTATGAAGGAGAAGAGCAAGCTTCAATGTCTGGACGCAATCAGCCTCTCTTTGAAACAAAACAATGCCCTTGGATTTTAGTAGAAAACTACCGCAAATACCATCCCGCCCTGTCCAGATGGGGCTATGCACAAACGAATATGGTGACTCCGTGAAATATTTGAGCCTTGGAATCCTTAGCTGCTCGATCATTTGGGCAAACCCCTCCTCTATGAACGTGATCAGCGGCTCTGCCTCGACTCTTGCCTCTGACACTATCCTCCAAATCACTGCCAGCGACCGAGCAGTTTTAGAATGGAATGAGTTTTCAAATGAGCAGAATGAAACCATCTGCTTTATTCAACCCGATTCAGCAGCAGCAGTCCTCAATAGAATTACTGGCGAAAATCCAAGTGTTATTTTAGGCCGTTTGGAAAGCAATGGCAAAGTCTTGCTGATCAACCCAAACGGAGTTGTCTTTGGAGCCCATTCATCTGTAAACGTCCAAACAATGATCGCAACCACTTTCGACGTATTCAATTCTGATTTTTTGGAAGCCAAACAACTCGCTTTTAAAGGAAACTCAAAGGCCTCAGTTCAGAATGCAGGACATCTTTGCGCGCACGACATCTATCTCGCAGGCCACAGCGTCGAAAACAGTGGAAAATGCGAAGCTTCAGGCTTTGCCGGCATGATTGCCGCCGGAGGATGGATTTTGGGCGAAGATTGTTTTAAATCAGCCTTCCGCCATCCTGAAATGAGACAGTCCAAAACTATTATGACCGGATCAATAAAAGCCCCCGAAACGCTTCTCTTAGGCGACTTTATCCTGCTGGAGAGCGGAGCTAGAATTGACGCATCTAGCGATTTCGGCGGAGGAAAAGTTTGGATTGGTGGCGACTATCAAGGGAAAAGTCTAAGTCTGCCAAACGCAAAACAAACTCATATTGATGCATCTGTTCGGATTTATGCCGACGCATTGAAGCTAGGAGATGGGGGAAGAGTCATTATATGGGGGGAAGAGGCCGCTCTATTTCGGGGAAATATCTCCGCTTGCGGGGGTCCTGAAGGAGGAAACGGAGGCTTTATCGAGGTCTCTGGAGCCTATCTTGAATATCAAGGACTTTCAGATTTAAGAGCTCCTCTAGGAAAGGCAGGGAACCTCCTTTTGGATCCAGATGATATTTTAATTAATGGGGGTCCCACCCCCGGAACCGTGATATTTGGCGTTCCGACAGCTTTACCGGCCTCCGCCACAGTAAATATTCTCAACACCGATTTAACATCGGCGCTAGCTCTTGGCAATGTGACGCTTGATACCTCTGTCGGCGGAGCTCTAGCCCCCGGCGATATCACCGTAGTCCTTGGATTCCCCGTAGGCTGGGGAACGGGAAATTTTCTCCATTTGGTTGCAAACCGGAATATTACAGTCAATGCCGCAATCAATTGCACAGTAGCCGGCGGTGAAATCAGCCTAACCGCCGGGCAAGATATCGCAATCAATGCCGATGTTTACAATACGGGCCCTTCACCTGGAGCAAACGTATCCGCATTTGCAGGGCGGGACATAACTGTTACAGCAGGAGGTCTCCCTGTTGTCTTCGGAAATTTATTTGGGGTTGTTACGACCGAAGCTTGCGGCAGCATGGCGATCACCGGAGGAACTGCGGGGATGGCCACTGCGATTATTGGCTCTCGCGGAGCCAGCAATTCCGGCGGAGCCGTTGGTACAAGCGGGGATGTCAACGTCAATGTGGGAGAAAACCTCTTCATTCAAGCCGGCGGATTTGGGACCAACATCAATCATACCAGTGCGGGAATCTCGCGCAAAGACAGCGCCACCTCAACTAATGCTCTAGGAAACATCAACGTGAATGTTAGAGGAAATGCCACGTTAAGTTCTGGCGATGTTCCAGGGGGCGCGAATAATTCTTCCGCTGCCATCGGCTTGATGAATGACCCATTGATCCCAACCCTTACTCGCTATATCGGCAATATCAATGTGAATGTAGGAGGAACCCTTACCTTAGCTGCGAACGGCGTTCCAGGAACCGCCGCCAGATCGTATGTCGGAGGGCTAAGCAATTACATCGATTTCAGGAGCATTATTACAGTAGATGTGGGTCTTGATCTTGTATTGACAGGGAGAATCCTCCCTCCTTCCATGAGTGCAGATCCAGCCTGGGGCCAAGCATCTCATATAGGAAATATCCCCTTGCCTGCAAACCGCGATAACCTTTCTGTCTATATCAATGTCGGCAGGGATCTCTATATGAACTCAACTCGCTGCGGTTTCACAGCAATCTATGCAGACAATCGAAATACCGATATTATTAATTATCCACCTGAACTCTTTATTCACGCAGGAGGCAATATCGTTCTTCTTGCAGGAAGCCGCCCCTCCGATGGAAGCGGAGCTGCAGCGATTCTCTACCAAAGCCCTCCGGCAGGACAATTCTCCACTCAGATCTGGGCCGGAGGAAACATCGTCTGCCTCAATAGCACTACAAGGGATGCCTCTCTCAATTTAGCCCCAACCGCCCTTTTCACTAACATTGGAAATATCGATGTCCGTAGCGGCGGAGACATCACCAACGGCGGTGGGATCGTCAACCAAAACTTCACCTCGTTTAATGGCACAATTGTATATGAATCGGACTTCCCTTTTTCTTCTGGGCAATTATGGACCCCAAAAAGCGTGATTGTTTGCGGCTCTGATATCTTCGCCGGGACCGCTCGCGGCATCGCCTCTTCAACAGCCAGCACCTCGACTCCCCTCGCAACTGGAGGCAATGGCTTAGGCGCCATCTTTTTTGATACATCGTCTTATAATAATGACGCCTTCAACACCATTACATTAACCAGTCCTCAGCTCATAGTTGGAACCCTTCCTCTTGCCTTTACCGCATTTGGAGACATCTCAATGCTGAGCCAAGCCGCGTATAACAATGCAACCACAGCCAACTTTGAGCTCGGATTTGGAGGAAGCCAGACCTCGTTTATTTCCAACACGGGCAACATTGTTATTCAAGGGTTCAACAATATAAATATTTCAGGAAATGGCGCGCTAAGTCCCGCTCTTGACGCTACCACTGGGAACGTACTGGTAAATGGACAAAATAGCCTTTCGCTTTCCAACAATGCGCTTATCCAGTCTGGCCAAAATACGATTCTCGTATCCGACAATCAATTCCCTTCGCCCCCGTTTTTTGGAGCTGGAGGAGTAACCATTGATGCTACAAGCCAAATCAATTATGGCGGCGCATTGCGGATTTTCACTGCGTTCCCCTCTCAAAATTCGATCAATCCACTAGCCCTCTTCAACGGATTGACCCTCGCTCAAACAGTTGCAAACCTCGGACTTGCTTTTCCTGGACTCTTTTTAGAGAACTCTCTTTTGGAAACGTATTGTTCCTACTACAATCCTACAAATCCATTCGATGGATCGGCAATTGGAGGATTTCCCTTCACTGTCTTTTATAAAACATGCCTGCAGCTTATTGTCCAACAAGCGGAGATTGTGGTGACCCAATTCCTTGTTGATCTCCACCCATTTAATGAGTACCCTGGCTGGTGCTCACTTTTTTACCTGGAGAATCAACCGCCCCCCTCCGATGACGGCTATCAGCTCGCCCCTATAGGCAGTGAAAAATTCATGCTGCGCAGGCGCAACCTGAAAGTCGTCAACCACCCCAAATCGTATTCTGCACTAAATATTTTCTTTGGGAGATGAAACACAATTTCCATTGACCACGCTCTAAACTGAATGTTATATGTTTATAAAAAACAAGGTATCTAATGAAGCTCCTCTTCTTTTTTAGCCTAGGCATTACTGCGCTACACTCTCTTCCTCATTCAATGGAAGTCACTGAGGGGAAAGGGGCATGCCGCCTTGTTTCTCCCGGTGTACTCGAAGTCATCGCAGACGACAGATCGATCTTTCAATGGGGAGATTTTTCAGTCAATGCGGGGGAGAAGGTTCATTTCGTTCAACCTCGCTCTGATGCAACTGTGCTCAACCGCGTCGTCGGCATGATCCCTTCTCGGATTGACGGCATGCTTGATGGAAACGGCCAGGTTTATCTGATTAATCCTAATGGAGTCATATTCGGGAGAAACGGATCTGTTGACACAGCCTCCTTCTTCGCCTCGACGCTCGATGTACTTGATTCTGCATTCCTCGAAGGAAAAACACTCGTTTTCGAAGGAACCTCTGAGGCTTCAATCATCAACGAAGGAACAATCCACTCCGAAGAGAGCTACCTTTTCGCAGCCTCTGTTGATAATAAAGGAACGTTGATTGGAGAAAAATCTGTAGGGATCGCGACCTCTGGGCGCGTTGTCTTCACACCAGATGCAAAGCAGCGGATTCATATCGCTTTAGAAAAGCGGGAATGCTCGAAATTGATCAATGAAGGCCAAATTAGAGGCGCACAAGTAGAGCTCCACGCATCCCCCAATCTCTACTCGTTCGCTTTCTCTCATGAAGGGACAATCGATGCAACCGGAATCAGAGAAGTAGATGGTATCGTCTATCTGACAGCGGAAGATGGATTAGGCGAAGTAGCTGGATCGATCTCTGCCAAAAGAGGCGATGCTGGCGGAGATGTATATCTCTTAGGAGAACGACTGATTCTCCGAAATGGTTCTGAAATCGACGTGTCTGGTAAGACCAAAGGGGGCACTCTGCTCTGCGGAGGAGACTATCAAGGACAAAATCCCGATGTGCCGAACTCCAAACACCTTTTTATCGAAGAAGGAGCTTTAATTAAAGCAGATGCACTACTCGATGGCCATGGAGGAAAGGTAATCTTCTGGGCCGATGAGAGCAACTCCTTTTTCGGAAATATTTCTGCCCGCGCAGGAACCCTTAGCGGCGACGGCGGATTTGCCGAAATTTCCTCGCCAATCCTAGCATTTCAAGGGATGGTCGATTTAACTTCTCCTTTCGGGAAAGCGGGAGATCTTCTTTTAGATCCGACCGATATTACAATCGGTGGTGCAACGGATGCCGGAGTCGTGATCGCATGTCCAACTACGTGGCCAGGCCCCGGAACTCCTGTCAATATTAGCGGACCTGCTATCGCTGCTATTTTGGCGGCAGGAACCAATGTGTGCATCAGTACTTCGACTCCCCCCAATCTCGGCGTGAATGGCGATGTACTCGTCAATATTCCAGGAATCATCTGGGGCGGAGTCGCTCCTGGTTCTTTAACGATTACTGCCGATCGGGATATTACAATTAGCACCGGTGCTGCAATCGCCTCCACTACCTCAGGGGGAAACATCACTCTGACGGCGGCACGCCACATTCAGATGCGTGGGAACGTCACGAACCGAGCAATAGCCGCTCCAGGAGCTGCCATCAGTTTGACCGCAACCACAGGGGATATCAATATTCAAGAGGTAGCTCCTTTTTTAGGATTCACGACTACAATTGGAACTAATTTCGGATCGACTTCTGTCAGGACTCTTGCGGGGAGTATTACCATCAGGGCGCCAAACGGTTTCAATACATGGGCTGGAATTGGTCCTTCGGATCTCCCCGTAATCTCAGTCTCCTCCGATATTACAGTTGAGGCGGCTCAAAACCTGTCTATTTTTGGAGCTGGGACTTTGATACCCGGAGGAAACAATAATACCGCCATAATCGGGAGATCCCCTATCAGGGCTCTTCCCTCTACGACATCTGTGTTGGGCAATACGACAGTTGCAGTCGGAGGAAATCTGATCTTGAACGGAGGAATCGGAGGAGCAATCAGCTGCTACGCAATCATTGGCGAAGTGACCGCAACTATGGCTCCCTTGAGCCAATTTATAGGAGATATCACTGTAGGAGTTAGGGGTAATGCGACACTCACAGGATCAAACGGCGCATTCTCACGCGGAGTGATTGGTGCCGATCCAGGTCTTGCTTCAGACGGAGATATTCGATCTAATCTCCTTCTAAATGTTGGAGGGACACTACTTCTTCAGGGGGGGGTTCCTTCTGGAGGCGAAGATGCTTTTGTCGGGTATAATACCGATGACGGTTTTGGATCGACGGCTACTGCTTCTACATCGATCAGAATCAATATCGGCGGAGACTTTTATTTAGACGCCCGGGCATGCAGAGCGTCTGTTATTGCAGCATATTCAGACCCCATGGTGGATCCCGGCTACGATCCGATTTCCTATATTCATTGCGGAGGAAATATTTTCCTTTTAGGAGGACAGCCGACAAGAAACGGCGGGCAAGCGACTTTTTCCACGCGCCATGTGGAATCTCTAATCACAGATTTCACGTATCATGTATGGGCAGGGGGGAGCATTCGTTGTTTAAATGGAAATGGAGTAGGCGGAGCAGCTGCCGCAACGAGAGCCTCTTTGCAAGAAAGTAATGGAAGTTACTATAATCATTCCTATAGAGCTACAGGCGATATTATCCAAGGAGGATTCGGAAACTACGCCTCTGTTGGGGCTGGTAGTTTCGATGGAACGTTTAGCGGATACTTCATAGAGGCCGACACTTGCTTCGCCGCAGGAGAGCTCTGGACTCCTCAATCTGCAACGGTCAATGGGGTAAATATCCTCGCTGCTACGCCTCTCGGAACCACTTCTGCGGCTACAGTCTGCAACCAAACAGGCGCTTTTGCTATTGACTCGCTGGGCTATGACCTTTCAGGGCTCCCAGTTCCCTATAATGGGGCCCAATTGCCAGTACCCGTTGCAACGGGGCCTCTTGGTTCAGTGAATTATCTCACAGGTGTTGGCGATTTTACCCTCCATAGCTCAGCCCAGTTTTTTGGAGAGAGCTTCCGCGCTATGTTTGCTCCAGGAAATCCTGCTGATCTGGTTCATGCTCTTACAGCTGGGGGAAGCGAATTATATACCCTGTCTACAGCAGGAGGAAATATCGAAATCTCTGGGTCCGATGGACCAACTCTTGGCGGCTGCGGCTGTACAGATTCGTTTCGCAATATCACAATCGTCGACACACAACCAGTCTGGACCACTGGATCGATTTATATCAGCGCCAATAACAACCTGACCAGTGTCTTAGACGATATTGTTGGAGGACCAAATCCCATCACCCTGATCTCCGACTACGACGACACCGGAGTGGGGAATTTACTTTTAGGTCGAAACGTAACCTCCACAGGAGGCGTAATCACGCTTGATGCTGGATTCGGCTCCGCTGGAGGAACAAGCTCGATTCAAATCACTAATACCGCGGTTATTTCCACCCTTAACCTCTCTCCTGGGGCCCCCATCATTATGCAAGCCGTAAGCGATATCCTAATCAGCGGCGCAGCAAATACCTCCACCTCTGGAGTCGGAAGCCAATCGATCGAATCGACTCATGGCAATGTCCTTGTCGATGAAAACGTCGTGGCAACAACCGGATCAATCACTGTTGTAGCAGGTATTGGCAATATCCTGATTGGAACGGCGACAGGCACAGGCGGCAGCTTCTCAACTACAACAGGCGATATCTCGCTGGATGCCGGAACCGATATTGAAATCAATGGCGATCCGCTCAGCATTCTATCGGCTACAGGATCTATTTCAACCATCGCAGGAAACGACACGCGCCAAACAGAAAACGTAGCGACAGCCGGCCCCATCTTGATGATCAGCGGCAATAACATGTTCATGTTCGGCGTTGCCAGCATCGCCTCTAGCGCCTCGGAAGTCACGGTTGTCGTCGATAATGATTTTCCTGCAGCACCTCTGATAGGGCTCGGATTTTTCGACATGGCTGCAGGCGCCTCAATTAGTTCAGCAGGACTCTTGCAAATCTACACGGCAAGACAGCAATTCAATTCAATTCTCGGCACTTTGAACGGTCTTACATTCGGCCCCCCTAATTGCGGGAACGGCCCCCTTTACAGCGATTCACTTTGCGAGATCTGGTGCACCTATTTCGACAATGGTGCAATTGGAACTCCGTTCACTGTTTACTATAAGGATTGCCTACAGCAAGCGACTGAAGAAGCAATGCTTATTGTCGATCAGCTAATGGATGGGCTTGATTCATTCGATGATCTATCGCCCTGGTGGCGCCCGATGATTCAGAATTGGAGATTTAAGATCTGGTACGCCCCCTTTGCCGTAAAGGGATCGGACAGCAGTTTAAACTACTTGCCTGATGAGCCGTACTGGATCAGCATGCCTAGCCGCCGCTACATCAATCTTCCGATCATAACAAACGATGCTGGACCCGCACCGGGGCCGCTAAAGAAAAAAGTCTAATTTATACCGATCGTGATTCAAGAATCGGCTTTTTGGCGGGATTGAAGGCTGCCGACAAATCAACTAAAAAAAGGGCATAGTATTGGTTAATACAGTGCCTTTTTTTTAGTTGATTTTCGGCGCTTTGAACCTTGTCGTTACCCACAAATGTTAAGCAAATATTTTGAATCCTCAACAGCCCATGCTCATGCCAAGCTCCACTCCTCTGCGCATATCTCGCAGTCTGAGCCACCCATACCAGAGAGTCTG
>JANPFC010000055.1:0-61584 GCA_031423235.1 Chlamydiota bacterium | reverse complement strand
AACTGGTCAATATTAGAAATATGAACCAGTTTACGATCGTCGATTATAGCGGTTTTGGCGCGTTCAAAATTCCAAGTTTCAAACCGAGCGCAGTATAAACCATTGGTCAGTGAAAACAGCATTGCCTACAAGATGGACACGCCTCATCAGATCCCCAATATGTCCAAACTCGCATGCTGCGCCCAATTTACAATGCTTGAATCTACAAGTTTTGGTCTTGTAAAAGTGATTCTTATGGACGTTATGTGCATAAAGTTCAGCGAGGTTCCCTGCAAATTTGCAAAACTGTCCATTAAGACACCTCCCCTGTGTATACACATCGGGACATAAGACTTTAGAGCGTAGCGGTTTTCCGTGGGGCCTTAGCATATGAAGTGTGCGGCAAAATGAGGCAGGATCCCTTGCTGCAGCTTCGATCTGCTCATTTAATGAAACGGCAATAAAAGGAACTCCCCTTATCGCTCTGGGTATGATGTACCCATTCGCATTGATGATGACTGGTCCTCGCGGGGGGTGAGGCAATTCACCGTGGACAGAATGTAAAAAAATTGCATAGCTCATTTAAGGCCAAGATCTTAATCCGGCCCGTTAATTCTAGGCAACTTCTACCAATAGTTGAAGTTTTGCTCAGACTCTTCTTCTTGCATCCGCTGTCTGGTCCGATCCCGTTCATCCACTGGGTTAGGGCCAGCTTGCTGCTTCACTTTGTTGTAGTCGTCAGCAGTGGTTCCAACTAAAATGCCGTTTTTGAAGGTCAGCGGCTTTTTTTCTGGAGGGGCATTTTTCTTAGGGGGGACGTCATAAAACCAAACGTCATAGACATCGCTGTCTACTGAAAAGGACTCCTGATCCATTGTCGAACCGAGGAGATCCATCACTTCTTCTTCACTCATCCCCTTTTTCGCCTTTGAAAACAATTTAGGCGTTGTCCCTAAGGGCGTTTTGGGAACAAAGGACTTGAATATTTTTTTCTTCTGCGGAGCAGGCTGCGTTTCAATAGCTGCTACTGGCGCTTGGGCCGCTGCGATCACCGCTTGCTGTTTGAGGTTATAGAAATCATCGTCATCCATACTGATGAGGACCGCATTTTTAAATGTTAGAGGGACCATGTTTTGGGGGACGATCGAGGGTTTGCCCGATTTGGATGCGACTACTTCGTAAAACCAAACATCGAATACATCAGGGCCCATCTCAAAGGTCTCATACCTCACCGGCTCGCCGACAATGTTTACGACCTGCGTTTCGCTCATCCCCTTGGAAAGGACGGAAAACCGATTTGGCCCGCATACTTTGGTAGGACATGCGCCACAAGAAATGGCCCCATTCATAATGATGTGCTCATTTGGCGGGAGTTTCTCTTGAGCCGGTTTCGCGGGGGTATTTTGTATCGGGTTTGCTGAGGGAGGAGCTGCTTGCGGCTTAACCGTTGATTTAAGGGCTTTTTCGAAGTCTAGATCTTCCTCTTGTTGGGATTTCCCTTTTTCAACTTCTGGTTTCTGAGAAGCGATCTCATCGGCCTGCCCTTTCATCGCATAGTAATACCAGTTATAGCCCGTTCCAACTAAAACGCCGTTCTTAAAGGTAAGCGGGGTCAAATTTTGAGGAACCATCCGAGTTTGATCTAGGCCAGTAGCTCTTGTGACATAAAACCACACATCATAAACATCATCGCCTACATCAAAAGACTCGTAACTATAGGGCTTGTGCATGATCTGAAGAACTTGCCGCTCGCTCATCCCCTTTCTAACCCTGGCGATATGGTAGATATTGGTTTCTGACATCGCTTCATATTGCAATCCGTTGCTCACCATGCAGCCGGTAAAACAAATGCTTAGGGGAATAAGCCAATAGCCTTTCATAGAAGATCCTCAGTAAATTTGAGAAATACTTCAATTAAAACTGGATGTCAAGAATTGTTCCGATCTTTGAACCTATTCTCCGCTTTGTTAAGAATCAGAGGATAGGTTCTCTAGATCTTCTTCGCCTTTGAACCAAAACCCTTTCCGCTTTTTCTTTTTGCGCGGAGCAACGAGATTTTTGGCTTGGGAAATGAATGGGGCGCCCGGGAGAGTGATCGCCTCGAAGGGTTTAGGTATAACCTTTACCTCGGTATGTCCCTCTTTGCGGCTCGGCTTATCGACCTCTGTTTCGACTTTAAGAGGTTTGGCTTCAATAGAATTTTCCTTTGAAGGTTCCCTCCCCTCTTTAACTTCACCCTTTTTCTTGGGAGCTGGACTAACCGCCTCATCTCTTGAAATAGGCGCTGGGGCAGTTCTTGTTGGAACGGGAATAGACTTGGGAGATGCAGGCTCGACTCCCCTCCCCTCTTTTTCACCCCCTCTTTGAACCAAACGGACTATGGGGGAATCAACGGGATCTTTTGCAGGCGCCGGGCGGGCGGCTATCTCATTGTTGAGGATTTCAGCAAACATGTGGGGTTTGGCAAAGATAAAGTCTCGTGGAGTGCGAGGGATTGACTGGCGTAAAGGAACTTGGGGAGCCTGCTCAGGCTCTTTTTCGTGGGCCATCGAGTCGATGATCCGATCCAGGTTGGGCTTCAATTTCTTAAGAGCCTCGCGCAATGGGGCTTCCTTAGGATCTTGAATGTAGGTGGAATTGGCCAGCTCCCCGATCGCCTTCTGTACTTCATGAATGAGCTTTTGCGCTTGTTTGGATAGCGGAGGGGTGTCTTTCGGAACATTCTCATTTCTCGAAAGAGGTGGACGCACCTCGCTTTTTTTCTCCTCAATTTCCTGAGGCGCTTTGCCGATCCACTTCTCCACTTCCTGTTGAACAGTATGAAGCGCAGACAAAATACGCACTGGATGGCGAAGCGGAATGGAAGGGCAATCTTCTTGCATCAATCCAGATGGAATTACAAAACGTCTGCTTAAAAAGAAGGACGCGGGAACGATCCGTTCAGTTAACGGAGTTAAAACTTGAACTAATTTAATGAGAAGATCTTGTGCTTGCGACCATTCTACTGGATTCAAGTTCATAAACATTCTTAAAAGGTTGTTGACAATATCATAGAAGATGATGAAATTGAAAACAACGAATTAAAATTTTTCATGACATCTGAGTTCATTATTATTTTATTTGTCATTCTCGGACTCGTAAGCGGCTTATTTGCAGGCTTGCTTGGAATTGGAGGCGGGATGGTTACAGTACCCGCTTTGTATTACATTTTTCTCTATTCAGATATGATGCCTGATCGAATTATGCAGATCGCAGTAGGAACTTCTTTAGCTGCAGCCGTAGTTACATCTCTCATGTCCACTTGGATTCAAACGAGGAAGCGGGCGATCCACTTATCAGTTCTGAAGCTGATGATTCCGGCCCTTATTTTGGGGTGTATTATCGGTTCGATAATCGCCCACTTTATGCCCAGCAAAGACCTTCGATGGGCGTTTGGAATCATGGCGCTCCTCATGGGGTTTTACTTCTTCTTTCCTAAGTTGCCCAGCCTATATATTGCCAAAACCCCCAACCGAAGTCTTTCCATACTCTCTCTTTTCATCGGCGTCTTGTCGAGCATGCTCGGGATTGGCGGAGGCTCTATGACCTTTCCGATTCTGATGGGCTATCAGCTCCCTGCAAAAAACGCCTCGGCCACCTCATCAGCAGCAACTCTCATAACGACATGCATCGGTTCTTTAGTCTACTTAAGTATCGCCTGGCATAGTCCAAATCTTCCTGACACTTTCGGTTATATTGAATTGCCTGCGTTCATCGCGATTAGCATTGGATCGATGATCACGACCCCATTCGGCGTGAAGCTATCCCACGTTCTTCAGGTATCCCATATCAAACAGGCTTTCGGAGTCTGCTTGTCGCTTGTTGGTCTTTCAATGTTATTTATTTAAGATTTCGACGTGGCCGTCGGAGAGGTTGTAATATCCGCCGACAAGGGCGACTTTGCCCTCTTTCATCATCTGTTTAATGATGGCTGTCCCTTTCAGATATTGCATCGTCCATTTGACATTATCTTTTATAGCCGTTTCAAGATCCATAGGTTTGACCCCTCTGAGAGCCGGCTTAATCAATCTGGCAAGTTCTTCAATCCCTTCAGTATTGCCAGTCAGAACCGCATTCACAGCACCGCAGGACTCGTGTCCAAGCACAATGATTATAGAGGCTCCTAAAACTTTGATCCCATATTCGATACTATCTAGCTCGATAGGACCTGCTACCTGGCCAGCCACCCGGACAACGAATAGATCGCCAAGGCCCTGATCAAAAAGGATTTCAGGAGGCACCCTGGAATCTGAACAGCCAAGGATGACCGCGAATGGTTTTTGATTTGCTACCAGCTCTTCCCTCCGGTAGGAATTCCGGTCGAGGCTGCGCAAATTATCGTTAACGTAATGCTTATTTCCCTCGACGAGTCGGTCGAGAGCCTCTTGCGGAGTGACCGCAAAAAGGGATTGGATGCAGGCTAAAAAGATCAGTCCACTCTTCATAATTTGATCCATATCAAACACGAATAGATATTGCAAGAACCTTGTTTTATAAAGTAATTATTTTACTGAAAAGCGAACGGTTGATTTCGAAGCAAAATTAGAGCATAATATCCTTCAAAAATTCACGAAAAATTATTATGGCAACTGTTTCAACTGCATTCCCTTTAGCTCAGATGTTTCCAAGTCATTCCTACGGACGTGCGAGACTTGATCACAAACTCCACTATCTCATCGCATTGAATCAACCAATCGATTCGATTAATAAAGTATTGGAAAAAGGGGTCGACCTTGAAGCAAAGGACCCCAATTATGATCTGACTCCCCTCGCAGTTGCCGCTATGGCTGGGAATGGGGCTGTAGTTGATAGATTGCTCCGTGCAAAAGCCGATCCCCTCCCCTTGGATAAAGTAGGGTGGACCCCCCTTCACTACCTAGAGCTAAGCGGCAATGATGAGATCAAAAAAATGATCCTGACGGCAGCCAAAACGAGGAGGTTGCCAAACCTAAAAGAACTGCATCGGACCCTCAATCCCCGCCGTCCGAAGCCAAACGAGCCTATTGGATTGGTTCAAAACCTCCGGAACCGCCAATCGCCGCTCACTGCAGCCGAATTTTCCCAAATGACCGGTCTTGCCTATTCAGAAGACCTTGTTGGAACTCCTAAGGGGCTTATCGATTATTGGGTCCATGCTGTTCCTCAAAATGACCCCAGATTCTCATATAAAAAGCAAAAATATGTAGCTGAGAGATTTGAAAATCAGAGGGATAACCTCCCCAAATTGGCCATAAAAAAAGAGAGCCATCAGATCATAGCAACCAGCCGAATCCCCTCATGCGGAATGATCGGATTCCATGGAGGTAAAATCACTCCGGTAGAAGAAGGAGATGCCGATAAATCCTGCCGTTTAGAAGAGATCGACGCAAGCCAAGCGACAAATCTAGCGGCGATGATCGGCGATGGAATCCCAAATTGCCAAATCACTACAGTTCGTATCGATGGGATTCAGTATCATGTAGTTATTGCCACAAGGACCATCGAAAAGGGGGAAGAGCTCCGAATGGACTTCGGTCCCCTGCATGTATCTAAATATAAGTACAAGGCCCCATCTGCCGAAACGATTGAATTCTATCGACAAAATTCTCCGTCCAAGCTCTACGAAGAGATCCATGCATATGAAGATTCCTCTCCAAGAGAACAGATTGAGAAAGATGGACTCCGCCACCAGCTCCGCTACCTCTTTTCAACTCCATTCCTCGTTCTAGAACTTCTCCGCCAAAACATGCTCCAACCAGAAGAACTGCAGAAGATCCTGCATGAGCCCGATTTTCCGAGAACGGTTGAAATGGATTTAGCTCAAGAATTGTCCTATGAAACCATTTTTTCTTGCTGGCAACAGTTAAATAATAAGCTGAAAGAACTGCCTCCGGGGTTAGCTAAAGAGATCAATGAGAACATATACACTCACATCAAAAGACATCGAATCCACTCTGTTGTAGAGTTCCTAGATCAGTTATCAGTCTACATTCCCCAAATTGTCGATCGGGAAAGTTGGGAGCGCGTTTTCTCCATTCTGGAAGAGAACTCTCTTGTTTATGAAATAATTGCCGATTGGATCAAAGATGAAACGAATGATGAAACAGCGAGAGTGGCGCTCCAATCTGTCGACCCACGCACTCGGAGGCAATTCATAGCAAATACCGAGTTTACAATCAGGGATAAATTTCCAAACAAGAAAATCCCTTTCGATTTGATCATTGGAGCTGTCGCCATTTCTGATTGGGCAACAGATCCGACTCATGCCCCCTACCACTTAATCGCCCTTGAAAAGCTCTCCTGCGCAACATTAACTGAGCTCTATAAATCGAAAAGAGCCCACATCGAACACAAGCACCCAAGACTATTGGGTCTGTTCGATGCCATTCTCAGCCGGGTTATAGAAAGAAAAAATTGAATCCATTGATATTGATGCCGCCACAGCAACTATTTCCATTAGAGAGTATGTTTCCACGCGATGGGTACGCGACTGCGCCCACGGCTCAAAAACTCCACTACTTGATCGCGCTGAGACAGCCCCTCTCCTCAATTGTAAAGCTCCTAAAAAAAGTCGATCATGTTGATGAGAAAGACCCGTTGTACAAGCTAACCCCCTTGGCCGTAGCGGCTATGGATGGAAATGCGGACGTTGTAAAAATACTGCTCGCTCTTGGAGCAAATCCCCTTCCTTTAGATAAAGTGAACTGGACCCCTCTTCACTATCTTGAAATCGAGAGAAATGGGGAGATCGAACAAATGATAAAAACAGCAGCGAAAACCAGGGATTTGCCAAACTTGAAAGAGCTGCAGTGCGTGCTAAACCCCCGCTTTCCAGAAAATAAGGAACCTGTAGTTCTTCAACAACAGCCAAATGGGATCACGAGAGAGCTAAGGGCGGAGGAATTTAATAGACTTTATGGAATGACTTACTCTCATGAGCTTGTTGGAACAAGAGAATCCCTTGCGAAGTATTGGCTCTCGGCCGTTAGGAAAACCGATCCAGAATTGGAAGCTAGATTCTTAAAAAACCGTTTTAAGCTCCCCCCGCTTGCCCTCAAAAGCGGTACCCATCAAGTGATAACCACTCAAGGGATCTCTTCAGGAGACATCGTCGGGTTTCATGGTGGGAAAATCTCGCCCGCTGCACCTGGAGAAAGGGATGAGAAGGCCCATGCTCGAATGGGAGAGGTCGATGCGGGCGAAATCACAAACCTTGCCGCTATGATCAAAGACGGCACCCCTAACTGCCATAATGAAGTCATCGATGTAGGGGGCATTCCATATCAACTATTCATCGCAAGCAGACCCATTAAGGCGGGAGAAGAGCTCCGGATAGATTTTGGCCCGTATCATTGCGATAAATTCGAATACCAACCCATATCTCGTGAAACAATCGAGTTTTATCGTCAAAATACTCCGATGAAGTTCTTTTCCATGCTTATGAATACTGTAAATCCCAGCTCTCGAAAAATAGCAGAAATAGAACTTTACCGGGCTCAAATAAGCTATTTGATCTCAAATCCATTTCTAGTTTTTGAATTGCTACACCAAAAACTTCTTGATCCCCAGCAGCTCTACGATCTGCTGAACGAACCCCTTTTTCAAAAGATTTTAAATTTGTCAAATGTGCAAATCGATTCATTTTGCATATTCCTTGAAGGATGGATGGCTATTACTAAGGTCAGGCTGCCCAATCGATTGGCATGCCGGATTTCTAGAGATATATACACCTTCATCAAAGCCCATCCTATCGACATCGTGATTCAATTCATGGATCAGTTAAAGCGGAGAGTCCCTGATTTGGAAAGGCAAACCGCATGGGGTGATGTGCTGGCTGTTTTAAAAAAAAATGCCGAAGCTGAGTCTTTATGCACCGATTGGTTGAAGGATGAAGCAACCGATGCTGAGGCCCGTTTGGCCATTCAATCGATTGCGTTAATCGACAGAAAGCAATTTATAACCAATATGAGACAATCTGCCGCAGAGAATTTTCCCACAAAACAAAAGCCGCTTAAAGCTATCGTGGCATCTGTCGCTATTTCCGAATGGGCTAAGGATGAAGACTTAACTCACTTGTCCCCTATGATGGACATGAGTACAGCGGAATTAAGAGAAATAATAGCAAGAAGCCGGCCGCATATCGGGCATAAATACCCCCGATTACTCGCCGAGTTCGATCGGGTTCTCGATGGATTCATAGCAATCGCCGATCAGACATATTTAGCTGGACAATAACCCAACTCTGCCTCAAATTATTTCTTTAAAATGAGGCTCTCAATGAAATCAGTATGGCGCTATCTATGGATTCTGGGGTGTATTTTAGTGTGTCCGCTTATGTCTGCAACATGGTCAGCGCCTCCACTCGATGCATCCCTTACCGGCGGGAATGCTGATGTTCCCCAAGTCGCCGTAGACCCAAACGGGAATGCTGTCGCTGTGTGGCAACGCTTTGATGGAGCCAGCACAATCATTCAATCCGCAACGCTTAGCTTCGGATCAACTGCATGGTCGCCCATAACTGACCTTTCCGCTGCAGGACAAGATGCCATTGACCCGCAAGTCGCTGTTGATGCATCCGGCAATGCTGTCGCTGTATGGAGCCGAAATGATGGCGCAAATACGATCATACAATCCAGAACGAAGCCCCTCAACATGCCCTGGTCTGTTATCACTGATGACCTTTCCGTAGCAGGAGAAAATGCTTCGCTTCCTCAAATCGGTGTTGATCCTGTGGGCAATGCTGTCGCTGTTTGACAACGGTTCGACGGAGCGAATATAGTCATACAAGCCAATGTGAAGGCTAATATGTTTGGCATGATGTGGACAGGTGCTGCAACTCTTTCCGGTCTAGGACAAGATGCGGCCAATCCCCAAGTTGCGGTAGATCCAAACGGGAATGCTGTCGCAATATGGAGCCGATTCGATGGAGCAAATACCATTATTCTTGCCGGTTCGTTTGATTTGAACTTTTTTGTATGGAGTTTGTCTGGCGATATTTCCGTTCCTGGACAAAACGCCACCTTCCCGCAAGTGGCCGTAGATGCATTCGGGAATGCTGTCGCCGTCTGGCAACGGTTCGATGGGGCCAATGACATCATCCAATCCTCTACATTACCCTTTGCCCCGATAATAGCATGGTCTCCTCCTGTGGACGTCTCTCCTGCGGGCTTTAATAGCAGTGCATCGCAAGTCGCAGTAGACCCAGATGGCAATGCTGTCGCTGTCTGGGCATCCTTCAATGGGCCGATGTCCATGATTCAGTCATCTACACTCCCCTTTGGCGGAGCCTGGACAACGCCCGTTGATCTCTCAAATTCTGCGTTCAGCGCCAATTTACCTCAGGTTGGGGTCGACGGAGATGGAAACGCTGTCGCCATATGGGAATACTACGGATCCGATACAATCATACAGGCATCAACCCTTGCCTTTGGGACTGGGGCGTGGTCAACACCTGCCGATCTCTCGATTGCTGGGGCGAACTCCGACACAACCCAAGTCTCCGTAAATGCTGACGGGATAGCTGTTGCGGTATGGAGACGCGATAACGGAACGTATTTCATTGTGCAATCATCATGGGCAGACATAGGAATTGCTCCTCCAGCCACCGCTTTTGGCCAGCAAATCACCAACGACTTTGGCTTGCAAGTGGAATTTTTCAATCTCTTGAAGTGGGCAAGGAGTTTGAGTACTCACGTTGCCGGGTATCGGATCTACCGAAATGGAACTTTTATCGCTCAAGTCTCTTCGAATACCTTTCAATACGAGGACCATGGAAGAGAACCTAATAGCATGGCTACGTACTCAATCACTTCCGTAGACAGCTTTGGCAACGAGGGAAACCCCATTACGATAACCGTCAATTAGTCCCAGCGGCGGGACTTTTTTTTGACTTTGGGCGTCTTTTTCGGCTTCACCTGAAAATCGACATCGGCGTCGTCCAGCCATGAGACAAGCGCTGTATAGAGGTTTTTCCCCTGATCAATGATCATCCGGTCATGGCCGGAGGTCATCGACCAAATGTAAGCACCAAAAAGGATCAGCATCCAGAATATCTTTCGCATAATTTGGAGCGTACAAAAACTCCGATTTTAATTGCCTCAAAAATGAAGGGCTAGGTAGCTTTGTTCCATGCTTCTCACTGATTTCCAACTTATTCGTCCAAAATATGAATCGACCCAAGAAGATACGCTCGACTGGCTCGTAGAAGCCCACGTCATGGCAGAGGGGAAAGAAGAGTTCCGACCTGTTATTAAGGAAAAGCTCTGGCATGTCGGCTGCAAACCAGACAGAATTCAAAAACGGGGCCACGTGCTTTCCGATTTTCTCCATACGAATTGGGATCAGATGGAGATCTATAGGCTCCATGAGCTCCCTGCAGGAAAAGACCTCTCCGCCAGAAGTAAAATTTTCCAAAGTGAAGTAAATAGCATCTTTGAGCAGTACTACCCGGAAGGTGCCGAGGCTCCCGATGATCTTATCCACGTAACCTGCACAGGATACGTCTCTCCGAGCGGCGCCCAAACCATCATTTCGAAGAGAGACTGGGGCAATTTAACTACCGCCACCCACGCCTACCACATGGGATGCTACGGCTCTATCCCCGCCATTCGGATGGGGTCCGGTTTTCTGAAGAGCGGAGAAGAGAAAAGACGGATCGATATCGTCCACACGGAAATTTGCTCGCTTCATTCCAACCCCTCTAAACACGAACTCGATCAGCTCGTATCGCAAAGCCTCTTTGCCGACGGCTTCATGAAATATTCCCTCGTCAAAGAAACCGATCAGCCAAGCATTAAAGTGTTAAAGGTTCGGGAGGAAATCATCCCCAATTCAATCAAAGCGATGACCTGGGATGTGATCGAATGGGGCTTTAAAATGTCGCTCGCCAAAGAGGTCGCCGTATTGATTACCCGCCATCTGAAAGGGTATTTAGACCGTTTATGCTGGACAATCCCCTCAAATGCTCTCTTTGCGGTCCATCCTGGAGGACCTAAGATCCTCTTGCACGTTCAGGACCTTCTAAAATTGACAGATGCGCAGATGGCCTACAGCTTTGAGGTTCTAAAAGAGTATGGAAACATGTCGTCAGCCACTTTGCCCCATATTTGGGACAAGATCTTAAGAGATCCAAAAGTCCCCGCAAATACACCAATCATCAGCTTAGCATTTGGTCCAGGTTTGACCATCGCTGGCGCACTTATGGTAAAAACATGTGGATCTTAGGAGTACTTCCCTTTGCACTTCAAGCTTTGGGAATGGTTTTTGATGAAGGGTACTTCCACATCCGGCGCGGCTTGCCTCTATGGGAGCGGATCGGCCACCCGATCGACACGTTAAGCGTTCTTGTATGCATGGGATTCATCCTATTCGTCCCCTTCTCAACAACAGCGCTCGTCATCTACATCGCACTCGCCTCATTTTCCTCAATTCTCGTCACTAAAGACGAATTCGTCCACAAAGAGCACTGCCCCGCAACCGAAAATTGGCTCCACGCCGTTTTATTCACCCTCCATCCGATCACCCTAACCTCTGCAGGATTCATGTGGCCTGTTGTCCAAGGCATTGAAGTGACGCCTTGGATCGCCCGCTGGCTCAATCAGCCTGAAGCCCTCCGCCTCTTTTTACAAATGCAGTTCGGAACAATGGCGCTGTTCCTCTGCTATCAAATCCTCTTTTGGAATGTAATATGGAAAAACAAACCGGTACTCAAACAATAAACAACGACTTCTACGAGGAGTTGGCTGATGGGTGGTACACAGCCTCAGACCATCCGATCGCTCTCCTCAGAGCGGAAAATGCGGTCCGGGTTCCTTGGATCATCTCTGAAATAGGAAAGAACAAGACCGTTTTGGATATCGGCTGCGGGGCGGGGATTTTGACAAATGCCCTTTCCAAAGAGGGGCACACCGTCTATGGGATCGACCTCTCCCCTTCGAGCTTGGAAGTGGCGAAAAGATACGATATGACTAAGAAAGTCTCCTATGCAGTCGCGAACGCCTACGCGCTCCCCTTTGAAAATGAGATGTTCAATGTGGTTTGCGCAATGGATGTGCTCGAACACGTTGAAGAACCCAGTTTACTCATTTCTGAGGCGAGCCGCGTTTTAAAACCGGGGGGCCTCTTCTTCTTCCACACCTTCAACCGGAATTTCTTGAGCTATATGCTGATCATCAAGGGTGTTGAATGGTGTGTTCCCAACGCCCCTAAAAACATGCATGTCTATCCCCTCTTCATCAAACCGGAAGAGCTCAAGGAAATTTGCGAGTCGAAAGATTTGGAAGTGGTCAATCTTATGGGGTTTAGCCCCAAAATCCTTTCCAAGCCATTTTGGCAAATGCTTTTCAAAAGAAAGGTGCCAGAAAACTTCACCTTTCGCTTTTCAAAAAGCCTTGCAACGGGGTATTGTGGATACGCAAAAAAAAATTGAACGAGGTATTTATGACTCAGACAGCATTCAAAGGCAAACCAGTTGCCCTAACCGGCAACCTACCGCAAGTTCACACTAAAGCTCCCGATTTCCATCTAGTCGATAAAGATTTGAAAGATCGAAGCCTTCACGAATTCAATGGAAAAAGAAAGATCATCGCAACGGTTCCAAGCATAGACACTGGAACTTGCAGCACAATGACAAAACACATCAACGACTTTGCTAAAAAGCACCCAGAATTCGTCTTCATAACAGTTTCTGCCGACCTGCCCTTTGCTCAAAAGCGATTTTGCGAGCACGAAGGCGTCCACAATGTACTCACCTTCTCGATGATGCGCAACAAAGATTTCGGCAAATTATACGGCGTATTGATTCAAGAAGGACCTATGGCTGGACTTCTCGCTAGATCCCTCTTCGTTCTCGACGAGAAAGACCACGTGATTTATGTTGAACTCGTACCGGAAATTACAACTGAACCAAATTACCATAAGGCATTCGAATTTCTACAAGCCCACAGATAGTTGACTGCCACTTTCATGTGCTCAGCCCCGCCTATCCGGATGCTACGGAAAGCGCTTATCTGGAGCTTGCCAAAAAGCTAGGGATAAAGCGGGGCATCATTGTCCAGGCGAGTACGCAGGGCAAAGATCCCAAACGGACCTTTGAAGCGCTTGACAAGCTTGGATCCAATTTCCGATGCGTTGGCGAGATTGATTTTACCCTTTCAGATAAAGATCTTGCCTCGCTTGCTCAAAGAGGGATGATCGGCTGCCGAATCAACCATAAAAGCGGCGAAAAGCTAGAGTGGGATGCAATTGAACGGTATGCCAGGAGAATCGACTCTCTTGGGTGGCATATGGATTTCTACATTTCGGCCAAGATGTTCCAGAATTGGGCGCATAAAATGGTAGATTTGCCCATTCCAATCGTCTTAGACCATTTTGCAATGCACGGCCCTAGAGATTCTACCGCCTCGCTCCTCAAGCTCATCGACAAAGGGAACTGCTGGGTCAAGATTTCCGCCCCCTACCGCATTTCAAAAGAGCCCTTCCCCTACGCAGACATCGAACCTCTTGCTAAAACGCTGATCAAACATGCGCCTGAACGGATGCTATGGGCAACTGATTGGCCCCACATGAGAATTGAAGGCGCTATGCCAGACGACGCCCAACTACTTGAATTATTCCGCAATTGGGCAGGTTCCAAAGCAGATCAGATCCTTGCCGCTAATCCGGCTCAATTTTATTCGATTTGATAAATTGGATAGCTTGGCTCCCACACGTGGGACTCAATCCCCTTTTTGAAATCGGAACAGCGCGCCACTTTTTCTTCGCAAGCCCTTTTAGCTACTGCAAGCGCAATTTGGCGGGACACAGAACGGACCTCTTCAATCGGAGGAAAGAGCGATGCCGTAGGATCTTTTAACGCAGGCGAATGACTTGCTAACATCCGTGCCGCAGCTAAAAACATCCCCTCAGTCACTTGCGACGCCTCAGATCCAAGGGCGCCCAGACCCACTCCTGGGAAAATATAGACGTTGTTGCACTGGCCGATTTTGTATGTTTTCCCCTCAAAAACTACTGGAGAAAAGGGGCTCCCCGTAGCCACGATCGCTTTGCCATGAGTCCACTCGATTGCCTCTTGAGGCGTACACTCAGCCTTTGAAGTGGGATTGGAAAGGGGGAAGAGGATCGGTCTTGCTGTATGCCGGGCCATCTCTTCAATCACTTCTTTATTAAACGCTCCACCTTGTGCGCTAACCCCGATCAAAATCGTTGGATGGGCATTTGCAACCACATCCAATAAAGAAATGTGATCTGAATGGATCTTCCAATTTGTCACCTGCGACTGAGGCTGAACGTAGGGCCTCTGGGCATCGGTAATGTTTTTGCTGTTAAAATGGATCAGTCCGTCGATATCGATGAGATATATACGCTTCGAGGCCTCTTCCCTGCTTAAACCATCATCCACCATCGCAGCCACGATCATGTCAGCAATCCCTGTACCCGCCGACCCTCCGCCTAAAATAGCTACCCGCTGATCTGTGATCTTCTGCTTTGTTACATTGACTGCACCCAAAAGAGCCGCCAGCGTCACCGAAGCTGTCCCCTGAATGTCATCGTTGAATGAAAGAATCTGATCTTTGTACTTATCGAGAATCCTTCGGGCGTTATTCTTGCCGAAATCTTCCCACTGAAGGAGAACTTTTGGGTACCGTTTTCGAATCGCTTGGACAAAACGGTCGACAAATTCATCGTACTTGGCTCCCGTCAGCCTTTCGTGCTGCCATCCTAAATAGAGAGGGTCTTTTAGGAGCTCCGGATTATTTGTTCCCACATCAAGAATGATCGGAAGCGTACGGGCCGGATGGATCCCTCCGAAAAGGGTGTAAAGGGAAAGCTTTCCTATCGGGATCGTCATCCCCCCGATTCCTTGATCTCCGAGACCTAAAATCCGCTCTCCATCGGTCACAACGATGACATCAACCTCTTTCAAGGAGTAATTTCCTATGATTTCTTCGATCTTATCCATGACAGGATAGGAGAGGTAGAGCCCCCTTTGATGGAAGTAGATCCGGCTATACTGCATAGCGGCATCGCCAACTGTCGGGGTATAAATGATCGGAAGGATTTCTGCCGGATAGCGGGAAATAAATTGGTAGAAAAGGAGCTCATTGCGGCTCATCAAACCGACTAGAGATTCATATTTCTCTATCGGGGTCCTCTTCTGGCTGTAATTGAGATACGAGCGCTGAATTTGCTCCTCAACAGTGGAAATTCGCGGGGGCAGGAGGCCATTTAGCCCCAATTCATCCCGCTCTTTCTGGGTAAACGCTGTCCCCTTGTTCAAAAGAGAACTATTGAGAATAGCCCCCCCTCTCTTACTGACTTTGACAACATCTTCCTTCATGCCTTCTAAATCGCCCATAGAGATTTATCCGTCAAGTTTGAATAAAATTGGCGAATATGAGAAATTAGTTTTCTATGAAGACAGCAGGCTTCGGAAAGTGGAGATCTTTTTTCTGGCCCATTCACCGCGCCGAGCTGAGTAAATTTCTTCCGATGTTTTTCATCTTTTTCCTTATCGCATTCAACTACAACGTACTCCGTTCCTATAAAGATTCAATTGTGATCACCGCATCCCAATCTGGCGCCGAGGCAATCCCCTTTATTAAACTCTGGGCTGTTCTCCCGAGCGCGATCCTTTTTACCATCCTTTTTACAAGGCTTTCGAACTGGTTTACGAGAGAAAAAGTTTTTTATATAGTCCTCTCTATATTCCTCGTCTTTTTCTTCCTTTTCGCCTTTGTTTTATACCCGGCCCAAGACTACTTGCACCCCAATGAGCTCGCTAACTCGCTCCAAGAAATTCTCCCCACCGGATTTAAGGGATTCATAGCCATTTTCCGGAACTGGACATTCACCCTGTTTTACGTGATGTCGGAACTCTGGTCGACGGCGATTTTCACCGTCCTTTTCTGGGGTTTTGCCAATGAAGTGACCTCCGTCGAAGAAGCCCGAAGATATTACGGCCTCCTCACATTCGGCGGCAGCCTAGCGGGGATGTTTTCCGGCTTTGCTGCGATCCATTTTTCGAGCAACCTCTACCTCCCGTGGCTCCCCTACGGAAAAACCGCCTGGGATCAATCGATTTTCTTTCTCAGCTGCACCATCATCCTCTCCGGACTCCTTACGATGTTCCTATTCCGCTGGCTGAACGTCCGCGTCATCCTTCCTCAAGAGCGGCAATCTGCCCCTAAACAAAAGATCAAGATGTCGATGCGGGCCAATTTCGCCTATCTTGCCCGCTCAAAATACCTCATTTGCATCGCTCTGATTGTCTTCGCCTACAATGTGGCTATCAATCTCGTCGAAGTCGTCTGGAAGGACCAAATCCGGGCCCTCTACCCCAACCCGAGCGATTACAATACCTACATGGGGCAGGTCATATTTGTAATGGCCTTAGTCGCCAGCCTTACAGGCCTCCTCACTACTACGAAAGTGATTCAGCGCTATTCTTGGACCGCATCAGCCCTCATCTCCCCCATTATCGTCGGCATCACAGGGATCCTCTTCTTCCAATTTATCTTTTTCCCCAATCAGGGACTCTCCTGGATACTTGGCTTTATCAACATGTCGCCCCTCGTGCTCTGCGTCACCCTAGGAGCCGCGCAAAACTGCCTGAGTAGAGCATCCAAGTACACGTTCTTTGATGCCACAAAAGAGATCGCATTCATCCCGCTCAGCAGCGAATCTAAGCTGAAGGGGAAGGCCGCGATTGACGGCGTCGGTTCCCGTATTGGGAAATCTGCCGGATCGGCTATCCACCAAGGGCTGATTATTATCTTTTCGTCAGTCGCCTCAAGCATCCCCTACGTTGCAGCCATTTTCTTAGTGATCATTCTGATCTGGACCCTCTCTGCCATCTCACTGGGCAAACAATTCGATGAGCTAGCTGCCGAGAAAACCAAGCTCGACATCCCCGATTCCGACCCGGTCCTCGCAAAAAAGACATCGTAAAAGAAAGATTAAAAAATCTATTTATAATTTTCCGCTCAAGGTACAATCTACCTTTGAGGAAATTTGATGAAGAAATCGATCATAGCCTTTTTACTCTCTCTTGTGGTTTCTAGTACTGCGATGGGAAGCGATTTGCTGTACGTTGCGAATAATAACAACGAGACCCTTTCAGTGCTTGATGCAGCTACCTTTGTACCTATCGCAGGGTCCCCGTTTATGGTGAATTTTCCATTCATGGCAGGGGGCATCAATCAAGTAGTGGTTAACTCTTCTGGAACGCGCATTTATATAACGAACAACTTCAATGTCAACAACATCTCTGTGCTTGATGGAACAACTTTCATGCCTATTGCAGGATCTCCCTTCCCAAGCGGTGGAGTAGGACCAATAGACATTGCGTTGAATCCAGCGGAAACCCAACTTTATGTAGTCAATAGCGGCAGCAATGATGTTTCGGTGCTCGACGCGACAAGTCCAACGCTTCCATTTCTAGGATTAGCGCCAGTTGGAATGAGTCCTGAAGCGATTGTACTCAACCCTTTGGGGACGTTTGCTTATGTAGTCGACCAAAATAGCCTTAGCGTATCTGTATTCAACCAAACGTTCCCCTTCACAGCTCATCCAATGTCGCCTATTGCTGTTCCTACTCCTAGAGGAATCGCGATTGACCCAACAGGGACAATTCTATATGTAATTGACGGCAACGGATTTATCTACTCATTTAACGCAAGCACTTTAGCTCCTATCTTGGGGCCTCTTCCAACGGGATTTCCATCATCTGGAGCCGCTGCAGTTAACCCCGATCCTCTTAAACCGTTTCTGTATGTGCTTATTGGAGGGGGGGTGGATAGTGTTGGTGTATTTAATACAACGACCCTTCTACCCGTAGGAGCATCGCCTTATTTAACTGGCGGCATGCAACCCGTATCACTCGTATTAGACCCAACAGGAACTCTTCTTTATATAGCGAATCAAGCTTCCAATAGTATTTCTGTTCTGGATGCGGTCACGCTGTCTCCAGTCGGTGGATCTCCTCATACGAACGGACTTGGTCCAGGTATACTAGGTCTTGCCCTTGGAGCTTCTCCTATTTCAGCTCCACAAACTCTTCAAGGAACGCAGAAAAAAAATGATTTCGGCCTTGCATTCGAGTTATTTAACTTATTGAAATGGGACGCTAGCTCGACCCCTGTTGCTGGGTATTTTGTCTATCGGGATGGTATTCAAATTGCCACATTAGATAACAGTACTTTTCAATATGAAGATCACGATAGGCAGCCAGGGATCGCGACAACCTATTCTATCACTGCATTTGATGCAAACGGGCTTGAAAGCAATCAGATCAGCGCTGTGGTCAGATAAAAAGGTACATTCCTTGTCGTTTGTAAATAATTCGTAAAATTTGCTAGTCTCTTACCATTTTCTATTAACGGAACCGCCTATGACTAACGCTTACCTTTACTTCAAACGACTTACTCTTTTAGCAGCAATTGTTGGATTTGCAAACCTTTTTGGAGAACTGCCCGGCCGTTTAGGTACGGATGGAGTTCAATGGGTGCAGCTTGGAACCACCGATCTGTTTTTTTATATGACCCCAGAAAAAAACTCTCTCATCCAAAAAATCGTTCAAGACGTAAACCATGAAAAACTGGGCCTGACTGTCGATATCAACGACTATGATTGCTTCACGACAGAAATTTCAGCTACCGCGTCAAAATATCCAGATCCAATTGAGAACCAAAACGGCTTTCTATCCTATCCTGACCCGCAGGGAAACGAGGTGCTTAATTCATTTTCAACTTCATTGAATGAGCTCATTTCAACAGAGCTTGGCCTCCATATGGAAGGCGTTTCAAGGGAGATCAATTTTGTAGTAAACCAAGATGCGCATAAATTTCACCAAGATCAATCAACCAAACAGTTTGCCTTTCTTAAAGAAAGAGATCCTTCGCTCCCTCCTTGCACGATCATTCAAGATCTCACCTTAGTTGATTGGGACATGTCAGCAGATACGATGTCTGCCACCATCTTGCAAGACCCCCATTCTGATGAGCGTTTTCTTCTCGCCCTCTTTCCCAAAGAGGCTGTTGGAATGATCTTTGCTCAGTCTCCTAAATACCTTACAAGAGAAGCTCACCCAAGCTACTTAGTTCCAACCATATTCCCCTATCACGCTGTTCTATCGCCAATCGACAGAAAAGGGGGAGTCACTTCAGGATCTTCAAAAGGAAAACGGCTCAGTACAGTCGTTCGAGGAGTTGTTCTTGAAAGCGAACTGAATGAACTTAAAAAAAACTCCAAGCCGCTACATTTAAATCGCCCCGCTTACTCGAATAACGAATGGGTGTACGGAGATGGAACTGTCGCCAAAGAGATCTCCATGGAAGTTAGATCTCTTTTAGAAAAATTTGATCAAGGTTTGCTTTTTAAATATCCAGATCGAGAAAATGTCGAAATCCTCGAATTGCCAGTATCAACTCACATTCCTGTTGTTCAAGAACTAGCATCTCAGTTTGGAGTGGATCAAAAGTCGATTTTAAAGGTAAAGCTGGTTAGACTCATCAAAAGAGATGCTGGATTCAGCGCATTTAGCGAGATGAATCTCCCTATCTCCCCTGAGAGCGAAATCATCCTTCTGAACTCTTCGATCATCAGTGATGACTATGATTATTTCAACTTAGCGCGAGATTTTACCGCCGATGGATTGCCCTGGATTCAACTCTATTATTTTCCACCAAATAGAGGCTTTAAAATTCTTGGGAAAGAGATCCAAAACCTTTTCCTTACGCCCATAGAAGAGGTCTTATTCCGAAAAGCAAAGCAAGACAGCATGAAAACAGACGGGATTCAATCGCTTGATAAAATTGTGACAAAAATTGACCTCCTCATTTTTGACGTAAGAGACGAAAATTAACGCCAGACAAAAGAAGATTTCCCTCCTTATAGCCCTCTCCATTGCCCTTATAGACTGGGTGGGGATTGGGCTTGTTTATCCGATGTTCTCGTCGATTTTATTCCAGCGGGAAAGCCTCATGCTACCTCACGCGACCTCTGATCTTATGAGAGGTTTTTGGCTAGGGATACTTCTAGCAGCCATGCCCCTTTCCCAATTTTTCAGCTCCCCCATTTTGGGATCGTTATCAGACTTAAAAGGGAGAAAGCCAGTTTTAATCATAACTCTCATCCTCAGTCTAGCTGGCTATTTCCTGAGCGCATTGGGGGTCCGATCAAACAACCTCATTCTCCTTCTTTTGGGAAGGGTCGTGGTCGGAGTTGCAGCGGGAAATGCAGCTGTAGCAGGAGCTGTGATGGCAGACTTAAGCAGTGAAGGAGAAAAAAGCAAAAACTTTGGCCTGATCAACATGGCTAGCGGAATAGGGTTTACCGTAGGCCCATTCCTTGGGGGGATATTATCAGAGAAATCATGGTTCAGCAGAGGCGGGTATGATAAACCGTTCATTTTTGCTGGGTTATTGACCCTGCTCAATCTCATATTCCTATATTTACTCTTTAAGGAAACCTATCCAGTCAGAAAAAAAATTAAATTCTCGATCTCCTTTGGCTTAACGAATTTCAAAAGAGCTCTCCGATTGAAAGAAATGAGAAGTCTACTGATTTGTACATTCGTTTTTTGTTTTGGGTGGTCATTTTATTGGGAATTCATCCCGGTCACCTGGATTGAAGATTTTGGAATGAGCGCATCTCAAGTGGGTAATTTTTATGCTTATTCAGCAGCCATTTACGCATTGAGTTGCGGACTCTTAATCCGCCCTGTTCTAAATCGATTCAAGCCCGCTCGGATTTTATTTTTCTCATTGACACTTCTCGGGCTATATATTCTCCTCTTTCCATCTAGCCACCCGAAATGGCTTTGGGCCTATTTCCCTATTCAGCAGTATCTAACCGCCTTTCTCTTCCCTACCGCAGCCACTTTGATTTCCGACTGGGCTGAAAATGATATTCAGGGCGAGGCCATGGGGATTTATCAATCAACAGAAGCGCTTGCCTTTGGCCTAAGCCCTCTCTTATCTGGAGCTTTTGTCGGATTAAGCCACAATCTGCCAATCTATGTCGGAGGTATTGCGATGCTAGCTGCAGCCCTTATTTTAGCGCTCGGCTGTACTAAAGTGATTTTCCCAAACAGGTCCAAGTAAGCAACTGTTGAGATATACTGACACGAAGAAAAGGGTTCTAAAAAACGGCACTCAGGTGGAATCTCAACAGTTTCTGATTGCAATCCGCTTCCAATCGCCTTGTAATAGGCCTCTCGTCGAGTCCACAGTTTATAAAACGCCTCTTTCTGTTTGCAGATGGGTAAATCCAAGATCTCATTCCGTTCTTGAATTGTAAGGGCAGAAAGGGGCAGATCTTCGATGCCAATTAAGGGCTTAATGTATTCGATGTCTACGCCGATATCTGCCTGAAATGAAAATCCATACAACGCCATATCCATCGAATGGGACATATTGAAATACATTTCACCCGTTGTTAAGTACGGTTTGCCAAACGGCCCGTAGCGATATGCTATTTCAGATGGATCCACATTGAGATACTCGGCGAGTTCATAGCGCAAAATTCCGTGAGAGAGAATGTAATTCCGGCGCAAATAAGGAAACTTAAAGCTATCCGCTCTTCTTTTTTCATGAATATCGAGAACGGAGAAAAATGTCTCTTCATTTTCATGATATGTCCGAAGATCTACAGATCTGATTTGTATGCACATACTCGCCTGCAAAGACTAAAGAAATTCGCACTACTTTCAATAAATCAAATACTTAAGATAACATACTCAGCTCTCCCACTTCGAGGATAAAAAAATGTACCCAAACGATCATCTTAGCAACTGGATTTCTGGACAGGGATTATGGAGCGATACTCCAAAAGAAGAGTGGAATAGCTGGGCATGGCAACTCAAATCACGAATCCAAAAAATCGACCAACTGAAAAGCTTAATGGAATTAAGTCCCGATGAGGAAGAGGGCTGTCAATTCGCAAACCAAAAACTCCTTTTCGCAGTCACACCGCACTACTTTAACTTAATCGACCGGAACGATCCCGATTGCCCTATCCGCAAACAAGTCATCCCAAGAAGCGGAGAAATGTTCACAGCGCCTGAGGAAAGACTGGATCCCGTTGGCGAAGAATCCCATATGCCAGTAAGAGGACTTGTTCATCGGTATCCTGACCGGGTGTTGTTTCTTGTCACAAGCGCCTGCGCAGCTTACTGCCGATACTGCACGCGAAGCCGGCTTGTTTCAAATGCGCAAAACTATGACTTTCACCCAGCCTTTGAAGAGGCGATCCAATACATTGAGAACCACCCAACGATCCGGGATGTCCTGATCAGCGGTGGAGATCCACTCCTTCTACCTGATAGGAAACTCGGAGTCCTGCTAGCAAGATTACGGGCGATTCCCCACATTGAGTTCATCCGGATTGGATCAAGAATCCCCGTTTTCATGCCGCAAAGAATCACTCCTGAATTGTGTCAAGTTCTTGATCAAAATGGACCGATTTGGATGAGTATACATGTCAATCATCCCAAAGAGTGCACTCTAGAACTGAAGAAAGCATGCGAAAGTCTCGCAAGGGCGCGCGTTGTTTTAGGAAACCAATCTGTTCTTCTGGAAGGGATCAACGATAATATCGATGCGTTAAAATCTCTTTCCCATCGCCTTTTGCAAATGGGTGTGAGACCTTACTACCTGTATCAGTGCGATTTGATTACAGGGAGTTCCCATTTCAGAACCGATGTCCAAAAAGGGCTGGATCTGATTCAGCAGCTCAGGGGCCATACGACCGGTTACGGAGTTCCCCAATTTGTGATCGACGGTCCTGGAGGCGGAGGAAAAATCCCTCTAAATCCAGACACGATTAAAGAGATTACAGAGACAGAGATTGTCCTAAAAAACTTTCAGGGCAAAGAATACCGCTATCCAATCACACCGACAAAACGGCAATCTCAAAACCTAGTTTTATCATCATCTTGCTGAACATTTATGAATCCATTAACACTTCTTGCCACAACCCAAAATTACAACCGGGGAGATCTTCAGGCAGCAAATCGGATCGCTGAAATCTACCAGCGCCTAAAAGAAAAGCCTACGCCTGAAGAGGCAGACCGTTTGGTTTTGGAGGCATTGAAGCTAAAAAAGACTCCAACGAGAGAGATAGAGGAGCTGATAGCCTCCGATTTACATCTCTTTTGCTTTCCCTATGCAGGGGGAAATAAGTGGCTTTATGAAAACTGGCAAAAAGCACTCCCCTCGAAAATCCGGGTTCATCCGATTGAATACCCAGGAAGGGGATCGAAAGCAAAAGAGAAGCTAGCATCCACTCTTGAGCTCCTTTTAGCTCATTTGGAAAAGGAAATTCTCAATGCTCCTAAAGGCCGATTTGCCTTTTTCGGCCATAGTCTTGGGGCCATTATTGCCTTCGAGCTTGCACTTATTTTAAAGGATATATATGGGATGTCTCCAGAGGCCCTCTTCCTTTCCGGTTCCCCTTCGCCTGATGCAGCCACAGCGTTATCAACGATCAATGAACTCTCCGATTCCGATTTTATAGAGACGCTTCAGAAACTAAACGGGATCCCTCCGACTTTATTAGAGTCTCATGAATTTAAAGAGTTCTTCCTCCCTATTCTGAGGAACGATTTTTCCCTAATGCAGGGGTATGAACGAAAAATGGCAAAGGTCTCCTTTCCCATCATTTTATTTGGCGCCGATCGAGATCCAATCGTTTCGCTTCCTGAAATGCAAAAATGGGCCCTTTGGTCGGAACAAAAAATCGAAGTTCATGAAATGGAAGGGGACCACTTTTTTGTTCACGAACCGAAGAAAATCCTTCAGCATATTGCGGCAAAACTATGTCCATCTTAAACCGGTTAGATCATTGGTCTGATACCCGAGGCTCCGCGCCAGCTTATATTTTCCTGAATAACGAGGGAAATGAGAAGGAAATAGTCACTTTTGCCACCCTTCAAAAGAGGGCGCTCCAAATTGCAGGGATGATTCAACAGCAAACCAAAGGCGAAAAGAGGGTTATTCTTTTCTTCCCGCCAGGGATTGAATTTATCACTGCATTCCTCGGATGTCTCTATGCGGGAGCTATCGCTATACCTATTCCTCCTCCTCAAAGCAAAAGGCAGATCGCCCGTACAGCCCCAGTTATGGAGAATGCGAATCCAACTTTGATCTTAACTATGAAAGGGATAGGAGATGGATTCGATCTTCCCACACTGTATATAGAAGATGCTCTAAATTTGCCCGTCCATTCTATGGCCCCTGTAAAAGGAGATCAGATCGCATTTCTCCAATATACTTCAGGCTCTACTTCCCGTCCGAAAGGGGTCATTTTAACTCACGCCCACTTACTCCATCATCAAAGTGTTTTGCAACAGGCGTTCCAACATTCAGAAGAGTCTAAAATCGTAGGCTGGCTCCCCTTTTATCACGATATGGGGCTGATTGGAAATATTCTCCACCCTCTCTATTTAGGGGTCTCCTGCACGCTCATGGCCCCCTTAACCTTCATGCAAAACCCTATCCGCTGGCTGGAAGCGATTTCCCGCTACAAAGGAACCACGAGCGGCGGTCCGAATTTTGCCTACCAATTGTGCACCTCTAAAATCAAAGATGAAGAGCTCTCAAAACTAGATCTTTCCTCATGGACTATCGCTTTCAATGGGGCGGAAAGAGTGCAGACAGAAACAATGCGCGCTTTTGCCCGAAAATTCGCTCCCATTGGCTTTCGCGAAGAGGCTTTCTTCCCTTGCTATGGAATGGCTGAAACCACCCTTCTGATTACAGGGCGCAAAGGGGCTAGCTCCACGCTCTTCACTACATCCGCTCAGTCTTTAAGCGACGTGGTCAATTGCGGCAGTCCGACTCTTGGTGAAACCGTAGTCGTTGCCGATCCTGAAACCAAACAAGTTTGCCAAGAATTGCAATATGGTGAAATTTGGGCCGCGGGAAAATCGGTTGCTGCCGGCTATTGGAATCAACCCGAGGAGACGGAGAAGACCTTTAATGCCTTTACCTCTGATGGAAAAGGCCCCTTTTTAAGAACTGGGGATCTTGGCTTCTTGAAAAATGGGGAGTTGTTTGTACTGGGGCGGGTGAAAAACATGGTTATCCTGCGGGGAAAGAATTATTTCCCTCACGATCTTGAAACCTGCGCCGCCAATGCCCAGCCGGCCGCTGCTTTTTCGATAGATACCAATGAGGGAGAAGAGCTTGTCCTAGTTCAAGAGATCGACAGGCATATAAAAGACCCTGTTGTTATTCAAGAGCTCTTCAAGAACATCAAAAGAGCTCTTGCTGAAGAATTTGAGATTGCCCCCTATGCGCTCCATTTTGTTGTCCCCAACTCGCTTCCGCGGACAACCTCTGGGAAAATCCAACACTTTGCGGTCCGCCAGCAATTTCTGGAAAAATCGTTATCGACCCTTTTTTCCTGGCAAAAAGGGGAAATCGACAACGGGGAAGAGGACCCGAGTATCAAGCGAAAACTCTCTCAGCTATTAGGCATTCATCCAAGTGAAATTGGAGTCGATGATCCAATTATAAAACTAGGTATTGACTCTCTCGCCGGCGTTCAGTTTTTAAGCTGGATTCAAGAAAAATATGGGAAAGAGCTCAACTTACCTTATCTTTTAAATGGGGCAACCGTCGGGGAGATTGAAAAGCTCATTCAGAATGAAATCCCCCTATCGCCGCAACCAGAAGAGACGGCCTCTCTTGAATTTCCCCTTTCGCCGAATCAGGAAAATGTTTGGGTCTCCTGCAAACTTCACCCCTCATCGCCTGCATACAACATCTCATTTGCAATTCGTATTGATGGGGCTTTGAATATAGCGGCGCTCAAGGAAGCGATCGGTGATTTAATTGAAAGGCACGCCCCCCTGCGCACCCGCTTCGAATCTCGTCCCTCCGGAACTGTCCAGATCGTTTCTGAGCAAGTTTCTATCCCGCTCGATCTATCCGAGGAGAGTATTGATGAGATCTGCAGCCAACTATTTGATCTATCTGTTGCTCCGCTCTTTAAGATCACACTTGCTAAGGAGAAATCCATTCTTGTGTTTAATTTCCACCACCTCATTTTTGATGGTTGGTCAGTAGAGATTTTATTCAAAGAACTGGAAGAGGCGTACCAGGCCCGGGTCAATGGGACAAAAGTCTCATGGATTCCCCTCCCCTCTCAATACGATCCATTTGTCAGATGGCAGCAAGAACTATTCGAAAGCCCCGCATACAAAACCGTCGAAACGAACTGGGAAAAGCGATTAAAGGCAGAAGAATATCCGATCTTGAAAATCTCCCCCTTCAGCCCAGATCCTCTTAAGGAAAATTCCTATTCTAAATCCCTGATGATGAATAGTCATCTGGCTCGAAGGGTGAAAGAATTCGCCGCAAGCTGCCAAGCTACCCCGTCAATTGTCTTGATGGCCGCATTTCACGCAGTTCTCCACCTCTATTCTGGCGAAAAGCAAATCTATGTTGGATTTCCAACAGCTAATCGCCCCCGCGCCAATTTTCAAAAAATAATCGGCTTTTTTGTGAATACGCTCGTTTGCAAAACAGAATCGAAACAAAACGGGACGTTTTTGGATCTTTTAGCGCAGGTTAAAGATTGTGTTTGGACAGATGAAAAAGAGACTGCATACCCATTTCAACATCTGCTGCAGCGCCTTCACCCGCCTCGGTTCATGAATGCCTCCCCTCTCTTTCAAGCGATGTTTGTCATGCAAAATGCTCCGACGAACCGCACGCAGTTCGCCGATTTAAAGATTGAAAATTTGCCTATTAAAAGTTCTGCCCCCCTTTACGATCTTGTGCTTGAAGTGCAGCAAAGAGAAGAGGGGCTTGAACTAGTCTTTGAATATCAAAATGAGAAAATTCCCGGGTTTTTCATTGAGGAAATCGGGCGAACCTACCTTTCCTTTCTCGAGCAGGCCATTGCTGCCCCCTCGGCTTCATTGGAGTCCCACTCTCTTTCGAAAGAGGACTCTCTCATCGATCTCTTTGAAAAACAAGCAGAGGCAAATCGAGATAAAACGGCCATTTTTTCAGACCGGGGGAACCTCAGCTACGGGGAATTAAACCAAGCCGTTTCCGCTATTGCCTCTTCATTGGTTCATGCGGGAATTAAGCCGTCGGAGCCGATTGGACTTTGTTTGGAGCGCGAGCCTCTCTTAATCGCCTCCCTTTTAGCCATTTTAAAAGCAGGGGGAGCCTATGTCCCCATCGATCCCACTTACCCTTCTCAGAGGGTTCAAGCTATCATCAAAGATGCAGGCATCCGATTCATCCTCGCATCAGAAAAAGGGGCTGAATCTCTCTCTTGTTTTACTGGAACCGTTTTCAATCCAGCAGTAGAATCAAAACGGCCCATTTCCATCACAACTTTCCCCCGCTTTCCCGATGGTCTGGCCTATATTCTCTACACTTCTGGAAGCACCGGAAATCCGAAGGGGGTCATGGTTGGACATCGGAGCCTTTTGAACTTCTCGCTCTCTGCCATCGACTTCTTTGAAATGACTCCAGAGGATAGAGCACTCCAGTTTTCCTCTATCTGCTGGGACACCTCGTCTGAAGAGATTTACCCAACCCTCCTTTGCGGGGCTAGCCTTGTTTTAAGAGGAGAGGGGCGTGTTGAGTCGTTCGAGTCACTGTTGGAAAGGACCGAAAAATACCGGGTATCCTTCTGGGATCTCCCCTCTTCCTACTGGCATGACCTCGTCGATGTGCTAGAAAGAAAGGATATTTCAGTTCCGGCCTCGCTCCGGATGGTGATTGTGGGGGGAGAGCGGGTGAATCGATCGAAGGTCGTTACTTGGTGCGAAAAAGTGGCTCCCGGGATCCAGTTATTAAATACTTATGGAGCAACGGAAGCGACCTCCATCTCAGCTGTTTTCGACCTCTCAAAATGGCCTGCCGAGTGGGAAGATATTCCTATTGGGAGAGCCATCCCGAATGTGGAGCTCCATATTTTAAATTCCTGTCTAAAACCGGTTCCTCCCGGAATGCCTGGAGATCTCTACATCGGCGGGGTTGGCGTGGCGAGGGGGTATCTCAATCTCAAAGAGCTCACGGATGACCGATTTATCAACCATCCTTCCACAAAAGAGAGACTCTACCGAACCGGCGATATAGCCTTGAGGACCGTCTCAGGCGAAGTCCTCCTTCGAGGAAGAAGCGACAGGCAAGTGAAGCGCCGAGGCTTTCGGATTGAACTCGAAGAGATTGAAAGAACTTTGTCCTGTTTGAAAGGAGTTGAAACGGCTCTCGTGGTTTTAAAAGGGGCTCTCATTGCCTATGTTGTTTTTTCCAAGGAAGCCCCCCTCCCCTCCGCATCTGCCGTCAAAGACCTCCTAAAGAAGAAATTGCCCGACTACATGATTCCCGATCAAATCGGCTTCCTTAGAGAGATCCCCCGCCTCCACAATGGAAAAGTGGACATGCTCTCCCTTGACGCTCACCGGATACAGACGGAAGAGGCGGTCAGCGATGGGGAGTTCACCGAAACCGAAAAAAAACTATTGGCCATTTGGAAAGAGGTGCTCGGAATTGAATCGATTGGAAAAGAAGAGAGCTTTTTCGATGTGGGAGGCCATTCGCTCCTCATCATTCGGCTGCATGAGAAGATCCAAGAGACCTTTTCAATAAAGCAGGATATCTCCACCCTTTTCGCCCATTACACAATCGCCTCCCAAGCGCAAAAAATAGAGTCATCCGGCTCAAAGAAAAAATCGAAACTTGAGCTATTGAAAATGCTCGAAAGTGGATCGATCAATTCTGACGAAGCCTATCAACTACTCAAAAATCATCACTAAAGAATGTCTATGGAACAACTGAAAAATTATCTCCTGCAACAGATTGCCGCAAAAAAACTACCCGCCGAAGAGGCCCTCCGCTATTTGGAAGAGCTCGAGCATACCGCCCCCAAATCCTCGCACGAATATGCGGTTATCGGTATGTCATGCCGTTTGCCTGGAGCGCCCACCCTTGAAGCCTACTGGGACAATCTGATCAATCGGCGGGATGCAGTTGGAGCTTTCCCCAAGCAGCGGATGGATGATGTAAAGTATGCCAATGCGCGCACCTTTGAACTTTGCAATGGACTCCATTGCCGCATTGGAACCTATTTCGATCAAATCGATCTATTCGACCATACCTTTTTCAAGTTAACTCCAGCTGAAGCGAGGGTCATGGATCCAAATCAACGGATTTTCCTAGAAACTGCTATTGAGGCGCTCGAAAATGCTGGGCTGACAGAAAGCGATCTCCGGGGAACGAATACAGGAGTGTTTGTCGGATATTCTGTAAACGATGACAACTACATCGATATTCTTTCAAAAAACGACCCGAATATCGCTTTAGGAAATCAACCTTCTCTCCTCGCCTACCGCCTCTCGTTCCTCTATGACATGAGAGGGCCGACCATGATTATCGATACAGCTTGTTCTTCTTCACTCGTTGCAGTCCATCAGGCATGCCAGTCGATCGCTCAGGGCGATTGCGACCAAGCGATTGTCGGCGGGGTAAATGTGCGGATATTCCCCGCGATTCGGGAGATCAGCAACTTGGGGATTGAAGCCTACGATGGACGATGCAAATCCTTCGATGAAAAGGCCAGCGGAACCAATATTGGAGACGGGGTTGCCGCGATCATCATCAAAAGAAGAGACTTGGCAGAGCGGGATGGCGACTATATCCACGCCCTCATCAAAGGGAGCGCGGTCAATAGCGACGGAAGTTCAAACGGCCTCACTTCGCCAAACCCAGAAGCGCAAAGAGATGTACTTTTAGCCGCTTGGAAACAGGCTAAGATCGAGCCTGAAAATCTCTCCTTTATCGAAACGCACGGGACTGGGACAAAGTTGGGAGATCCAATTGAAATCTTAGGACTTACCCAAGCCTTTAACGAATCGACTGAGAAAAAGCAGATTTGCCCTCTTGGCGCTGTTAAAACAAATATTGGCCACTTGGAAGCCACCTCCGGTTTAGCGGGACTCATCAAGGCGATCTTGGCCTTGGAACATCGGACCCTTCCTCCCAACATCCATTACCATAAGCCCAATCCGTTTATCGATTTTAAGAATTCAGCGGTTTACCCAAATGCTCAACTTCACGAGTTGAAAGGGGGAAAATTGACTGCGGGGATCAGCTCTTTTGGCATCAGCGGAACTAACTGCCATCTTGTTGTGGAAAACTATCCTCAAAACCCATCCCCCTCAGTCCCAGTTAAGGTGTTCCTTTTTTCAGTTAAACAGCCCGAATCGATGATCCCCCACCTAACCAAGCATCTCGATTGGATAAAGACCCACCCAAATCTTACAGCAAGCGACCTCTCATTTACTCTTGCCAAGGGGCGGAATCACTATGAAACTAGGATAGCCATTTCTGCCGATTCAATCTCCGAATTATCCAATAAAATCACCTCCCACATCGAGGGTAAAGAAGTTCCCGGAATCTATACAAAAAATACCTCTCTAAGAGAGGCCCCAGAACTGATTCAGCTCTATCTTCAAAACAGGCAGATCAACTGGAATACCTATTTTCCTAAAGGCTCAGGAAGAAAAGTCCCCCTTTCTACCTATCCATTCCTCCGAAAAAGACATTGGCCCAAACTGGAGGTTGAAAAGCGGGAATCGACAGACGAACGGCTCCGTTCCTTCTTTTATGAGGTAAAATGGGAAGAGGAGGCTCTCCTTCCAACCACCCGTGGAATAGACAATCAGTTCTTTATTTTCTTCCTTCGCCAAGATGATGCCCATACAGCCTTTGCCGATTTTGCCGAATCGCAAGGGGTTTCTGTATTGCGGGTCTATCCTGGAGTCGATTTCCAACCTTTGGATGGGAATAAATGCATAATCGCCGCCGATTCAGCTGAAGATTATAATCGGCTAGCCGCATGGGCAATGGAAAACAGATCTGGCTCATTTGGCGGAGTCGTCCACCTTTGGGATTGCACCCTCCCTTCTGGAAAGCCGATGAGTTGGGAAGAGGTCAAAAAGTCTCAAGTTCATGGCGCGTTCAGCCTCTTCCATTTAATCAACGCTCTCAAAAGGGGCGTTCCTCACGCGAAATGGAAACTTGTAACCGGTACGACATATGCCCATAAAATTGGGCCTGAAAAAGCGGCCATCGACCCGACCCGCATGCCGTCGCTCGGGATCAACAAGGTGGCGTCTCAAGAGATGCCCCTTGTACAAAGCCTTGCGCTCGATATCGAATTAAAACCGGAAATCTTCTCGTCGATTTTTACAGAAATCTTCAAAGTGGAAGAGTTCAAAGATGCGGTCATCGGCTATCGCCAAGGAAAACGGTACGTTCAGGTCTTAGAAAGGAAAGAGGTCCTCTCATTGCCCAATCGAGAAATGGTCGTGCGCGATCAGGGCGTTTACGTGATCGCGGGCGGCGGCGGCTACCTCGGTCTTTCTACAGCCCGTCTCTTGGCGGAGAAAAAAAAGGTCAAAATCGCACTTTTCGGCCGTAAAGACCTAAAATCGCTCTCCCTAAAGCAAAAAAATCAAATCGAGGAGATCGAAAAACTCGGCTCTGAAGTTCTCTATCTTTCAGGAGATGTAACAAGCCTTGAGTCGTGCCAGTTGCTAATTGAAGCGGTTGAGAAAAAATGGGGCGCAATCCACGGCCTGTTTATCGCTATGAAAAACATCAGCCATGAGCGGTTGGATACAGTTGCCTTTGAGAGGCTCAGCTCAAATATTCTGGCGAAGGTAAAAGGGACCTGGCTCCTCGATACACTGACAAGAAAATGGCCCCTTGATTTCATGGCTACCTTCTCATCGATTTCGTCTTTAACAGGAGGGCCGACTGGAGCCGATTGCTGCGCCTCGAACTTGTTCCTCGATAGTTTTGGCGATTGGAGAATGGATCAGGGACTCACAACTGTAACGATGAATTATACCCTCATCGAAGCGGATGATGGCAGCCTATTATCGGACAGGATGAGCATGATTCCTCCCCTCACAAAAGAGGAGTTTTTACAAACTCTCGATTTGTGCATCACAAAGAAGATGGGATTTGCGCTCATCGCCGACTTCAATGCCCAGGTGATGAATCTCGTTCTCCCCTTCATGAAAATCCGCTTCGCCCCCTCTTTGATCCGCGAATTTGAGAAAGCCAAATTAGAAATTCCAGCAGATCAAAAAGAGGTTCGGAACGACTTCACCTTTGAAGAAATGATCGTCATCATGCAAAAGATCTGGAAAGATGTTCTCGGCTTCGAAGAAATCGATCGAAAAGCGAATTTCTTTGAAATCGGAGGAGAGTCGATCTCCGCGGTCAAACTGCTCCATCTATCAAAAGTACAGCTTCAAGTAGCTTTAGAGATTTCCGATCTCTATTCCTACCCGATCTTAGAAGATCTTTGCCGCTCGATTGAAGAGCGTCAAAAGAAAAAAGAGGACAAAAAGTCGCTCAGCCAACTTCTCGAAGACTTTCAATCAGGTAAAATCAATCTCTACGAAACAGCAAAGAACCTATGAACGAGTATATTGAACATCTTCTCCAACTCTATAAAGATAAGCGGATTTCGCACGAATCGGCCCTTTCTCTATTAGAAAAATACAAAGCGCTCAATGAAAAGGGGTCCGACCCGATCGCAATCATCGGTCTTTCATGCAGGATGCCTTTGGCTCCAACGAAAGAGTCCTTTTGGGAACGGTTGATTGAAGGAACCGATTGCGTGACAGAGTTTCCCGATGAGCGTAGGAAAGATACAGACTGTTTGATACCGACTTTAGGAGATCAGCTTCGTTCGATAGATGAACCTTATTGGAAAGGGGGATTCCTGACCGATGTGGACCTGTTTGACAACGAATTTTTCCACATTGTCCCATCTGAGGCGAAAATCATGGATCCGCAGCAGCGGATCTTTCTTGAACTTGTCCATACAGCTCTTGAAGATGCGGGCTATACATCAGCCCAGCTTCGGGGATCCAATACAGCTGTTTTTATTGGCGATGTAGTCAACGAATATCGGAAACTGATTTCAGAGGCCTCTCCTTTGGCAGTAATCGGAAATATATCCCCCTTTATCGCCTCCCGCGTTTCCCACTTTTACGATCTCCATGGCCCTGCCATCAATGTGAGCACCACCTGCTCCACATCTCTTGTGGCTGTCCATCTTGCCTGCCAATCGCTCCTTGCCCGCGAATGCGATTTGGCGATTACAGGCGCTGTCAATTTGCGCCTTTTCCCTTTTGCCGTAAAAGACGATCCTGTCGATGCGCTCGGAATCACGACAGATCAAGGAGCCTGCCTCGCTTTTGACGATAAGGCCTCCGGGATTGTGAGAGGAGAAGGAGCCGGCGCACTCATTCTCAAAAGGCTGAGCGATGCGATCCGCGACCGAAATCCGATTTATGCTCTAATTCGGGGCAGCGCCACTAACAATGATGGCAAATCCTCAAGCGTTGGAGCCCCTAATCCGCTGGCCCAAGCAGCCCTGCTCAAAGCGGCCTGGGAAAAAGGGAAGATCGATCCCCGCCAAATAGACTATATAGAGGCCCACGGAACGGGGACCCGCATCGGAGATCCGATCGAAATCCAGGGGATTTCCAAAGCCTTTTCCGAGTACACAGAAGATAAGCAATTTTGCGCAGTGGGTTCGGTAAAAACCAATATTGGCCACCTTACTGGAGGTGCTTCCGGATTGGCAAGCCTCTTAAAAACAGTTCTGGCTCTCAAAAACAACCAAATCCCCCCATCGCTCCACTTTAAAGAGCCCAATTCATTTATCGATTTCCCAAATACACCCGTATTTATCGCCAATCGAGCTCTCCCGTGGCCTTCCAAACAGCATCCACGTCTAGCAGGAGTAAGCGCCTTCGGATTCAACGGATCTAATTGCCATGTCGTTATCGAAGAGGCGCCGGTCCCCGCGCGCCAAACGGCGGCAATAGCCTCGAAACTCCCCTTTCTCTTTTCGCACCGAACCCTCTCAGGCCTCCAAAAGCAATTGAGGGCCTACACCTCATTTTTCCGGAGCGCCCCTTCTTCACTCCACCCTGTTGATATAAGCTACACGTTAGCTAAGGGGAAAAACCATTACCCTGTGCAAATCCTCTTCATGGCCTCCTCGATCAGTGAACTCGTAGAGCAAATGGAACAAAATGAGCTTAAATTAGCACCTATTCCAAAATTGAATTTTGAAGAAATATTCAAAGGGTTCTCTCCCCATCTTGTTTCTCTCCCCACATATGTCTTTGAGCAAAAACGGTTTTGGCTGGAGACAAAAATATGGAATGATGAAGACAGGCGCTCCTGCATCGCGCCCCCTGAAAAAAGGGAACTCTCGGTCCAAGAACAGCTTCTCTCCCTTTATAGAGAGGTATTGGGGCTGGATCAAATTGATCCCAGCGAGAACTTCTTCGATTTGGGAGGAGATTCTCTAGCTGGCATGGAAATCATCAATTCGATCCATAAGAGGCTCAACAAAAAGATCTCCTACCAAGACCTATTCCGCAACCCTAGGATTTCCGATCTCACACTATTTTTAGGGGAGAAAATGGAAAGCTCGTTTCAACCTATCCCCCATATTGCAGAGCAAGAACTCCACCCCCTTTCCTTCGGCCAAAGACGGCTCTGGATTCTCCATCAGATGCAGGATCACCCAGTAGCCTATAACATCTACGACACCTACCGTTTCGACACTCCCATCGACATCGACGCCTTTACGAATGCTCTAAATCTCCTCGTTAAGCGCCACGCAGGATTGCACACCGTTTTTATCCAAAAAGAGGGAGAACCGCACCAGAAACTACTCGAACCGAAACCGTTCGATTTAACAGTCCTAGACGTCCCTTCTCTAGAGGCTGCCAAAGAAGAGATCGGACGGCTCCGCAATCAACCCTTCGACCTTGAGAACGGTCCCTTAGCAAAAGCGCTCCTTCTTCGTCTCTCTCCGACCTCTTCTCTTTTCTTTTTCATGATCCACCACATCGCCTCCGACGGCTGGTCGATTCGGATCATTGTAGAAGAGCTCATCAAACTATACAGTAAAGCCAACCTGGCCCCGCTCACAATAGATCCAATCGATTATTGCCACTGGCAGAGGGAACTCTTCTCGAGCGAACGGTTTAAAACGATGGAAAGCTACTGGCTAAAACAGTTCACAGCTCCCCTCCCTGTTTGTGAAATCCCCGGCGACAAAATCCGTCCAGCTGTATTCCATTTCCAAGGGTCGCGAAAAACGTTTCGCCTTTCGCAAAAAGAGCAGGCCGCTCTAACGCGCATAGGAAACGGCGCAAATGGAACCCTCTTCATGGTTCTCCTTTCCTCGGTTTACGCCCTAATTTACCGATACACAGGGCAAACTGACCTCATTGTAGGAACTCCCGTTTCTGGCAGGTCCCATGCCGATCTCAAGCCGCTCGTCGGATTTTTTGTAAACACCTTAGCGATCCGGTGCTCGCTTGTTCCAGAAGAGAATTTCAAACACCTTCTCCATCGGGTCAAAGAACGGGTGCTTGAAGCTATGGAGAATCAAGACTACCCATTTGACCATCTGATCGACCAACTTAAGCTCGAGCGGGATACAAGCCGCTCCCCCCTCTTTAATATCAATGTCGCCTTTCAAAATTTCGAACTCGATTCTAAAGCGGAAGAGGCGCTTAAGAATATGAAAGCTGAGCGGGTCGAACTGCCGCACCAAAGCTGTAAGTGGGATCTTGAGTTTGAATTCGTCAAAGAGGCGGGCGGAACTATCGAGTGCTTCATCGAATACTATGTCGGCATCTATTCCGATCCGATGATCGATCTCCTCATCGCAACCTATCGATCTCTCCTTTCAGCCATTAGTGAAGAAATCGACCCCCCCCTCCGCAAACTAAAACTCGCGCCGCTCAGCTATGCGATTACTGGGCCCCGTTCTCCTCTTGAAGAGATCCCGCTCCATCGGCTCTTTGAAAGGCAAGCCGAACTCACCCCTCTCCTCCCAGTGGTAAAGGCGGACAATCGGGTGGTGACCTATGAAGCGTTGAACAACAAGGCCAATCAACTCGCCCGCTATCTGAAATTTCAGAAGAACTTAAAAAGCGAAGCCCTTGTCGGAATCTATCTAGAAAATAGCGAAGAATCGATTGTGGCAATTCTTGCCGTTCTCAAAGCCGGAGGAGCTTTCGTCCCTCTCGACATCAAAGCCCCTATGAAGAGAATCTCCTCAATGATCGAACAAGGAAAGATCGAACACATCCTTTCAAAGAAAAGGTACATTAAAACGCTCGGCGACCTCCAATGGGGAACTTCCCTTCAATCCTATATTTGCCTAGATGCTGAAGAGCGAGCAGCCTCCTATTCCGATCTAATGAGCGCCGAACTTTGGAATCAGGTAGCGCTCGAATCAAGCGATGAGATCTCCTCAAGCGGGTGGGTTTCCAGTTATACAGGGCTCCCCTTCTCGCCAATAGAGATGGGAGAGTACTCAGAAAACATCCTCCAAAAACTAAAAATCCATCTTACCCCTTCATTTAAGGTTTTAGAGATCGGGTGCGGATCGGGACTCACCGCCTTTTCTCTCGCCCCGCATGTGAAAGAGTATTTCGGAGTCGATCTCTCTTCTACAATCATCCAAAAAAACCAGGAAAGGGCCAAACGGGAAAACCTTGACAACCTCAAATTTGCCTGCTGCCAAGCAGATCAAATCGACTCCCTCGAAACAGGCGGTTTTGATCTCGTCATCATGAATAGCGTCATCCACTGCTTCCCCGATCTTCCCTACCTGAGATCCGTCCTCCAGAAAGCGATGAACCTGTGCAATGGCAAAGCCCTTATCTTCCTTGGAGACCTCATGGATCTGCAATTGAAAGGGGAATTGGAAGATTCTTTGCGCGCCTTTAAAGAGTCTCATCGGGATTCCTCTTTCCGAACGAAAATCGATTGGAGCCAAGAGCTTTTCATCTCCAGGGAATTCCTCTCAGATCTCCGGGGCGATATTCCCGGGATCACCCACCTCGAGTTTAGTGGGAAAATGGGGACAGTAGAAAATGAATTGACCCGATTCCGATTCGACACGCTCATCCATGTTGATCAAGAAAGAAAATTAGCCATTTCCAAACAAAGGGAGCAGCATAGCTGGATCTCCGTTGAAAAAGAGGCCGAATCGAATCTTGATCTCCCCATCTCAGATCGGTCGCTTGCCTATGTTCTATTCACTTCAGGCTCCACCGGACAGCCCAAAGGGGTCATGGTCGAACACCGTTCTGTTCACAACTACATCGCCTGGGCGATGCACGAGTATGGGAAAAACCAATTCCCATTCTATTCCCCGCTCCATTTCGACCTGACGATGACAAGCCTATTTACCCCTCTTCTATACGGAGGATTTTTGCGGATTTTCCAAGGCGAATTCGACGAAGTACTTGAAACCTTAAGCCAAACCGACGACTGCAATATTTTAAAACTCACCCCCGCCCATTTGACGATGATCCTGGATCGAGGAGAACCTATTTCCTCCATCAGGCAGTTCATTGTAGGAGGCGAGTCTCTTTATGCCCCGCAAGTCGCCGCTCTCAGCAAACTTTATGGACAATCGATTCGGGTCGACAACGAATATGGTCCTACCGAGGCCACCGTTGGATGTATCACGCACACGTGGAACGAAGCCGAAAAAGAAGGGGCTCTCCTGATCGGCCGGCCTATTGCCAACTCAACCATTCACATTGTCGATGACACCCTTCATCCCGTTCCTATCGGCGGAATCGGGGAAATTGTGATCAGCGGAATGGGGCTTGCGAGGGGGTATTTAAATAACCTCGATCTAACCCAGCAAAAATTCCTCTCCGACCCCAAATCTGGAGAAAGAATGTACCGAACGGGAGACTTGGGCAGATTGCTTCCCAACGGAAAGATCGCCTACTTAGGGCGAAAAGACCGGCAGGTGAAGATAAAAGGGTACAGAATCGAACTCGATGAGATTGAAGCGCAAATTTTGAAACACCCATCCGTTTTAAACTGCGCAGTAATCGCTAAAAATGATCCTCAGCGCGGCCCGCTTCTTTGCGGCTATTACACAACCCGAGCTCCTCTTGAAAGCGATGAGCTCGCTCAGTTTCTTGGGAAATTTATTCCTCCGTATATGATCCCTCCCCATCTTGTACTTCTAAGTGCAATGCCTACAACTGGGAATGGGAAAGTGGACACAGCTAGACTCCCCGAATTCCAAATGGTGAAGTCGAAGAAAAGAGTCCCTCCTAAAAATGAAATCGAACAGGTGCTTGGCTCCATCTGGAGCCGTGTTTTAGGGATTCCAGAAATGGAATTGAGTACTGAAGATGACTTTTTTGATCTCGGCGGCGATTCAATTATGGCGATGAGGATTTTGCCCCAAGTCAAAGCCGCAGGGCTCAATCTTTCCATTAAGGAAATTTTCCAACACCGAACCATTTCAGCTTTATGCCAAAAAATGGTGCCTCATCCAGAATGCCTCATAGATCAGAAAGCGGTTGAAGGATCGCTCCCACGAACACCGATCCAGCACTGGTTTTTCGAGCAAGAAATGCTAAAGCCTTCCTACTTCAACATGGCCTATCTCTTCCAAGTTCCAACCGAGCTGGATCTGGAGCAATTGCAAAAGGCTTTCTGGAAATGTTTCGAGCATCACGACGCCCTCCGGATGTCATTTATTGAAGGGGACCAGACCATTGAGCCACTTGATAAAATGGTCTTCCACATCGATGAATTTGGATTGGGAGACTTGAGCGAAGATGAGCAAAAAGAAGAAATTCTCGCTCTGACCACACAGCTTCAGGCGAATTTCGATCTGGCCAAGCCTCCGCTCTTGAAAGCGGCTCTTTTCGATCTTGGCTGCCGTGGAAAGAGGCTCTTTTTAGCAATCCATCACCTCATCATCGATGGCGTTTCTTGGCGTTATTTAGTGGAAGATCTGGCCGCGCTTTACCATTGCAAGCTACTCCCATTGAAAACCCATTCTTACAAAGATTGGTCGCTGTACCTCTCTTCTCTTGCCAGCAGTGAAATTGAACCGTGGCTCGAGATGGACCCTGCCCAGTTCCCTCGTCTATCCAAAGATCCCTTTCCACTGCATGGCGAAACAGTCGAAGAATATGTCCGATTTACAGAAGAGGAAACGGCAGAGCTCCTAGCCGCCTCTGGGCAAGCCAATATCAATGAGATCCTTCTTGCCGCCCTTTCCGAATCTCTTTTTGATCACTTTGGTATTGAAAAATGTCTGATCGATCATGAAGGGCATGGGAGAAATGGGAATCTCGATGTATCCCGCACAATCGGTTGGTTCACAACGATCTACCCCATTTGCCTCAAACGGAAAGGAACTCCCCTTGAGACTCTTCTGAATATCAAAGAATCGATCCGGAGATTCAGTTCATCCGATCTATTCTATGGAATTGGGCGCTATCTTCAGAAACACCCCCGGCTTGCAGAATTCAAACCCGAAATTCTCCTCAATTATTTTGGGCGCGTGGACGACGACCTCGCTACACAGGGAAATCAGAAATTTCTCTCCAATTGCCAAGAGGAAATTGGGCGGTCGATTCATCCAGCCAATAGGATGGCTCATTTGATTGAAATGAATGCAATTATCATGGATAATTGCCTGCGCATTGCAATTCTTTACAATCCCACCTCGTTGATAAATGCGGACCTTTGGATTGCCGCGTTTCGAGGATATATCTCAAAGATGCCAAAAAGGTTGAAAAAAGATGCCCAGTTATGGACCGCTTAGCTCAGAAGCTTATGGAATATGGTTCCCTGAACAAAAATACGAAGATACCGATTTTTTTGAGTCTTGGATTCGAAAAGGGAACGGACCTGCCCTAGAGCTTGGGTGCGGCGATGGAAGGCTTCTCATTCCGTTTGTTGAAAAAGGGCTCCGGGTCGATGGGGTCGATCTATCTCCCTATATGCTTGACCAATGCCGCAAAAATGCTGCAAAAAAACAGCTGTCTGTAAATCTCTATGCACAGGCTATGCAGAATCTCGATCTTCCCGGCCGCTACGCGACACTTTATATCCCCTACGGGACCTTCATGCTGATTAGCTCGATGGACGATGTGCGGCAAGCGCTAACCCGCTTTTGGAACCACCTAACGCCTGGGGGAAGACTGATCATCCCCTCGCTGATTCCAACTGAATCTGATATTCATCAAAAGGCCCCGACTCATGATGAATGGCGCCTTAGACGCCAAGGGACGCGCTCAGACGGATCAACCATTTGCTGCTATGAAAAAGCCCATTTCGATACAGCGAACCAAATTGAAAATGCAGCCTATCTCTATACTGTTACAAAAGAGGGGAAGGTAATTGCCACGGAAGAGGAAGATCTTTTGATGCGTTGGCACACGCAAGAGCAATTAACCGCTCTATTGGTTCAAGCAGGATTCAAAGAGATAAGCTGCGTGCGGGAGTATACGAATGAACCGGCCTCTCCGAATGATCCCGAATTCACATTTATTGCTACTCGATGAAAAAACGTTACTGGCTCACTCCCCTCTTTCTTATTTTAGGAGTGCCGGTCGTTTCAATTTATTGTATTTTGCGAGGGAGCTACCCCCACCTCTGTGGCAAAGAGCCGTTGCCGGGTCTCAAATACCCAGTTGAGATCGATCGGGACAAATATGGCATTCCCACCGTCCACGGAGCATCAAGGGCTGACGTGGCCCGCGCTACAGGTTTTATCCATGCCCAGGATCGGTTTTTTCAAATGGATCTTATGCGGAGAATGGCTGCAGGAGAACTATCCGAACTGCTCGGTTCAGTTGTTTTAGAACTCGATAAAGAGCGGCGGATCCACGGATTTCGGAAACAAGCTGAAAAGATCTGGCCCCTCCTCTCTCCATCCGAGCACACCCTTATCACGGCGTATGCGGAAGGGGTAAATAGCGGACTTCAATCTCTAGATTGCAAACCATTTGAATACTTTCTTCTCAATGCAAACCCGCAACCTTGGACAGAAGAAGATTCTCTCCTGGTTGGCCTCGGCCTCTTTTTTGATCTGCAAGATCCATTGGGGGCCATGGATCGAACAAGAGGGCTTATGAAAGCCACTCTTCCTCCGGAAGTCTATACGTTTTTTATCCATAACGGGTCTGCTTGGGAAGCCCCGCTGGATCAGAGCGAAATTTCTCTTCTCTCTATTCCTGGAAGCGAATCGTTCCAGTACCTCCAAAAAACCGATCACGCAGAATTTAAAGAGTCAGCTCCGAGAGCTCGAGGGAGCAATCAATGGGCAGTTCAAGGCTCCTCAACAGCGGATGGACATAGCCTGCTTGCGTGCGATATGCACCTCAACCTCTTCGTTCCAAACATTTGGTACCGTCTTGGAATCGAATACAAGGCCGAAAACCTCGTACATATGGACGGAGTGACCCTGCCCGGAACCCCTTTTATCGCTGCAGGGAGCAATAGACACATAGCATGGGGGTTTACAAATGGATACGTCGATACAACCGATCTGGTTTTAATCGATTTAGATCCAGCCAATCCCAACAATTACATCACGCCCGATGGTTCCACTCCCTTTGAAGAAAGGATCGAAGAGATCAAGATTAAAGGATCCCCTTCCTGTTTTCATAAAGTCCTTTGGACCCGGTGGGGACCCATTGATCCAAAGCCCTTTCTTGGAAAGCCCGTTGCGATTCGTTGGATTGCTCACGATCTAGACGCTTTCAATTTCCGCATGGTCGACCTTGAAACAGTTACATCAGTTAAGAACGCACTTAAAGCCGTTCCAAATATCCGCCTTCCCGTTCTTAATTTCATGGTAGCAGATGCAGAAGGTCACATTGGGTGGAGCTATATTGGCGGCATCCCAAAAAGGGAAGGGTATCACCCGGAACTTCCCGTCTCATTTACCGATGGAACTAACTATTGGAACGGAACCCGCACTTCCACCGAAGTTCCCTTTGTTATTGACCCGCCCTCCAGCCGCCTGTGGACTGCAAATAATCGAGTTTTGGAAGACCTATCTCTCGGGTTCGATCAGCTAAATGGAATCCGCGCCTACCAGATTCAGAAACGTCTAGCGTCTTCTGATAAATTGACAATCAATGACATGAAAGCCATGCAATTAGATGATGAGGCGATCTTCTTCGAACGGTGGCAATCAATCCTTCTAGAGGCCCTCGACCTCAATAATCCAGCCCATAAAGCCCTCTATCCTCTCGTAGCTGATTGGGACCGCCATTGCTCCTCTTCATCCAAGGGCTATTTTTGGATTCGAACGTTCCGCGACACAGTTAAAGCAAACATCTTAAAAAGGATATTGGCCCCCTGTTTTCTCTCTTGCCCTGATCTTGATCTGGGTCCATTCAATTTTGAGGAACCGATCTATCTGATTGCATCGCAAAAACCGGCCTATCTTTCCGCATTTAACTCATGGGAACTAGAACTCCGGGCCGCGATAGATGAGATGTTAAAAGCCCAAACACTGGATATTTCTTGGGGGAAAACCAATCTCGCCCTCATTCAGCATCCCTTGAGCTCAGCCATTCCATTATTGAACCGCTGGCTTGACATGCCGAAAAGTACGCTTGCTGGCGATTGGTATGTTCCTCGTGTTGCAGGGCCCTCATGTGGAGCATCATTGCGAATGGTTGTCTCGCCAGGTCATGAAGAAGAAGGGCTATTTAATGTCCCATGCGGGCAGAGCGGCCACCCACTATCGCCACACTATCGAGACCAGCATGCAGCTTGGCTAGATGGAAATCCGACCCCATTTCTCCCCGGCCCCGCGATCCATGAACTCAAGCTCGTCCCTTAGTGCTCCTTAGTGGGCTCTATGCATCCCCACCGGCAGAGAGAGTAGAGCATTGGCATACGACGCTTTCCAACGGCGCTCTCTTGCCCCAGTTAAATGGTTGTTGATTCTAAAAAGCCTTTCCCAAAGCTCACCCCCCATTCGATTTCTCAGGATCGCTGCGCAGGAATTGCAAAGACGGATTTTATCCTTTCGAGAGTGAGATCCAATAATCCCGAGACTTCTCTCTAAATCTTGGCGCATTTGCAATAACTCATCATGCTCTAAAAATAATCCAAAGGAATCGTTTATCTGAGGCTTCATTTCCGGACAATGAAATCCATAGAGAAATAAAACAACAGCGAGATCATACCGCGCTTCACAAAGCTTGCGGATGCCCTCGCCAGTGACCTCCATACCAGCATCCAAAAGCTGCTTTAACGCCGCAGGGTGCAAATATCGCTGACCGCTCTTTCCATTCAATGGAATATCTACAAGGCTGACCCCATTTTCGACAAATAAGCGGATCAAGGCGGGTTTTCTCTTTTCACAAGCTTCCAAAACAAGCTGTAAATAGGATGGAGAATTGAGATGAGCCCGAATTGGAGAAATGAGGTATTTCACCCTTTTTAAATCATTGGCGTCGCATGCCAATTTTAATTCTTCCAGAGTATTATGATGATGTTCAGTCAATACCTTCGTTCTCTTGATTGACTCGAAAAATACAGACGGGTCTGTTTTCAGTTGGCAGAAGAAACCATCGCAGCATTGACGTCCCTGACTGCCTAACCCCATTCCCCGCGACCCGATATAGATAATTTCGTGAAGATCTTTCAAAGTGCCGCCAAAAAATCTGATCCCAAAATCAGATTGAACAGCTTTCGCAAAAAGAGGGGGAAAGCGCTTATCGGAGAGTTTTATCTTTCTATGGGAGCTCGCCGTACGGATCGTGCCCGCAGTTTCCTCCAGTACCTTTTTTAGATGCAACCACTTGCCCATGGGATCAGCTGAGGAGTTTGAATATTTCACACTCGGATAATTGCGATTAAATTGTTCCAAGAAAATTTCACAAAATGCGAGGAATGTTCTTTTTGACGACATAATCAAACTGCGAGAGTCTTTTGCGGGCAAAAACTCTCCAACCCACTGGTAGAGCTCCACAGGCAAGGAGTGTAGGGAGCTGCCATCTACTTTTTTTGAAACGGACATTTAATAATTCCCAGGGTGAACGGAGGTGATATTTTTACACAAGACGGCGATATACCGAAACTCTCAAATATTTCCTTGCACTGAAATTGTAACCTCGGTTACAACATTCCGCCTTATGTAACCGAAGCTACATCACAAAGGAGATTAAATTCATGTCCGCAGTATTAAATATCGATCGAATCCACCCATTCACACACCTAAACGAACGGATCCATCAAGTCGCTGATCATTCACGCTACTTAGGCCGTCTTTGGAAAACGATCAAACTAGTTAAAGAACGGCAAGGCCCTTTAAGAGCGGCCGGCGTAAGCGTTGGGCTCGTTGCTGCCAGCGTTTATACCTCTGTTTTTTCCTACTTCTGCTTGGAAGGAGCCGGCAGATCTCTGGAGGAAACATACCATTCCCTAAAAGAAAATGGAAAGCTGGTGCAAGCAGTCGGGGATGCGGGTGGATGGATATCTCTGCCGATATTTTCCTTTTTTGCATTAGATTCAACGCTCCGTCAAGTCATGAGGGAGGGGGAATTTGCTGAAGTTAAGAAGATCTGTCAAAACTGGCATAGAGAAGTCGCATCATCCAGCGTCCCTGTTGAGAGGCGAGTCGTTCTATCCAAGGAAGAGTTCTATGTGAATATCCATCATATTTTTGATGCGATTGCCCCGCAATGCCTGCTCTACAAGAGCGTTGTCAGCCGTAAACTCCTTGCCTTAGAGATTATTGAGGGGCTGGAAATCAGCGAACACGAAGTGGAGCCAAACCCCAGTTCACAACTAGGCGTGGACAGAAGGCTGAAGCCGATCTACGAAAAAATTGAAAAGGATTGGGAAAAGACGATCTGTTTTTCTAAGTATTGCCACCGTCTGAAGACCGGCATAGATGCCACGCGGGCCAGATATGGGACATGGAGAATGGTTGGAAATGCGATAACGGGCATAGCTCTTCCCATTTTACTTACGGTATCATCTTTCTTCTCCGCGATGGGCGAGGTAGAATTGGGCAAGAAAATTTTCGGAGAACGAGAAGATCTTACTGAAGTGGGGCATTTTGGAGAATGGCCTGATAATTTGGTGGGGGCCGCACTTGCAGCTTATTTTCTAAATCGGGATCTTGTACTTAAAGGAGATCATCAGCTAGTGGCGGATATCTGTTGCCAGTATCTCAACACTTTAAACCCAGCAGTAAATCAAATAACTGGAGACAAAACCTTGCATAATCGGCTATGCGAAGTGGCAAATGCCGATCTTCAGCAGCTTTCCTCTACAAGTTTTTTTTCTCAGCCGTTACAATTGAATGAATTTCAAGAGGTTCAATGAAGGCATGATCAATGGAAAGAGCTCTCCACTTTAAAGAGACGAGGATACAGAGACATCAGGAAATAGCTGAGGATTATACCGAGATGATTGCTGAGTTGATTCAAACGCAAGGAAAAGTGCGCGTCTGTGATTTAGCGAGGCAAATGGGTATTTCTCATGTCTCTGTCCTCAAAACAATTCGAAAGTTGATTCGAGACGGATATCTAATTAAAGAGGAAGGGGAAATGGAGCTGACGTTAAAGGGAAGCGAGACGGCAGCTTATTCGAAGAAAAAACATACGATTCTATCTGAATTTCTCCGCAAACTAGGAGTTCCCGAAGACATTGCGGCGATTGACGTTGAAGGGATCGAGCACCACGTCAGCGCTGAAACCTTGCAGGCCCTTGAAAACCATATGAAAGGCAAAGAAAGAGATGAAACACTTTTACTTGGATAGATTCACGAAGCGAGATACATTGTAAATTCAGCAAGAATGCTAAATCTGGAGTTTGTTTATGGTAAATGTATTACGTGTTGCAGGACTTATTCTTTTGGTATTTGGAATCACTTTTTTATTTTGGGGATTTGACCTGTCGCAATCATTCTCAAATAGATTCATGAGGGAGATGGCTGGAGAATATCCTGAGCAAACCAAAAAGTATATTTTTGGCGGAATCGCGATGCTTGTCGTCGGGATAGGCTGCTTGGTTTACAGCTTCAAAAGACGGGATTAGAGACAGTCCAGAAACCACTAAATGGTGAGAGAGACGTTTTCGCGCTTACGGAATAGGATGGCAACCGTTGCTAGCCATCCGATGAATACCGCGATCGATATGTAGCTTGTAAGCTGCAGCAAATAACTCCCCGCTACAATCTGCAGAAGGAGCAGCCCCAATGAGACCAGAGCCTTGGATGTTCGGTAGGCGAACACATCGATAATCGCCTTAGCCCGGAACTTAGCATCGAGCTGAAGAGGCACATAAAGCATCTCGCGGATCACACCGAATAGGGAAAAGTCGACCGCTTTTAGAAACACATAGGACGCCGAAAGGATGGCAAATGTAGGGAGAGCCATCGCAGATAGGGCCGATGTGCAAAGAAGAATCGGAACGAGAAAATGGCTTCCCCGCAATCCCATGAACCGGATCATCAAAAACCCGCCAAGAAACTGGAATGCAAGGCTGGCGATATTGACGAGCCCCCCAAGTTTGCCGCAGTAAGCCGTACGGAGATCCTTCTCGAGGATATTGAGCTCCAGATGGGCATTGAATTGGTACTCCATGAGGCCGACAGAGACCTGCATAAACACAACGAGGAGGAGAACCGCAATGAGCACTGGCGAACGGCGGATGAGAGAGAGTGCCTCCCTTGGGCGCGGATCGGGCGTTAGATCTTTTGTGAAGGTGCTCTCATTGACCCCGGATCGGTTGAATGCCATTGTGTAGGCAAAAAGGAGGAGCAGATAGACCGGAATTGTGAGGTAGAGGATTTTCTCAGAACCTAGGTAGGTAGCTAGAAAGCCTGGGATGAGGCTTCCCGAAATGGCTCCAATCGTCCCCACTCCATAGATGCAGCCATAGAGATACTTTGCCCTTGACGAGGGGATCGTACTGTGGATCATCGACCAGAGCTGCTTGAGCATCAGGAGAACATAGATATCTTTCCAGGCATATTGAAAAAAGATAAATAGGGGGGCCTTGGTAAAGAGGACTCCAGCAAGAGCATTGATCCCAGCAGTAACTATCGCGAAGGTCCAGAGGATCTTGAGAGGCCCGATTTTAGGAAGAAACCGGTTGTAGAGATAAATCACCCCCAAATTAAGAGGCACTGTCGCAAGCCAAACCCAAGGGTAGCCTTTGGCGGAGAATAAGGTGAGGAAGAGGGCGTTGCTAGTGGGACGGGTGATCGCATATTCCCCGCAAATGGTCATAGCAGAGAGCATGGCAAAAAAGACGAACCACTTTTCTTTGGAAGTTAGCTTCATGCATTCTCTAGAAAATTGACAAGCTCGAGGTCGCGCTCAGGAGAGATATAAACCCAGTTTTCCTTTTTAGAGGGGACTTTTAGGAGAAGATCAGAGCAGTCTTTTGCTTTTTGGATGATGAAGTGGCGGCGCGATACCGGGAAACAGAGACGGTCCGGAGGAAGTTCGGCTTTATGGAACTCCCAGTCGATCTCAGAATCGGTGAGCTTGTTGGCTGCCTTAAATTTTTGCAAATCGTCTTGCGTGATGCTGTCTGGAAGAGCAATCGCGCGGAATCTATGCTTCCGGAAAATAACGCATTTCGCATCGGCATGGCCGGGAAGTTTTGGATCTTTAGCAGCTTTATTGAGAACGGAAATCACATCGGTATCGCTGATCGCCAAAAAGTCGTCGACGCTATCGAGTTTTCTCGAGTAGTTTGCGAGCATGTATCTGCGCAAATGGAAATTATAGGCCTTTACTGACGAGTATTGGTAGATTCTCCGGTGCATGAAATGGCGTGCCAAAAGAAGCGCTTCGCTCGACTCAAGTCCATTTTCATCGATGCCTAGCTGCAGCTCATCGGCGCCTCTATCCGCGCTTGGGAGAATCCTTAAGCTTTCAATCAATTGATGGTAGTCAAATAGGCCATAAGCAACGCCTGTGCTCTTTGCGTCGCGAATGAGATAATCGATCCGATCGGCTCCAAAAAAGTCGCCGGTGATCACCTCGGAGACGATCCTCTCCCAGGGAGTAAATGAATGGCCCGTCACCTCTTTCCACTTCCGTTCGCCGACGGAGATTTTCTTGATATCTTCTACGATATCCCGCTCGACAAGCTCTTCCATGCAGCCAGGGCACTTGCGGAGTTTATCCCAGACAGGGGCCATATAGGAGCTGTCGATCACTTTTAATGTCCAATGCTCATGGCCAAAGGCGCCCAAGAGATCTTTTTCAGCCACGTGAGAAAAGGGCAAATGGCCGAGATCGTGGCAGAGGGCTGCCATTCGGATCACGCGCCTCCAGTACAAAAAGTCTGAAGAGCCTTTGCGGGGAACAAAATGGAATACATCGGGCCTGACCGACTTGCAAATGTTCTCAAACATGAGCGTTGCAAGGGACATGACTCCGAGAGAGTGTTCAAAACGGGTGTGGGTTGCGCCAGGATATACGAGATAGGCGATCCCCAGCTGGTGGATATAATGGAGCCGTTGGAAGGGAAGAGAGTCGATCAGCTCTTTTTCGTATTCATCAAAAGGGACGAATCCGTGAACAGAGTCATAAATCTTCTTATCAGCGTAAAGGAAATCTTTTACCATAGGTCGCACCTTGAACCCATTATCTCCGAACGACCCATTCCGAGCAATCCGAAGGATGTCTATCCCCTAATCAGGTCTGGGCTTGCTCTCATGGATGTAGGAGGCGGTAACCTGGACGAACTCGGCCTTGCGCTGTAATTCCTTGAGGTTCCGTGCCCCTCCGTAGGTCATACCGCTTCGAATCCCCCCTAAAAGATTAGCTAAGAGCTCAGAAGCTGTGCCGGAAACAGGCCCCCAAAAATCGATCCCTTCGGCTACTGTCTTGGCCTTGAGGCCGCCGTAAAATTCATTTTGAAAGTCAGCGGACGCTTGTCCCCTAAATTTTGCCTCGTAGCCCGAATGGTACTTGTCGGTCTTCCGTTTTGGGGCGGCCGATTCGAGCGTCTGGCTAAAGAGTTTTCCAACCATCACGGTGCTGGCGCCGGCGGCCAGCGCGAGAACGACATCGCGGCTCGTCCGGATTCCCCCATCAGCAATCAACGGCACTCTCAATTTATCAGCAATTCGGGCGCAATCCTGCACTGCGGTAAATTGAGGAACGCCGAATCCTGTAACCATCCGAGTTGTGCAAGCAGCTCCAGGTCCGACGCCAACCTTTACAGCATCAGCTCCCGCGTTCACAAGATCGTGATAAGCCATCGCCGTGCAAACATTGCCGGCAATGATCTCTTTATCAGGATGGGTCCGTTTTAATTCTTGGATATGCTTAAACATCCGGTCAGAGTGGCCGTGCGCGACATCAATACAGACGCCAAGCGCTCCCAAATCAAGGAGCTTCCTGGTCTCATCCAATTTCAGGATGCCGCAAGAAACAAACGTTTTGTCTTTATACTTCTTGACCCATTTTTCCTGTTCTTCGATCGGGGTGAATCTATGAAAAATAGGGATCGATCCCTCAGCTATTAGAATTTCCGCGAGCTCTTCGCTGATCACTGTATCCATGTTGGCTGCAATGAGAGGAATGCCGATTTTCAGCTTCCTTGTTAGCCAGCTTTCAAGAGATGGCTCAGTCCTAGAGGGGATGTTGTTAAACTGCGGCACTAAAGCCACATCGTCATATGTTAAAGCATGTCTCATAACAACAATGCTATGCCAAATGGATCTTTTCCGCTATTATTTTGGTATGATTTCGATATGCATACTGACAAAAAACGCCTCTGCTACACTTAAGGCAACCCTTGATTCAGTCCGCACGTTTCCCGAAGTTCTCATCCTCGACAACGGGTCAACCGATGACACTTGCGCACTTGCAGCCGCCTATCCAAACGTCCGCCTCCTCACATCTCCGTTCATCGGATTCGGCCCGCTCCGCAATAAAGCCGCTGAGCTAGCTAGCCGCGATTGGATCCTCTCTCTCGATAGCGACGAGGTCCTCTCTCCCCTCCTTGCCCAAGAAATCCACGACCTGGCTCTCAGCGAAAAAATCGCCTACGTCTTCCCCCGCCACAACTACTACAATGGGAAACGGATTCGGGGGTGCGGCTGGGATCCCGAATTCATTGCAAGGCTCTACCACCGCTCCTATGCCCGTTTTTCAGACGCTCAAGTTCACGAAGCGCTCATTGCAGATAGATTCACAAAGCTCCAATTCCCCCTCCTCCACACGCCCTACCGAACAACGGCCGACTTTCTCTCCAAAATGCAGCACTACTCCACCCTCTTTGCCGAGCAGTACCGGGGCAAACGGAAATCTTCCTTCTTCAAAGCCCTGGCCCACGGCTTCTATGCCTTTATCCGAAGCTACTTCCTAAAAAGGGGCCTCTTTTGCGGGTCTGAGGGGTTCACTATCTCTCTCTATAATGCCAATACGACCTTCTACAAGTACATGAAGCTCGCAGAGATGAATAAGACGAAAATCAGCCTGTGCCCCCCCCTAAATAGACCTCTTTGAAAAGCCTGGGCTTGCCGTTTTTCGGGATATACCCAAACAGTTAAGATTTCGTTAAGAAATGCATTGACATTATATTAATTAATTAAATCATATATATTTAATAAATATTTTAGTATATAATGAAAAAGATACTTAAATATAATAAGGGTAATATGACAGCAGCTATTAGGGGCTTCTTTGGGGCAATAAGCCAACTTCCAACCCGAATCCATCAAGGGATTGCTGATTTAAGCAGCCGAGTTACAACGGCCTGTCAGGGAGCTATTGGAACCCTACGCAGCCTCACATCTACAGGCACTAATCTTGTTAGCGATTTAACTGGCCGCGTTGGACAGGGCATCAGAGGATATATCAGCAGCCAGAGCCCAACAACATATACCAATGAACAAGCACTTCAAAGGCACCTTGATCAATGGGCCAGCACCGCTCAACCCAGCGAAAATAGAGCTGAAGCCGTACATAGAATGATGGAATGCTACAGAAATGGAAACGAAAACCTAAACTTAAGTAATTTGGGACTGCAATCGCTTCCAGATAAATTTGATTTAATGCCGCAGCTTACCGGCCTCAATCTATCGGCAAACGACTTAACCACAATTCCACCGACTATTCAGGGACTAAATAACCTTGTTCATCTTTACCTAGATCAAAACCCATTGCTTCAGATTCCAGCTTCAATCGCAGACCTTCCGAATCTGAGAGATTTGAAAGTAGATCTAACAACAGATCTTCCTCTTGAAATTCAGAATAAGGCAGTCCGGCTTGGAACCTCAGTCGTAGATAATGTTTTAAATACGTGGGCATTAGCTGGGCCTGAACCAGAAAGAGTAATGAGGCAACTAGCAGCAAGCGCAATTAAGAATAATATCCGGAATAGGAGTCCATTTTTGGACATAGATGGATATGGGCTAACATCTTTTCCCCCATGCATTAGCCAATTGCACCACCTTGAAAGAATTAATGCCGCTGAAAATAAACTAACAGATCTCCCTGAAAATCTTTCAAACCTATCAAATCTCAACCTTCTTAAGTTGGATAACAACTGTTTTGCAACAGTACCTCCAGTTATTACCAGACTCTCGAACCTCGAGCATCTGAATATGAATAACAACCAGCTCACCTCCATTCCGCAAGAACTCAAAGACTTGCAACATCTTCAATCCCTCAGATTACGCAACAATAGACTAGAGAACTTCTGCTCTACATTAATGGCGCTCCATCATAAGGTAGATATCAGAAACAACTCAGTAAAGCTCTCAATACTGTCCACCCTATTCAGTGTTTTGGTTTCGATTGCAAACAAGTTCAATATAAACCTAGAACACTTAGGCTGGTATACTCCTCCTGTAGCACCTGCTAACGAGCGAGTGTATATTCCTACAGAGCGGCTCGCCCCTGTCCCTCCTCCACCAGCCGACTTGATTGCAGATCCTCTTAACCCCCCCGGTGCGCCTGAAGCTGCAGAAGCCGATCTGCAGCCAGCCTTCGCAATAGGCGCACTAGTTCCTGACGACGTACCTCTACCTTGGGATGTAGATCATCATGATGCATTGAGAAGAGAGCCTGCTGCTGACGCGCCCGCCCAAGGAGCAGTTCCTCAACCCGAGAGAGTTCCTGAAGCTCTAGCTAACGAGGACGCCCTGCCCCCTGAATTCGACCCTGAATATGCTCCATTACGAAACAACCCTAATGTGGATGTCCGAATCCGTGAATTGGCCTATGCCAACCTACCAGGTTTACCCCCGCCAGTACGGCAAGAACTAATAAGATATTTCACAATTCTCAGCAATAGTTCTCAACATTCAGACATATTTATACGTAATATAAGGCTAGATTCAGCCACGAATTTTGTATTCGAAATTCGTGAATCCCGCAACAACATAGAATCAACTCTTGCATTAATTAGAGCTCGGATTCAATCTTTGGAAGATTTGCAAAATAATCGACCCGAAGTAGATTTTCCTCAAGATCCGGTTCGACCACTGAACTATAATTGGATGCGGTTAAATCCAAGAGTACGAGACATTGAAAGACCAGGATATCTAGCCCACATAGATCCTGCTCAGTTTCGACCAATGAACGAGATTAGGATGCAGTTCAATTCAAGAGGTGAAGATCGTGGGGTTATTGAAATCAATCCTGATCACATCACCACCGATCCGACAGCAATCCTTTTGAGAATGCCGACGGCAATTTCCAGAAACAGAGGAAGACTTCCAGAAGTCAGACACGTAGCTCAAGGGCAACATCTCCAGGGTGTTGACGCAGGTGGACTCAGAAGATCTCTTGCAACAGGTTTATTCAAAGAAATTTTTAAAGATGGACAACAGAAATTGCCCGTAATAAAGCGAGATGACCTATTTATCCCGCAAATTAAACCAAACGAGCAGCTAGATCCGGCTCAACAAAATACCTGCTATAGAGGGCTCGGAGCCATCTTGGGCGTGGCATTAGGTGATCAAGACCTACAGATCCGAGTTGGGCAGCAGCTCCATCCAGTCGTATTCAAAATGATGCACAGTCTTACTCAAACTGAAATAAATCAATTCTCAGATTCAGGAGAAATGCCAGCAGATCTCCAACAAAAAATGCGTAGGATTTACATAGAAACCCAATATCCCCACTTTAGCCCTGAGCAGGTCATTGGCATTGCAAATCGAACTATCACTGAGAATGCTCTAGGAGCACCCATAGAAGATTTCTATGCAGAGTCAGGAATTGATGAAGCAATTCAGGCCACTATGGTTATGGCAAAATCAATGACTATGACCCTTTTGGCTCGTGGGTTGCAATTTGAACGATTGAAGGGAGCTACTCCAGAAGCATTCCAAGTGAAGATTCAAGGATCATTATCGAAACAGGTGGTTCTTAGGGCCTTAGCGTTTGATAGCGATCGTGCAATTGCATTGCATCTCAGGAGATGGATTGATGCAGCGAGCGACCAGCAACTTGGAGATTTAGTTGAATGTACAACAGGGATTCGGACATTGCCCGAAAACGGGCGGCTGATCGTTAAAGGGTATTCATATGATGGTAACCCCCGTTTTCATACGTGCGGCAGGCAAATGGATCTATACAGCACCGCTGACTATGCTACTTTCAAAGTAAATCTAGAGGCCAGCGTGGGAGCATGTTTGCAGGGCGATCGTCTCTCGATGGCTTAATCATTTCACTTTACAACAGGCCTCCCTCATTCTAAAATACTTCGTTGTATTGAATGGGGCCTTCAGTGACTTTTTTAAGCTTCCTTTTCCTCACTCTATCCTTTCTTAGCTTATGGATCAGGCGAGATCCTAAAATTTGGGGCAGTCTCCTTGGCCTCAGCGTCCTTGGCGGATTAATCAACGGAAACGTTTTCTTTCTGGGGCTCGTTATTTTAGCGCTGCTCTCCATCTTGTGGCTGTACTATGATAAGAAGCCAAGCTTTGCCCTATTCGCCCTATTAGTCATCGTATCGATCAGCTTTAAACTCCGCCTTGTTCCTGGATTTGAACCTGTATTGATCACATCTAAATTTAAAATCGGATTGGAAGGTCCTATTGTCGGCCTCCTGCCGCTAGCCCTATTGGTTCCCCTCTCTAAAACGCTCAAGGACTGGAAAAAAGTCCTCATTGGCCTTGGCTACGGATGCTGCGGAATTGCGGTCTTAGCCATCCTTGCAACAATTGCTAAAGCCACCCATTGGCAATTAAAGATTCCCACCCACATGGGGCTCCGCACATGGAGCAATCTAATCCTCACCTGTATCCCTGAGGAGGGGTTCTATCGAGGCTTTTTGCAAACCCAATTAGTCCGCTATTTCCACAACACGAAGTGGGGCAAAATAGCTGCCCTCATCCTCACCTCAGCCATCTTCACGTTTGCTCATGTTTTTTGGAGCCCGAATGCAGCGGTACTGGGATTTGTCTTCATCGCGAGTCTTCTTTATGGCGGCGTCTATCTACTTTCAGGCAAGATTGAAAGTGCGATCCTCACTCACTTTCTCCTAAATTTAATCCACATGGTCTTCTTTAACTATCATGCGATGTAGAAAATCATGACTCATCTCTGGAATCCGGAGCAGACACTCGAGCCGCCGCTTGCCCTCGAGCTCATCCGCGAGCAATTTCCTCAGCTATCTCCTACCAAAATCCGTCTATTAGGCGCAGGGTGGGACAATACCGCTTTTGTGATTAACGAAGACCTAATCTTCCGTTTCCCCCGAAGAGAGATCGCCCTTCCCCTTTTGGAGGCCGAGTGGTGCATCCTCCCCAAACTAGCTCCTCTTCTCCCCTTGCCCATACCCGTTCCGAAATGGAGAGGCGAGCCCACTTCCCGCTTTCCATGGCCTTTCATCGGCTATAAGATGCTCCCCGGCTTCACCGCCTGCTACGCAAATTTGACTGAAGATGAAAGAGCCTCTCTAGCTGAGCCGATTGCCCGCTTTCTTGCCCACCTTCACAACACCTCCGGAGCTATAGTGGCTGGATCCCATATTTTCGGCGACAACCGAAGCCGCATCGACGGGACGCAGCTGATTGAGAAAATCAGAAAGAACTTAGCAGAACTTGCCCTCCTCAATCTCCTTGAAAATAGAAAAGGACTCGAATCGGTCCTTGAAACATCTAAGAATTTGAGAGCGCCGCTGTCTAATGTTCTTGTTCATGGAGACTTCTACGTAAGGCATTTGCTCGTCGATGAAAAGCATACGCTCGTTGGAGTGATTGATTGGGGCGATATCCATCTTGGCGATCCCGCTATGGATCTATCCATCGCCCACAGCTTTCTTCCTCAGCACGCCCACCACCTCTTTCGAGAGGCGTATGGCGAGATCTCCCACGATACTTGGGCGCTTGCCCGTTTACGAGCAATCTATAGCAGTATGATGCTCGTTCTATACGGCCATCACTCGGGAGATCCTGCCATCCTACGCGAAGGTCTCCGTGCTTTAAAAGTCATTGCAAGCACTTATTGAGAAATGCATCCACCTCGAGGTGATGGTGGCGCCGATTGTCTGGGTCATAAAAGATATGCCCATCTCTCGGATATACAATGTAGGTGTGAGGTATTCTGTATAATTGGAGAATTTGAGACATTTTTTGACTTTGATCCAGAACCACACGAAGATCGTTTTCTGCATGCGTCATAAGTAAGGGTTTGTTCGCATGGCTTGCGTAAGTCAAGGGGCTTTTGGCGCAAGCAACCGCGTTCCGAAAGAGGCTCTCGTAGGCAAAATCCCAAACAACATACCCTTGCGGCATCCAAGCATTAGGTTCTACGACAGGGCAATCTGATAAGTAGCATTGGAACTCATTAGGGGTCAGAGTCAAGCCAAGAAGAGCCATGTATCCCCCATAGCTGCCCCCTCTAAGGGCAACCCGATTCGGATCTACCCATCCTTGCTCTACAGCCCATCTCTTTCCATCGATGATATCTTGAAAGACGCGCCCTCCCCACTCCCCCTTATCGGCCATCAGGAACTTCTTTCCGAAACCAAAAGTAGCTCGATAGTTGATAAATAGTACAGCGTAGCCTTGAGATGCCAAATATTGGCGGTGAGGGATAAAACCCCATTGATCCCTTCCATGAGGCCCGCCATGCACTTGAACAACGGTAGGATAAGGGGTCTCGCCCACCGGCGGTTTTAGAAAATAACCTTGGATATCTTGTCCATCTGTTGCTGTAAAATGGAACGACTCCATTTTTCCGAAAGTGTAGTTGAGTAGATTTGGGCTTTCCTGATACGCCAGGGTCAGTTTTTTCTCATCTTTGTCCCATACATAGTAGGCATTTGGAGCGTCATCCTGCCTGTGCACAATAAACCATTTCCGATCCTTGGAAAGGCGGGAAATAAGATGAATTTCCCCTTTTTTTAGAACCGACTCAATCCTTTCGTAATTTGTTTGAAAATCCGCATCAAAGAAATGCCACTCTAGAAGCCCATCGCGAACCACAGCTGCCTGAAGAGCGCCCGTCTCTGGATGAAAATAGCTCTTCAAACAATCTAGTTTCGGATGGGAAAAAAGGAGCTCAGCATCTCCCGATTGGAGATCGATCGAGTAGATCCCCCGGGTAGGCTGCTCCATGCAGCAGAGAATAACGATGTTTTTCTTATCAGGACTTATCTGCACGATTTCAGTATACCAGTCATCTGGGTCGAGTTCGCAAAGAGTGCGCCAATTTCCATTTTCAGAAACCTCGAGATATTTCCTCCCGTCTAGCTCTAGATTGATAATCGCTTTGAGCTCTAAATTATCCCCAATAAAACACCTGTCGCGATGGTCATTCTGAGGGTAAATGGGCTCTAGATTTTTGCTTTCAAGATCGATCCTGTAAAAGTCGTTGTATCTTGGATCGCGTACATTCATTGTAATTAGAGCTGACGATTTATCAACGCCGAGCAACTCAACATGAACATCTTGAAAAGGGGTCAGATCTTCTCTCTTCCCCTCTAAATCTGTCCGATACAAGTGGTAATTTTCATCCCCCTCTTCATCATAAAGATAGAGGAGGTGAGCGTTATCGGGATCCCATTTGAATTGATAGATTGAGCGCCGTTCATTCGTTACACATTTCCCATCAACATGCAGATTGTAAGATCCCCGTTCATTGGGAGCCAGATAGGCGAGACTTTGTTCATTGCTAGAGTATTTGGGTTGAGCAAAATCGGGAATCAGGTGGATGATTTCTTCCTGAGGAACAACAGTCAAAAATGCAGCGATCAAGAAATTGAACATACGGCCTCACTATTAATGGGGCCGAGAGTATAGGAAAAAGCTTGAAATTAGTCGAGCTTCGTACCAAATTAGCGACTGTGGATGTTAACTTTTTAAGTAATTGACAACCTGTCCGGCCAATTTATAAACAGCGTAGGCACCCAATGCAACCCCTGCAATCTGACAAACAGCGCCCATTTTGCAAATCCCTTCGCCTACCACTTCTTGGTTGAGAGCTTCTGAAAGAATAGTATTCAATTGATTAACAGTTTGAGTAGTGTATAACGACGACTGGTTGATGATACCTCTCACTTCTTCGAAATCAGGACTAAATCGACTTATCTTGCAGCCGTGACAAATATGGTCTATGAGAACGTTAGATTTCCGGATCCCTTGATCTATGATTCCAGCTCCGCTCCTGATCATCCAATCGCCCGTTCTGATCAAACCCCAAGACAATGTACCGCTCAAACATGCAATAGCACTCATATTCACCCTTTTAATGTTAAAATTATTAATATTATAACAAATTATTACATTAATAAAAAACGAATAACAAATTAATGGGATAGATTCAAGAGCCGTGCACTTCTTTGATGTCTACTAGGGCTTGAGCAGGCGGAGCTTGAATTGTGTCCAATAGGTTTATGGTTGGAATAACAGGAACCATCCTAAGATGAGATGAATCCTTAGTGCCAACCAGATCCACAACATCTAAAATTTTCTGAATTAGTGGGCTTGCATCCGTGGAAAGCAGCTTGCAAACACATCTCCTTTCTTGAATATAACGATTATCCGCGGGCATGTGCCCAATAAGCGTGTTATGTTCCCAGTAATCAGGACATAGCACTTTTTCTGCGGCTTGCCGCACGGCTTCGCACCCCTTTTTGAACGCTATGCAAACGGCTATTTGATTGGAAATTGATAACACATAGATGGCTCTTATTTCTTGTACGTGGGTCGGAATAGGAAATTGTTGCGTAGAACTTACAGCCATATCAGTCTCATAATTGTGTGTATTATCTTCTTTGTGGAGATGCGCCGGAACCTGCAAGAATACCGCCGTCGATAGTCAGTTCGATCCCGGTGATATACTTAGACTCATCCGAGGCCAAAAACAACACAGCATTCGCGACATCTTCGGGCGCTCCCATTCTATGCATGGGGATATCTTTAGAAATTTCCTTGATTTTGGCTTCTCGATCATCCCCCAGCATCGGATCCCACATCGGGGTCAAAATGGCTGCGGGGTGGATAGAGTTGCAGCGGATGTTGTACCCCTGCTGGCAGCAATATAGGGCGACCGATTTCGTATGATTCCTCATCGCAGCCTTACTCGATGCATAAGCCGCAGCTCCCGGAATCCCAACAAGGCCCGACCGAGAGGAAATATTGATGATAGAACATGCTCCCCCATTTTTCATCGCCCGAATTCCATGCTTACAGCCAAGAAACGCGCCATCGGAATTGACTGCGTGAACCTCTCTCCAGCTTTCTAATGATGCATGTTCAGGATCTTGGGGACCAAAACCCTCTTGAAATCCTGTCAGACCGGCATTATTCACGAGGATATTGAGCTGGCCATATCGTTTCACGATCTCTTGCATGCACTGTTCCCAATCGCTCTCTTTGCGCACATCGAGATGCAAATAGAGGCTCCCCTCTCCTATTTGCTCGGCAACTAATTTGCCCGCTGTATCGAATATGTCCGACACAACTACCCTGGCGCCAGCTCTTGCAAGAACAATCGCCGTTTCTTTCCCAATGCCTTGAGCAGCTCCTGTAACCAGAGCGACTTTACCTGCTAATCTCTTCTCAAACATGCCCATATTTATAACCTCAGCACCCATTTTTTTCATGCAAATAATCTCCCACTCCTATTAATATCGCTCGGTCAAACGAGGATATTATGGCAATTCCATCTGACCTAACGAGATTTGTTACGGTTGCTCAAACCGGCACAGAATATTCAGTTGTCCTGAAAACATTCCCAAGAGTTGAAGATGACAAGATCGTTTTTTCTGTTTCAAATACAACCATAGCCTCTGATTCAGACAAGAAGATTGCAGAGTCGGCTGCGCAGATATTTGCCCGCAGGAATGGATTATCTTATGTCCCTGAATCAACGGATGTAATTACAGTCGCGCCATGCGGCGGAGATATGTTTATGGCAGTCAAACTTAGATCGGATAACCTTTCGATTGGAATATCCTGTTCATTTGGACCTCTCATAACATCTATTCTTGATGCCCTAAATATAAAACAGAAGACTGGGTTGGATATGATCATGCCTGGCTGGTTGAAATTGGATGGGTCGGAACTCCAGTACCCAAAATGGACGCTTTCAAAGCTCAATAACGATTGAAAGCGACCTTGGAGATTAAGCTCACTTCATGGCTTGCGCATTCAGCGGAGTGGTAAGCCCCATCGGCGACTAGGTTCACGAATTTGGCATTTTCCAAACTCATCGCATACATTAGTTTAGCTGCGAAAAATCGAACAGAAGAAGTAGCGTAGCGGAATCCACTCTCTAGCATTTGCCCAATGAGAAACGTGCGGACACCGGCAGATTTCGCGGTTCCCCACTCTTCGAGTAGGAAATCAGAAACTTCCACTCTCTTAGTAGAAGTGGCATTTGAAATATGAGACTGACATTTTTTTAGCCATGCCTGTTGGGGACTTAATATTCCCAAAAGCGAGTAACCGGTCATCTGAAGAGAAAAACCAACATCGTCCCAAGAAAGGAGGCTAGCTTTGTTCAGCAAAGTAGATTGGCCCGCAAAAACTAGAGCCAGGGCGCTGGTAAAAATGGATCTGGCTACCTTTACAACCGTCTGAGCAGTATCCACGCAAGTGCTGACGCCGTAGTAGAGTCTGCCAAAAATTTCATCCGAGACAGAAGGCTCTGGTAAAACCATTTTTCCAATTAAACTCGCAATCATATACCCACCTATTTTTTTGGCGTATTATATGGTTTCACACAAATCAATCCAATACACATCATTAATTTAACATGACTCATTAAACGATTTGGTTGACCGATCGGTCAACCTATGTTAGCATAGAGAGATATGAGTCCAAAAAGCCATAAGCAATTCGCTTTAGAGAGGAAGGTATCGATAGCCCGACTCCTCGAAGCCGCAATTAAAATATTTTCTAAAAATGGGTATCATGCTGGCAGTATGGCTCAAATCGCCAAAGCGGCTAAAGTCTCTAAAGGATTAGCTTACCATTATTTCGAGAGCAAAGAGGCCATCCTCATCGCCTTAGCCGAAATAAGACTTCAAGACGCCCTTCCGCTAGTCCAGGGGCTTGAGTCTATTGAAGATCCAAAGAAACGGCTCTCCTTTTTGGTTGATTTCGTCTTGTTGGAACTCATCGAACATACAGAAAAACTCCGCTTCTACAATTCTCTATACCTAAACGCCGATGGCGTCCGCGCAATCGAGAAGGCGATGGAAAAATACCGCGATCAATTTGAAAGACTATTTCAAGCGGAGAAGAAATTGTACAGCGATCTTGGGTTTCCCGATCCCGAGATGGAAGCTACGTTCCTCCGCTCATTGCTACAAGGGATTTCCCTAGAATATATGCTTGGGCCAAAAGATTACCCGTTAGAACAGATGAAAGCAAAACTCTTAGCTAGGTATTCAAATGGAACAGAATAGATATAAGTTTTATCGCGAGCATAAATACGTCAGTTTCGCACTGAATGAGCTCGAAAGGCTAGTGGCCAAAACAGATTTTCGGATCCCTCTCCAAGTGGGAAAAATCGAACAGGAGTTCAGTGCCGTCGTCGAGATGCTCCAGGGCCATGCTCAATATGAAGATACAAAGCTCCACCCCCTCCTTCGCCAAAAGGGCTCAACGCTTTTTCAAGAAGCACATGATGACCATCAGCAGCATGATGCCATTTTTCATAACCTACAGAGCCTTTTAAACCAAATTAAAGCTTCACAAGACAAAATTCACCAGACTGAATTGGGCTATCAGTTTTATCTCAGCTATAGAGAATTCGTTGGCGACAATCTCCACCATCTTCATCTGGAAGAAACTTTGATTCTGCCAGAATTGCAGAGACTGTACACGGATGTTGAGCTGCGAAAAGTGGAAGAAGAGACTTACCAGCTAATGACGGTAGATGAGTTGATTCAGATGATGCAGGTGCTATTTCCCCACTTCAACGCCTCTGATCGGGAAGCATTTCTCCGCGACATCCAAGACGCTGCGCCCGAGAAATTCATCCCTGCTTGGAACTCAATCAAAGAAATCATCGACTCAAAAGAGGAAGAACAACTAGCGGTAAAACTACGAACTCAATTTCTTTAAGCAATATCCTGAACAATGTGATATTTATTAAGATTATTGCCTTCCAAAAACACGCGCGCAATTAGAGAACACACCCGAATGTATACCGTTCGTGATTCAAGAATCGGTTTGATAAAAATTTGGCTTGACATGCAAAATATTGAGCATGATTTTCTTAAGCGATGCTGAGCGGGCTCAGCTCATAGCGCAACACAAACG
>JANPFC010000054.1:0-77977 GCA_031423235.1 Chlamydiota bacterium | reverse complement strand
CTTAGAGAGGCTTTTATTAGGTCTGCAACTTTATTTTGAAAGGGAATATGGATCTCTGCAATAAATCGCATTAGCGGTTCAATTGATAAAAATTGCCCAGCCGCTTCGCCACATTTTAATGTTGTGTTTCCGATGTTATATAGCATTGCCTCCGTGAGACCTAGGGTCAGACTGAGAGGATGGGGAGTGAGTAAGTTAGGCTGTGATTGGCTATTTTTGCTCATAAAATCGGTTCACCTTTAAAATCAGAAAATTTTAACAGTCGCATAATATTTTTGCCAAATATAATCACGATCATAATGAGGTGTTTTAATAGCCCTTTGCTTATGTATTGCACCGTAACCCCTTCTTCACTGTTTTTCTTGTAGTTCCCAGTCTTCTTCCGATCTCTTCATTGGTGAGACCAAGAATTTTCAATTCCTTGATTTTTGTTGCAAGTTTCTGATGAAGTGCCAGGTCTTCATTAATGGGGATTTTAACTTGGAAGGGGAGGAGCGAAAAGGTTCGAATTGGTGACGACCGGGTCCGAAAACAAAGACCTCAGCGAAAGCTGAGGTCTTTTTTTTATTTATTGGCTCCATACCCAAAGGCCTATATCGCTTTTCTCGAAACTTTCTCCAGGGCACCAGCATAGCTCTCTTCGAATATGGTGTAGTGCTTTCCTTTGGCTGGATATTTACCTGTATATTCCCTAATTTTAAAGCCATCATATACGATTTCTCCACGCCTCAAACGAACATTTGCCACTCCCTGTCCCAGATGAATTCTATTTTCATCTTCAAAATGAATAGAAACTCTAATCGAATCACTTGTTAATGGATATACATCCAACATAGGGATGACTTTGGTGTCGGAATTCACTGTTTTTAGAAAATTTTCAGCAACAAATACAACCAGATTTCTTGCTTCTTCGATTGAGATTTCCTCTTCTTTACTTTTGGTGAGCAAATAACTTAGAGAAAAATTAGCGACTTCATTTATGTGATGATAATTTTTATCAAGACAATTGTTGTATCCGTAGCATGTTAAAATCAAATTAGTTTCTTTTTTGATTTCTTCGGAAAATGTAAGCATAACCTTATATGACGGGTCCTTCTCTATAATTTCCCCAACCGTTTTACGGTTACATCCAGAGATCATAAACATTAAAACTAATATTAAACTAATAAATCTCATATTTGTTAATTACCTCGTCTTTTAAATAGTCCAAAATTGCTTCTTGGTAGTTTGGTTGGATAAAGTAATGACCGCCTACCCATTTCTGAGTTTCTGTTTGCGGAATTACTCTCACATCAGTCCTGTCTTTTGCTTTTTCAATTCCACTCAATCCTCCATTACATAATTGCGAACCTTTGTCTTTATCTCCTATTATATTATATACTTTATGGGCGGAATCATAATCTACAATCTTTGTAGTACCTGTTGTAACAACAATAATTGTTTCTCGATATTCAGAAGGCAGCTGTTTTAATGCTTCGTTGAAGATATAACCACCATTGCTGAATGTCACATGCAATTGCTTCAAGTTTGGATTTCCTTGCTTAATTATATTTTGAGCGATCTTGGATAGATTTTCAACCTCGTAATCGATCGATTTTTGGATGTTAGAGTAATCGAGAATCACTTGAGGGAGTCTTAGTGTATCATCTTCTCTAAAATAAAATCCTTGCTGCAATTCTCTGACTTGAGCCTGGTTCTTCTCAATTTGTTCCAGAGCAACAAAGCCAAGTCCCGATCCTACACGATCTGAGTGAATGAGATGAGGTTGAACTGCAAATTCTTCACCTAGTGTTCCATATAGACAAGTTCCTCCTTCGATTATATCGGAATCACTATTGCCTATACCACAATGGTAATGGATGGTGCTTTGATCAAGATTTCCAATGAGGTCCATTTTTGGATATGGAGGCGGCGATTGAAAGCTGTCGAAAAAATGATCTGCCCTTGAAGCGAAATTATTTTTTTTGGTGCGATTTGGGCTTCTTTCTATATCATTTAGATAATCCTCTACAATTCGATCATTAAATCGTGGCCTTGTCTCCTGAGGCAATTCAATCCATTCGCTTGGATTTGTAATTTTAGGATGAGCTTCATCGGGAGTCGATTGGGCTGAAGCCACATTGTTGCTTGCAGACGTACTATCCATATTTTCAAATTCTTTGAACAATTGTTCGAGATAATTTCTCTCCTTCCATTGGAGGTAGCTAATTCCTTCAGTGACCCAAGGCAGAAGACTCATAGGTTGTGGATCTAATTGTTCAAGTGGATTTGATACTTGAGGATGTCCTAAAGAAACAGTGCTTTCATTCACAGTGAAATGTTGAATGGTAGGCTGCAGGATTGGAGAGTGAAATGCGATTTCTGATTGCTCGCCAGTTGCTACTGCAACTTTGCCCATAGCCAGGTTCTGGTTCCAATTACTTACAAGATCTGTCAAAATTTCAGGGGTAAGCTTTGATGATATGGAGTTCGTCTCAATGAGAGTGATTGCCCCATTGGCGTTATTCACATCGGTTGCACCAATTGCCTTGGCAAAATTTTGTATTCCCTCATTGACGTTGGATTCGTATTGCAAATTCTGTAGATTGGGATCCTCAGAGGAATTGTAATCATCAATTGCGGCTTGAGCCGCCGCCGCTCCCGATGCGACTGCAATACTTGTACCTGTCCCTCCCGTTGTTACAATGACAACAACAACGGTAACGGCAACAACAATGACAACGGCGGCAATAATGATCGCTGTTTTATGTTCTTTCCAAAATTCCTTCAATCCACCTGAGTGAGACTTTGGTGTTGATAGGGCAATCCCATTTTCCAGGCAATATACCTGATGAGCCCAAAGAGCTGGGTAATTGGTTTCTGAAATCGGTTCAAGAGGGGGTGGGGGATCAATTAATCCAACTTCGCCCAGTACCACATTCTGTTCTTCTATTAACCTGTCATGGAATTCTCTAGCATACTTCAGCCACTCTCCAAGGTTCTCCTCAGAATCGAATATGCCTGGCTTAGACGATTTCACTTGTTGGATTTCATAACGGGGATAAATTTGCTCGAAGTATAGGTTTGCCAATTGTAAAGCAAGGACATGATTGCCCGAATTGTAAATCTGTAAGATTCGGCGTTCCACTTCGGAACGAATTTCAGGAACATCTCTCCAAGTAATTTGGTACCCGTTCCAGTCACTGTAATTGAGAGGGGGCGCAAGATAAAACTCACTCAAAGAATTGTCGAGAGAATCAATAGATAGATCTGAACTCATAGTGTCCCTACTGGGTTGGGTCAGGCACTATATAAAGATATTTATTTTATGTAAATGTTCATAGCTCAGTCTAAATTCATCCTATGGTGCTTTCCAAATCAAGTGTCTTTGGCTACAACATAACATTATTTTAACTATTTTTCTTATAATCCTCATACAGGTAGCGATTGCCTGATCATTCATGCCATGTGTTTTTAAGTGTTTGATTTATTTGGAAAACTGTTGGTAAGCGGGCATGCTCTCATTGAAGGGGATTTTGCTCTGGAAGGGGAGGTGAGCGACTCGGTACGAATTGGTCCCCACTGCGTCCGAAAGAAAACAAACCTCAGCTTCGTGCTGAGTTTTTTTTTATTTCCGGAAGAGGTTGGTTCGAACCTTTTCGCTACTCACTGCAGATCTAAAGATCTGCGCATTATGACTATTTCAGCCACGCTTGCTTAAACCGCATACCACTGCAGCTTGAATTTGCCGGATGTGTTTTCCCAATCTTATTTGGTCCAAAGTTGGTCCACGAGAAAAGCGGTAAGCATACCCACGCCTTGCCTTGTAAATACAGCCACAAAAATATATGGTTAAATATATGGGTACTTGGCAATATTATGAGATATGAACAAAACAGCTTTTGAATGGGATTCTAAGAAAGAGGCAATGAATGTTTCAAAGCACGGCATTTCGTTTTTTGATGCGCAACAAGCCTTTTTAGATCCACACCGAATCATTGCTCAAGATTTAGAACACTCGAAAAATGAAATCCGGTATTACTGTTTTGGCATGGTAGAGGGGATGGTTATGACCGTCCGATTTACCTATAGAAACCAAACTATTCGCATTTTTGGCGCAGGCTATTGGAGACAAGGGAGGAAAATTTATGAAAAAGCGCAAAGTTAAATATACAGATAAGGCTATTGGAAAAATTAAAATAGTCGATGACTTTCTACCTCAACCTAAGGATCTGGTTCTGAAAGAAGAGACCACGAAAATCACCATATCCTTAACTAAGTCGAGCATTGAATTCTTTAAAAATGAAGCAGAGAAATACCATACGAATTATCAAACAATGATTAGAAAACTAATCGATAAGTATGCTTCACGTTACGCTTAGAGCTAGGCTGAATACGGGCTTGGTCAATGAACCGGGAAGCGTCTTAATCGCACGAATGGGATTCGTTCGGGGCGAAATGATCTTCATCGACTTTTTGAGCAGCAACGATTGTCATTAGGAGATAAACCCCCGTTCAGAAAATGCCGATCGGGAAGGTGATCAGTTTGTTTTGCTGTTTTGTTGTAATCTTATAACAAGATGGAAGTGTTATAACTTTATAACAATTTAGATTGTAAGTGGTTGGCTTCGCGACAGTTGCTCTGTGCGGAAGCCTCATTGCACTCTCTTTCGAAGTGTGGTAGATTCAAGACGAAATTCACAGCTGTGGAACACCAATTATTATGAGAGCTCTTAAATATTTATCGATTCTGATAGCCTTCGTATTACCCCTTATGGCTCAGGTGAAAATGCAGGACGAAAATCCACGGAAAACCGCGATCATTTTTGATTTTGGCGGCGTCGTTATTCACTCCGATGGAGCCGACACTATGCAATTCATTCGGGAGTCTTTGGATTCTCCTCTGTCTAAGGAAGAGGTTAAAAGTCGCTTTTGGGTCCAAGTCAAAGAACTGAACACGGGGAAAGTGGATGAGAACTATTTTTGGGAGCAATTCGCATCGTCTATTGGCGGCAAGCTGTGTGAAAACTGGGCCGAACTATGGCAAGAGCATTATCTAAGGCATGAGCATTTGCCAAATCCTCAAATGATTGATTTGGTCAAAAAACTAAAGGCTGCTGGATATGCAACTCCTTTACTTTCAGATACGATCCCTTCCCATGCAGCCTGCAATCAAGAACTCTATGCTCTTTTTGACCCGGTTGTCCTCTCCTTCCAGATTGGACTAAAAAAACCCGATCCCCGCAGTTACCTCTCGGTGTTGGAACTGATTCAGAAACAACCGGAAGAGTGTATCTTTATCGATGATCTGGTGGTTAATGTAAAAGGAGCCTCAGATGTGGGCATACGTGGAGTTCATTTCACTTCCTTTGAAGAGCTGACTAAGCAGCTTGCTGATCTGGGGATCGAATATTAAAAACTAGTTTTGCTGATCGCTTGATCTTCATTTAAGCCTCTTGTAAATTGGAAATTTTAGAAGGAGCTTATGCCTAAGATCAAACTTGGAAACCGCCACTTTTACTATGAAATTGAGGGAAAAGGTCATCCCTTAGTCCTCGTCCCCGCCTATACTTGCGATATCCATCTCTACGATTCCATTCGCGCTGGACTCGCAGAACATTTCCAATTGTATTTGATCGATAATCGCGGATCTGGCCAGTCCGATCATGCACAAGATCCCTACACGGTGGATGATATGGCAAGCGATACGATCGGCATCATTAGGGCGCTTAAATTGAAGAAGCCGCATGTATTGGGCTCGTCAATGGGAAGCGCGGTGGTTCAGACGGTTGCTGCAAAACATGGGGATGAGATCGGGAAATGCGTTCTCGCCTATCCGTTTCCTAAGATGACCGCTGTCGGTGCTGCCGCGTTGTCGTTTATTTATCATTTGCGGATGGATGGCGCCCGTCCAGCTCGTCTCGCCGAGTCTGTAATGCCTTGGATCTTATCAAATAGCTTTATGGCAAATACCCATGCGGTATCTGCTTTTGTTGATATTTTTACGAGCAACCCAGCGCCCCAATCCGAATCGGACCATAAACTCCAATTGGATGCGTTGCTTAAATTCGACTCGAGGAAGTGGTTGAAAAATATCACCGCGCCCATTTTAGCTATTTGCGGGGAAGAGGATATTCTTGCCCCGCCGAAAGAATTCCAAAAGCTCGCCAAGTCAATGAACAACGTGAAGTTGAAGATAATCCCCGAAATGGGTCACGCTGTTCATGCAGAAATGCCCGAGGAGTTCAACAAACTCGTGATTGAATTTCTGAAGTCATAGAGATGGCTAGCATTCCTTTGGTTTTTCCCAAAACTTTTGCGCTCTATCATTCAATGCGTTGAAGATGACTCCGCTAATTTGTGCAACCGCACTCATTTGAAGAGCCTCGGAAGGGTTTAAAGTTGTCCCAAGCGCTTTGAGAGCAAGTGTTGCTGCTGGTATGGCTATCGCATTGGCAAGTAGGATCCTGGGGATGGCGCTTGTCCCAGGCCGCATTGTCCGAAATTTGTAATCAAGGCAGGCTCCTAATGTACCGTATAGAGTTCCAAAAACTCCGCCGGAAACAATCGATGTAATGCGGGTAATAGCGCTCGCGATGATTCCTCCTGCGCTACCCAATAGAATCCCTTCCTTAGCGGCTTCGAGGTGTCTTTTCATGCTAGTAGCGTTAGGTAAATACTGAGAAAGAGAGCGGAGTGCATGTGTCATAGTCAATTCCTATTGTTCAGTTCAGATTCCAGTTCGACTCAAAAAAAATTCGGGTCGGATTCTAGGCTGACTATAAAATGAAGTCAATAGGAGTTTTACCCTGTAACTCTTTGCAATCCGGCTGTATAGAATAAGCCTTCAGGACCGAAACATCCCGTATTGACAGAGGTCAAAGTGTTGTTCTCTTTGGTGTAGCAGCAGCAAGCGCCAACACCGCCGCATCCGCAGGTTACGATGCCGCATGTGTCGCCTGAATTGCTTATTGACGAACAGGTTCCTTGGCCGAGCTCGCAGCAGAGGATCCGGTCATAAACTGTTTCGACCCGGTAGCAGCAGCAAAGGTCCGATGACACTTTTCTGTGCTCATAGGCTCCGCCGCATGCTGTGTAGTGAACATTGCTATTTGCATATTCGCTCTGAATGACGACTCTGTCCTGTTCCATAAGAACCTCATTGACTTGAAGCGAGGGGAATAGCTTTTGGATTCTAGCTTGATCTAATAGACCGCCCCGTTCTTCAAGCCCGTTTTCAAACATCGGCTGCATGCAAGGAGCCGTTGTCCAGATCCTTCCTTTGAAGGCTTCCAATGTGCCGCTGACTCTTTGGGAGTAGCTTCGAAGATCCGGTGATTTCAGATTGACTTGATTGACCCATGCTTCGAAAGCACCATAGGTTCTTCTCATGCTGGTATAGAAAGTGGCATTGCCAGAGGAGAGTACATATACAAGAGAAGAGAGGAGGGAGCCAGCTAAGCATCCGGTTGTAATCAACGGTGTGGCTAGCGCTCCTAGAAATTCGCGTCCAGCGCTTTTCCCTTCTCCCATAAAGATAAAGGCTGCAGAGCGGACCAGGCGGGCTAGGGAAATTAAGGGTGAAGCTGCAGTTAATAGAGCGAATTTACCTATTGTTTTCAAATGGGCTTTAAAGCCTTCCCCATCATCGTTAAAAATAAGATTACCATCTTGCGAGAGCGTTGTTACTTTATCGAGCTGCGTGTTTAGGTCTGAGTATCGGATAAAAATTTCGACCGGCTTCATGAATCACCTTAAGTTGATGGTTTTAAACCAAATAATGCCATTTTTGGCACATATAATAGCGGATTTATAATTAAGGTCAAGATGGGAATTGTTTGCGTCAGTACAGATTTATCGTCAAAATTATTTATTCTCAATAAATTAAAAATTTATTAGCATCGTCCCTCTAATATTTTTTGGGGGGTACTATGAGCGTCGATTTATCTATAGATTCTCTAGGAGAATCTTTCTATTCTCGCGATGACTTTGCTGCTTTGGTGTCCAGGTGGTATGGACGGAATCTTTCATGCGGAGATATTCCGGCGTTTCTTGCTGGCTCAGTACTTCGCATCACAGAACTCCTTTCTTTTGGTGATATTCAAAGTCGGGTACTAGCCTTTCCTGAGAAGCAAATTGCTATTCTGATTCGCAAGGCTAATGGATGGGAAGTTCAACAATCTGGTTGGGGAAAAAAATTTTCAAAGGGGTGGAAGAACACCTGGAATAAAACTTGCGATATTGCTTCAGATGCTTGGAAAAGCACTTGCGAAGTAGCTCAAAAAACATGCGAATCTGTTCAGGAATTTTGGGAAGATCACAAGAAAGAAATTATCATAGGAACCTGCATTGTAGTTACGGCAGCAGCTGTAGTTGCAGTAGCAGTTTATACAGCAGGTACAGGGACACAAGCAGCCGTTGCCGGGGGCGCTGCATTAATCAATTCTCTTGCAGCAGATTCTCCCGATGATAAACTAGAATCAAGTACACAAATTCCATTTCCAGAGCCTTCTCCCGAAGGAGTATCGCTTGCTGAAGATCTTTCTCCGATATCCTCCCATTTAGAACTAATAGAAGAATTCGCCATCCCTTCGGCTCTTCCGTTTCAAGAAATTAGCCTTCCCTCGGAAATAGCGCCCCCAGCCCCTACGCTTCCAGAACCACCCTTGTATCAAACCACATATTCTCAACTGAGTCTAGAAACATTGTATGGGGAAGACTATGTGTCTCAGTTATATGAGCAGTTCGGCCTCTCGGATCCATATTTAAGCGCTCCGCAAGTGGGATCCAATCTTCCAGCGTCACCGCTACCTTCTCCGAATCGGCAATTCATCGAGCTGATTGAAGCGAACCTTAAAGAGGCTCGCGATTTCGTGCGTACAGAATCGCGGCCCTCTCCAAATCAGCCATTCATTGAGTTGATTGATCAGAAACTTAAAGAAGTTCGTGCACCCGACTATTTGGATCAGTTGCTGTCTAAAGACTCCCGTCCTCCTTCTAGCCTTGAGTTCACGCATCTGATTGAAATGGAACTAAATAAGACCCTAGATCCTGACTATGTAGCTAATTTGCTTGCTAGAGAGCCGAAACATTCCTCTCAAGAATTTCGCGATTTGGTTAGAGATGTTTTAAATGAGGCCGATGAAGCCAAATACTTAGCGAGTTTACAGATAATTCAAGCAAGGTATCCGAAAGTGCAGGTTGATACTTCGATCTTAAGGGATAATTATGCGTCGTCCCTGTCATCTCAAAAGCCAGCTGCGCCATTTCGTGAAGTCCCTCTTATTGGATATCTAGATCAGAGTACAATCCATTTTCATTGTGGTATTAACAACGACTTTTCTTCTATAGTAGAAGGTGGGCTGCGGCTAACTGAAACTTTAGATAAGGCGTTCGCAGTTCAACCTCATTTGCTGCATGCAAGTAATATTGTGAGAGGGTTGGCTTTTGTGGGATTAGAGCAGCTTGAAACGGCATTCAATGATATATCAAATGTGGGTCTGGGCGTGTTTTCCCCACTTGTTTTAGAAGCGCCAGGGTTTTTGCTTGAAAATTCACAAATTCAAAGGTCGATTGATTATGAAGTGGAAAGCCTATCAAGGATAGCCAAAAACATCATTGCGAGAGATAACCCTAAGCTGAAACAGGTTCATGTTACATTCAGCAACGGAGGGCATGTGTTTAGGGAGGCTCTCAAGCAGCTCCCCCCGGAGTATCAGGAGACGATTGTTGTAATTACGACTGGGACAACAGCCATTATAGAAAATCATCTGGCTTGCGAAGTTTATAATGCGATTGGAGATAAAGATTGGCCATCAAAGATATGCAATAAAGGCTTGGCTGGAATTGAAGCTGCAAAAGTAAACGCAGAGGTTGAGGTTGTCAAGCAAGGGGAGACAGAGGTTGGTCTAGGCGGGCATTACTTTATGCAGCAAGATTATCAAGACTTAATTTCTGAAATTATAAATGGCACGATTATAGGGAAATATGAAATTTATTAGTTTTTTGCTTTTTTGTTTCCTAGTTGGATCTTCCTGCTCAACCAAAAAGGATGTGAAAGATCCTTATCAGATGTATCCTCCTTACAAGCTCATAAATTTGTATTCCAAACGGATACAACCCGAAACAGAACTGGTTCTCCGTTCTTATGGAATTAATTGCGGAGTTCCTAAAAATTATGAATATAAGAATGGAATCGCAAATTTTCGAGCAAAATATTCCCTTGAGAAAAATTCGAATGATAAAATTTCATTGGAATATGCAAGAAATTTAATTGTGTTTGTGGCCGAAAACCTAACAGTGGAAATTAATAATAATGGAGAAGTGAGGCCTGATTTAGATGTATACCCATTCGTTAGCAATTCGCTTAACATCAGTCTCTACTTTGAGGATAAGGACAGGGTTCAGTTGGGGCAGGGGGTAGCAATTGTTTGCTTCGCAAATGGAAAGATCAAATATGAGGGATATCATATTGAGGGGTATCGTAAACCTGGCTGGGCTTATGGCAAACATTACATCATTCACGAGGAAAGCTATGATGAGGCGCTTGAGATCGTCAAAAAGCAAGGCACCTTAAAGTATTTGTAGTTTGTTTGGAAGTCTATGAAAGTTGCTAATTGTCTGTTAATTTGTTTATCCCTGGTGTCTTGTACGTGCAAAAAGGATGTGAAAGATCCCTATCAAATGAAACCTCCATATAAGCTCCTAAACCTGTATTCTCAAAAAATCAAGCCAGAAACAGATTTAGTTCTTCGCGGATATGGCTTTAACTGGTGTTTGCCCGAGGGGTATCAAAAAAACGGGATTGGGAATTTTGCTGCAAGTTATTCCCTTGAGAAAAACAGGAATGATGAAATTTCATTGGAATATGCAAGAAAGTTAATTGTGTTTGTGGCCGAAAACCTAACAGTGGAAATTAATAACAATGGAGAAGTAAGGCCTGATTTAGATGTATACCCATTCGTTAGTAATTTGCTCAACATCAGTCTCTACTTTGAGGATAAAGACAGAGTTCAATTGGGGCAGGAGGCAGCAATCGTTTACTTTGCGAATGGGAAAATCAAATATGAGGGATATCATATTGAAGGGTATCGAAAACCCGGTTGGGCTTATGGTAAACATTACATCATTCATGAGGAAAGCTATGATGAGGCTCTTCAGATCGTCAAAAAGCAAGGCGGCCTAAAGTACATATAATTTACTTTAAATTCACCCGCCCGCCTTCTCTGATTAGTTGTAAATATTTTTTTTGAATTCTGGCTCTCCAAATAGCCTCTTATTCTGAGTGAGTTAGTCTTAGTTGGAATAATCGTTCCTGACGTGTTTAAAGATTTAAATTTAGTATATTTTAATTTAACTTATTATGTTTAAAATAATTGTGGTTTATTGTAAAATTTATGCATTAACTTAAATAATAGGTTGTTTATGTTTGATGACAGAAACGAAGCTTTCAAGTCTGAATTCATGATGGTCCAGTCTTGCGAAAGACGTAGAGATGAAATGCACTACAAGAACATCAATCGGAAGTTTTTGAACTTTAATTTAGAAAATAATCAGCAGATGGCTCAAGTCGGCAAGGCTTTAAAACCTTTCGGATTCTGCCAAAACTTACAGCAAAAAGCGATCAGATCAAGAATCGAATGGTTCCGCATTTGGGCTGAAGCAAGACTTGCTAAAAGGGGAGCTAAGTATCTCCGAAGACTGTATCGGGAAAATCCTGATAAGTTTTTCGATATCAACTTCAAAAGAGAAGGCTCGCCAGTCACTGAATTAAGCCAATGCAAATACATCTTAAGCGACAATACTTCGCAAAAGACCATTTCACTCGCAAGCGATGAGGGTGTTTCTCCAGAAATGCTCCAAATCCGTCAGAAGCTCGTAGCGAAAGAAGAAACTATGGCTGAAGAACAAAAGCTTGCTAAGGACTTTAAACCCGAAGCGGTCGAAGATCCCAATTTAAATCTCGCCCTCGTGTAATCTTTTCGGCAGCAGGGATGTCTCTTGCTGCCCCTTTTTTTTAATCAAAATATTGAATCCTCATTCCTTCTTCTGTTATATACCAACCTGATTCGTAAAATGAATAGGGGGATTTTGTATGGCAGTAGAAGCAAAAAAACAGTGGGCTGGACATTGGGGCGCTTGGGTTCGAGTGAAATGGAAGCAGGGGGCTCCCGAGGATTCTGCATCGCAATGGAAGAGCGTCAAAGAGATTAAGGAAGCTTGGAGCACAACCGGCGAATGGGACTGCGCTCTTTGGCTAGATATAGATAACCCGAATGAGATCGAGCGAATTGTTTGGCGCGAGATCCGCGGGAACAAATGGGTCGAAAAAACTGATACTCACTGGGCGAAAAAATACTGGTAAGCTCGGGAGAGTACCTAACTTAATGCCTTGGCGATCTCGTTGCTGAGGTATTCCTTTTCGACTGAGGAGGGATATTCTCCGCGAAGATATCTTTTGTATCCGTTTCTCAATAGAACTAGCTTGCGGAGGCCGCTTTTTTCAGTTACATCAAATAGTTGGGTAACTGATGGCTTGTGGGCATTTCTTTCAATTTGCACAAGTTCTTCATCCAGATCTTCGTCGCAGCCCAATAGTTCATCTATTTCATCCTTCGTGGGCGCTTGGAACCACTGTGCTATTCCTTGCGGGCTAGGAGAATCCGGTGCTTTTTCATCTGAGTCTTCTGATTCGGAAATCTGATCCCACGATTCAGGTCTTACAAAAGTACAAGTTGCGCGGCTGGAATAACCGTTTGCAGGCACCTGACGGAAGAATATCCTCCCTCCCGCTGAATAGACCTTTTTTTTGGTAGTCGGATCCAAGCGGAGAGGAGCGGCTTCCACTTTGGGAAGTTGTTTACCAACCTTTCTGTATTTGTTCCCATTCTGGATTGCGGGGATTGCTAAGGCTTCTACCTTTGCATTCATCTCGTCATTCACGCTGTCGAAGGGGCGTTTGTGAGGGTCTTTAGACTCTGATACTAAACTTACCTGTGGTATCGACATATTTGTTCTTATAGCTTAGTTGCCGCACAGTTTATTTTTAGGCCCGTTTTCTGGGAGGTCGTTGCTAAGGCATTTCGCGTAGCTGCCACTCTTTTAATGAGCGACATGACTTCGCCATCAGTAATATCTGGATTTGCTTCAGCTGCAAACGTCGGTTTAAACGATTTATAAGATTTATGAGCTTCTTGGAGCAGACGTGCGGCATTGATACATTGTTGTTTGTTCTCTTTGGAAAACTGAATTTCGGGTCCTGTTACTTCGACAGTGAATTGTTTATCAACTAGGTATATTTGGGTTATTACGGCCATTTAATTTCTCGATTTGTGGTTTTAACTTGGGATTTTTATCGAATAGGGTTCGATTATGAACTTTCAGAGGATAGAATTCAATTCCTAAAGAGGGCCGCCTAAGAACCTATCTCAATAAAATTTTTCGTCGATTTTCTGGATTATTTTGGCCGATTTTCGATTCAAATTCGGGGGGCAATATCGACAACTGTATATTACCCCCCGAATTTGAATCGAAAATCGGCTCAAAAGAACCAGAAAATCGACTGAAACTTTTTATTGAGATAGGTTCATTGAAAAGCTGAAGTGGCTTCCATGGCGGTGGTGCCTTGGATAATGATCATGGGGGTAGTGGTGGTACACGCGGTAGTGAGGATGGCAGCGGTGTACTTCGGTGATGATTACTGGGTTTCTCTCAACAAAAATAGTCTCTTTTATGGCGGTCTTCTCTTGCGGCGGAGACATGCGGCTGTAGGCCAAAAATCCAATCAAAATCGTAAGCGCTGTAAGCCATGAAATGATTAACGGTTTTGTATTGAATTTCTTTAACATAAAAGCTCCTGTAAGTGAGCTTGTATTATAAAAGAAAGGCGAATTAAAGCAATTACAGCCAATTATTTAGTTTTGCATGAGTGCGACTCGTGGCACGGGCAGACTTTCGTGCAGGGAGTTGCAGTTTTGCATGGGTTTTTGCAGCAAGGGCGGGTGCAGTCTTGGGGGGCTTGTGCTGCTTCAGGCGGTTTAACAGGGGCGGTTTGGGATGAGCAGGCGGTAAAGAGTCCTAAAAGGGCTGCGAAAAGGATCGGTTTTTTCATAATATCTCCTTGGTGTTCCCCAAAAAGTACGACATTACAGGTCCGCGGTCAAGGTATTTTTGGAATCAGGGACTGTAATAGGGCTTTAAGCCTTGATTCGTCTTCTTTCGCGCCCAGAGTGATTGCACGGGCAAGCCCTCTATTGGCGAGGAGGATTGCAGCATCTGTCTCATTCATGGCGGCTTTAAGCTGCGCCTCGAAATAATCGGCATGCATGGCAAGTCGATCATTGGTTATTTGAGGACGGACTTGGTCGATGATTTCTTGCGATAAGTCGAAGTTTTTTTGGATAAGGTACACTTTGCCCAACCGAATGGAGGTTCGAATGCGGTCGTCAGGAGTGGGGGCGCATTCAAGGGCTGTGGAATAACAACGGACCGCTTCTTTCAAATTGCCGTTCGGATTGTCTGCATGGGCGGCCCCAAGATTAAAATAAATCTTGCTAAGGAGTTGAGGGGTATCGAGTTCTTTGTCTTCATATAGGCGAAGAGCCCCCTCGGCCACTTCAACGGCGCGATCAAAATCTTTTTGTGCGCGGTAGACGGCCGATTCTAAGTATAGGGCGCGAAGATAGAGCGAGGGGTCGGTAAAGCTTTCAGAAAGCTCATGGCACCGGTTCGCGTAGAGGAGAGCTTGAGCGTAGTCGCCGAGGTAGAACGAGGAGGAGGTGAGCTGAGCGCAGATTTTGGCCTCATCGTATAGCCTATCTTCTTTGACTGCTGTATCGAGAGCAGCTGTCCCTTCTGCGATGATTTCTTCCCATTTTTCAGCTTTGGCAAGGGCTTCAAAGCGGGTGAAATAAGCCTCTTCGCTTGCTAATGGAACTGTCAATAGGGCAAAGAGGATCAGGTATTTACTGAGCATGCGGACATTATGGCAAATATCACAAATTTTGTGTAGAATGGCTGCCTTTTGAAGGATTTTTTCGGAATAGCTATGCCTTTCTTTTCTCCTCGAGTCCTTGATATAGATGAGCGGCCGCGTGAGTACATCGATACTCATCGCGACGTAGCCTGTCGGTTTGGTTTACTGAGTTTTGTTGGGTCTTTAGCCGGCGCTGTCGGAGGTTCTTTGTCTGCTGCAGCTTTAAAAACTTGTTCTGTCGGTGCTGGAGCTCTTTTTGGAACGTTTGCTGCTGCGGCTGCCTTTCCAATTTATAACGAGTTGTCAAATACGATTGATCGCAAAGTATATGAATACATATGTTACCCGACTGCCAAGCATAAAAGGTTGATAAAAATTGGATCTGCGGTTGGGGGCTATTTTGCAGGAACTGCTTTGGGATATGGAGTATGCAAAGCTGCTGGAGTCGAAATGAATTTTTTACCAGAAGCAATGAGCATGGGGGCTCTTTCCGTGGATTTAGGAGCAGCATCTCTTGCGGTGGGTACGATAGGTTTTCTCCTTTTAAAAGACTGCATTAGCTGTATATGTAACTGCGTGCAAACTTGTATAAATGAAGTGAACCGCCCTGAACCGCTGCAGCCAGAGGGAGATGGGGGGCCGATTCCTGTCCGGCGGGCTGTTCCGAGATTGGAAATCGTCAGAAATCCACATCGCCCTGCTGTAATTCCTCCAATTTTAGATCAGCCAGAAGGACCGGGGGGGATCGAACAGCCTAGGCCTCAATTGCCAGATATAGGTGAATTCCACATAGAAGCGGGGATTCATGACGATCCTCCGCCTGTAGCTGATCTGCACCTAGAAATGGAGGGCTAGTACCCCACCTTGAAAATTTTCACAAGTTGGGCTGCGTGAAAGCGCCAAAAATCGACGATCGCAAAGTGCCTTGTATTGGTTTAATACTAGACACTTTGCGATCGTCGATTTGTTGGCGGCTTTGACGCAGCCCAACTCATGAAAATTTTCAAGGTGGGGTACTAGGTTTAAATCTATTTTACATAAATATCGACGTCGAATGCCTTCTCGAATCCGAGCTTTAAGTAGAGCTTTTCGGCCGCTTGGGAACTGAGGAGCACTAGCTGCTTCAGTTCGAGGGCTTTTGCACGATTCATTAAATGGAGCATCATGGCCCCCGCGCATCCTTTTCGTTCAAATTCTGGAAGGGTTGAAATATTGAAAATTCCGCCCGTTTCTCCGTTGGGAAATAGGGTGCCCGTTCCAACTGGTTTTCCATCGAGGTAAATAAGATAATTTTCTGCGCCGATCCTTCCCATAAGATCTGCATACTTCTCCTTTACAAGCTCATCGAACTGAAAGATATCAGCTATAATCTGATAGAACGTCTCTTTGTCTGCGGGCCGAATATCATAGTTGAGGGTGGTTACTGGCTTTACGGGGCATCCCATAACTGAACAGGTGAGTACGGGGCCAAATCCGAATTCTTTAAGGGCCGTTTCGAGTCCTCGGGCTTTATTTTGGGGGTGAACCCAAAAAGAGATTGGATTTTCGGCAGGGATCCTCTCAAGGACTGCATCCACCTTCGCCTTGGTATTATCCGTTGAAAGGTGCATGACCGCATTAAATAGGGGGTGGGGTATGTCTGAAAGCCACACAAAGGCCTCATCGGTTTGCTCTACGGCGGGCTGCATGGCGTTGTAGCAGCTTTCAAGCTGTTTCAATGTCTCAAGGGGTTGCATAAATTCTCCTGTATGAATCGGATTTGCACAGTAAAACATTGTAAGAAAGGCGAATGACTTCATTTTTCATCTCCAATTAAAGAGAATCAGTATGAAGGGGAGAGGGGGATTTGGTTTACCGTATCAACTACAGTAGGCCGAGTTCTTGGAATGTATTAGCGAGGATGAAAATTTCTTGCTTGGTAGAGCAGGAGAGCTTGTTCTTGATGTTCTCCAAATAGAATTCGATCGTTCTATGGGAAAGTTTGAGAATGGATGCCGTGTCCTTGGCCGAATTGCCCGCAAGGAGGTGCTTGATGCACTGCTTTTCTCTCCGAGAAAGTTGTCCAGCCAGGAGGATTTCTTGGGCTTTCCCGAGATCTTTGAGATACGCTTTTAGCGTTGCCGAATCGACGTCTGGATGGATGAACTCTTTAGTATGGAAATCTTTACCCTTTAGATCGATGAGCGAGCTGGCTTCTCCCTCCATTTGCTTGAGGATAGGACCTAGCTCTTTTTTGAAGTAGGAGGCAAAGGACTTTAGAAGCCAAGGTTGGTTTAAATAGAGTTTATCTAACTGGGAGGTCGCTTTGTTGGCGCAGAAACCGAAAAATTCAACTGAACTCTCCCCCTTTTCTATCAGCATGAGCCCAAGATCTAAATTGAATATCTCTTTCCCGTCTTTGAGTATCCGTTTTCTGTGTTCTTCAGATCCGTGGTTTTCAATCAGGCTAAAGCCCGATTTATACATGTCTGGATGCCTAAGATAGGGATCTTGGAGGAAGAACTTTTCATCCACGTAGTGCTCGGCCCAATCGGGGCGGTCGAGGAGTACCGTGTACTTGCCTTGCCTATCGATCCGATGGTAGGTGAAGTAGCCGATGTTGAGGCGGTCTCTTAGCGGGCGGGTGACTTTTTTGATCTTGTCAGAATGTTTAATGATGTAATTCTGAACGATCTGTTTCCAATTTAACATTTTTTCAACTGCCTATCGACTTCAGCCTCATAGTCGAACATCCGAGAGAGGTTTCTGACAAGATGGTTAAACTCTTGAGGGTCTTTTACAGCATTTGTATAGGTCTCTTCGGAAGCGAAGGCTATAGGCTGATGGCCTCCTTGCATGAGAATCACATTCATAAATATGCGGGCGATCCGTCCATTCGCTTCTTTGAAAGGATGTATCCTGCCTATTTCGCAATGAGCAAAAGAAGCGATATCAATCGGATCTTCTTTTGATTCTAATTTTTTTTGAACTTCTTGCCTCAATATTTCCATTAAAGAATACACATGCTTTGGAGAGGGGCAGATATGAAAGTATCTATTGATGAAATCAATTGCTGCTGGAGAGACTAGTCGATCATTTACCATTTCATCCAGTCCCTTGCCTCTTTGTAGCTGAGTTTGGACTTCTTGAAATAATGGCAAAGACTTTCGATCGTGCTTAACAAGATGTTCTAGGAGGCCGCCATCAAGGTTGATTTTCCCTATGGCCACCCCTTCATCTTCCTTAGAACGGTAACGACCGGGACCTTCCTCAGGATCAGTAACTAATTGCGAATGGACTATGGAGAGCATCGCATGGAACTGCCATTCCGTAAGAGATTTGAGGGGCGCCTTCATGAAAAGCTTTTCGATTATATTTAGCGCGCGCTCATAGCATGCCTTCTCTTGAGCGGTAGATGTATTTAATCCCTCTTCTAGAGGGTGTGTCCATGTGCGGATATGACTTGAAAAAGTCAAAGGATTATTTATACTGTTCATAGATTCTCGGTTAGATTGGGTGGTCATTCTAACAAAAATCCCACGTACACCTCAAGAACCTATCCTCATAAAAGATAATTCTACTATATATCAGTCGCGATGGGAAAAAATATGTTTTGGAAAGTCTCTTTTGAGGAGCTTTACAACCTTAGCCGCGATCGTGCTGCTCTACATACTATCTGTCGAAATCGCTAAGAGATTCTTCTTTCCTAAGACTTCTCTTTGACTTCTGTGGGAGGGACGGAGAGAACCCCTTTTTCTCGCGCTACTTGCGCCGCTTTGTGCATGGCTGCGCCAAGGGGCGATGCAAGACCATCTCCTTCAAGAATCATAGACCCATCGGCCTTGAGTAAAATAGGTACAAACAACTTTTTGCTCTTGTCTCCAAGGAAGACAACCGTTACTAACGCCTTGCCATTCGGAATATGGCGGACTCCATGGGCTTCTGCGAACGCTCCGGCTGCAGCTTCCGCCGCAGCCTGGTCTCGATAGGGAGGATCCAAAAGGGTCGATTTCGACACCGATAAGATGGGCTGACCTTCTACATCTCTAAAGTCCTTTCGAACAACACGCCAAACGCCTCCACTGGGTTCTGTTGTTACGAAGCTGGGGACCATGGCTTATTCCAACTTGCGCTTGCAGCAAATCCAGGCAAGAAAAGAGTCCCAGCAGTTCTTTTCTCTGCCGACTGGCGGTGCTTCCTCGTCTAATGGCATAACGGGTGCTGGCGCTGGATCGGCAGGGGGAGGCGTAGGAACTTTCCTCGGGGAATTCCTGGGTGTTACTGGCTGGGGGGGCAATTCAAGAATTTGGGCTGGTGGGCCGTCTTCGCAGAAATGAGATGCGTATAAATCTTGAGGCAGAGCTATCTGCGCGCCTTGGGTTGTTTCTCGCTGCTCTGCTTCTAGTTCGCGGCTTTTGTCCTCTTCAGCTGCTGGATCTGGCGGAAGTTCGTGCTCCCCTGTTTCCGTTAACATCATCCAAGGGTCTGTGGGATTATTGCCTGCCGGTCTAACTGACATAATAGCTCCTATTTTTTTTAGAGGCAGAATAATGAAGGAGGTAAGAATTTTTTACTAGCGTCGTTTGAAGAACTGAATTTCCCGCTCGTGCTTGACGGCGCCGGCACGCGTATCGAAGGTGCCTAAATTTCTTCTCTTGCCCGTTTTCGGGTTCTTTTTTCGGGAGTAGAGTCGGTATTTCCCTGATGGGAGCTTTCGGATCATACTATTTCGCATAGCAAATAGGGTCGGCATTGTCAATGAACTAGCGAAAATGTTTTACAAAATCGGGTGCACTATTTAAATTCCATGTCCAAAAAACCAAAGGGTTTACAAATGGCATCGGTGCGTTTGGTTAGTTCGGCAGATTATGTACACGTGGACAAGCAGCAGGCTGTCGAGATTGAGATTGCCCAGGTCTATGCAAAGCATAGAAAGTCATTTGAAGAATTCGACTTCGCAACCCCCCTTTTTGCGCTGATGCGGCTCGCTAGCTCTAAAGGGGGGCTAAGTGGTGCAGAAAAGAAAAATTGGGTTCTCCAAGCCCACCAAAAAATGATCGAGCTAGCTTATCAAGATGAACCCTTGAAAAGTGAAATCGCTACTGCTTCCGGTCCCTCTCTATTAGAAGCCATTTACACAATCGTTTCGCGCGTGAGCCTTTTTTCATACGATCCTACAGCTTTTTATACCTATTTTTCTTACCATGCTGATGTCTTCACATCTAGATTAATTCAAAAACTATCCCCCACTATAAAAGAGAGAAATCTAATTCCGATGATAGAAGTGATCTATTGGATGAAACTCTACTATTTGCGCAATACAAAACTTAATGAATTGCGGGATGCGGCGCTTGAAAAAGCTTTTCCCAAAGAAGTTCCCGCAGATGGTGTATATGTTGGGATCATCACAGATGAAGAGAGAGCTCTGTATGTTAAATTAGTGCCAATCATCTTAGATCTTTTCGAAGCGGTTGCGAACTCGTATGTTTCGTTTTCCCGGCCGAAGCGGCCTCTTCAAGATGAGGATTGCTGTTCTTCTTGCTTGTGTCAGTAAGCAAAAAGGAGGATGAGGGCCATGGCAACCATGGCTAAATCTTCAGTGAGTGTGACTGTAGAAAGGGGGACGTCTAGAATGGTTCCCATGCAGGCGCAGCGTAATTCTAGCCCTCTCATCAGCGCGCTAATCACTCCGATTGCGCCGATTCCTAAGACGACGATAGTTAACCAATAGATAAAATGCGGGGCAAAAAAGGAGAGATAGCCGAGTCCTAAGAAGAGCTCGATGAGCGGATAGATGTAGCAGTAAAGTCTGACTCTCGAGCCAATCAGGTCATATTTCGAGAACCCTTCAGCAAAGCCAGTGGGCTTAAAGAGCTTCAGCATCGCAAATTGGCAGAGGAAAAAGCCCATAAAATAGTGCATCCATCCCATCCCGTTATTCCAGGGGAGGGCGAATGCGGCCAGTACGGCGATCAGGATCAGGCAGGCTAGGGGCCAATACTTCTTCATAATCCCGATATAGCCTTTCAGGTGAATTTGGGTCAAATCCCAGTATTGCTGATAGTTATTGTTGTGTAAGTAATTATTTGATATAATTGTATTAAAATAATTACGGTGAAATGATGATTGGCGTTCAGAGATTGAATTCGTATTTAAACCAAAGAAACTTGGGTTATAATAGTAATGACTCCGGATACGTAAAGTTGGGCAAAGTGGCTGCTGGAATTGGCGTTGCTGGGCTGGCCTTGGTTTCTTGGAAGTTCATTGTGATCGGAGGCCTCGGCTATTCGGCTTTCAAAGGGACCCAGTATCTCCAAAACAGATTCTTCAGCAGTCATAACGTGAGACAAGAGGATGGAGATGCCGACGGCGCAGGAGCCGTAGCGGATGGGGCGCTTCCCCAAGCACCAATCGATGCGGGCCACGATGCTCATAATGACCAGCAGCAACACCAGGAGCCAGAAGATCCTATTGCTCCTTTGAGAGAAATGCAGGCAGGTCTTCGAAATTGGCACGCAAGAAGAGCTTTTGAAGCTATTCTCACTCACCCAAAGATTCTAGAAAGACATAACGATATTCATTGGTTGGGGAAAATGGTATTGGTCCACGGTAAGTGGTCAAAACGGACCTTAGGTCTTGCTCTGCCGATTGTTCAAGGGTATCGAAAAATCAAGGGCTGCTTCAAAAAAGTTGAGGAAGCTCAGGAAAATCCTGCGGTAGTAGCTATCCAATAGACTAGCCCGCCCACGATCGCTGCGCCGGGAAGAGTCAAAATCCAGGCGTAGAGAAATCGTGCAGGCACTCCCCAACTGACCGCTTTGTGGCTTTTGGCAGTGCCTACTCCCACAATACTTCCCGCAATCATCTGTGTAGAGCTGATGGGCATCCCCATGAAGCTCGCCCCAAGAATAATCGCCGAAGCTGAAATTTCAGCGGCAAAACCCTGGACCGGCTCAATCTTTGTTATTGAAAATGCCATCGTTTTAATGATTCGAAAACCGCCCGATGCAGTCCCAAGCCCCATCATGATAGCGCACGCGATGATGACCCAGAGAGGTATGTGGGCAGTTGTTACGTAGCCGCCGGCGAATAGTCCAAGCGTGATGATACCCATACTTTTTTGGGCATCGTTCAATCCGTGGGAAAGAGCGACAAAGCAGGCCGAGCCGATTTGAAGGTGGCGAAAGACTTTGTCTCCGTGCTTTTCGTGGCGGCGCGCGAGATACCAATAGAGCCCTTTCATGATCAAGTAGGCGAGGATAAATCCGATAATCGGGGTGGCGAACATAGGAATAATTACTTTGCCAATAACCCCTTTCCAGATGATGGTGCTTGTCCCTTGGTGGACCCATGAGGCGCCAATCAGTCCGCCGATGAGGGCGTAGGAGCTGCTGCTCGGAATCCCGTAGTACCAAGTGATGATATTCCATGCGATCGCTCCGATTACGGCGGCTAAAACCGCCACCTGGCTCGCGTCCTCGGCATTGACAAGGCCCGTGGCGATGGTGGAGGCCACGCCGCTGATCTGGGTTGCCCCGATGAAGTTGAGGACCCCCGCCATCACAATCGCTGAGAGGGGGGCCAGTACGCCCGTCGCGATGACGGTCGAGACCACGTTCGCCGCGTCGTGAAAGCCGTTTGTATAGTCGAAAACGAGACCCAAAACTACGATCAAGATGATGAGAATGTCCATAAATTAAACCTTTGCACAAAAGGGGATTTTTGGCACTATTGCTCTCTTTTAAACTGGAGAAATGTATGGCAAAAGTTATAGCCTTTTTAGTGGCAATCCTATTTCCCGCTTTTATGATCACAGCACAGGAGAATCCAATTGTGAAGAACTCAGTAGTCGTATTTGAAACTAGTATAGGAAATTTTGAAATCACCCTTAAGCCCGATGTGGCGCCAAAGACCTGCGAGAATTTCCTCGGGCTGGTAGCGAAAGGGTATTATGATGGGATCATTTTCCATAGAGTGATCAAGAATTTCATGGTTCAGGGCGGCGATCCTACTGGCACTGGCGCTGGCGGAGAGTCAATCTGGGGCAAATCATTTGGCGACGAAGTGAGAGCGGATGTTAAATTTGACAAACCAGGACTACTCGCTATGGCGAACCGCGGTCCAAATACGAACGGAAGCCAGTTCTTCATCACGACAGCTCTGACTCCATGGCTCAACATGCGCCACACAATTTTCGGCGAAGTGACAACTGGGTACGACATTGTTAAGAAGATGGAAACTGTTCCAACTGCAACTGGCGATCGCCCTATCGAGCCGATCAAGATCAAAAAGGCCTACCTCAAATCATAAGATTAGAGATGGTTCGTGGCTAAGGCCCAGGAGAGGTGCGCCGCAAAGATGATGGCGAGCGTCCAGCACACGGGGTGCACCTCTTTCCATTCCCCCTTTATAGCTTTCAGAATTGCATAAGAGACAAATCCAAACGCAAACCCCTGATAGATACTGAAAGTAATCGGGATGGTAAACAGCGTAATGATCGCTGGAACCGACTCGGTGAACTTGCCCCAGCGGATCGATTTGATTTCTAAAGCCATAAAGATCCCGATTGCAATGATCGCAGGTGTTGTAGCAAAGAGGGGAATCGACGAGATCAGAGGATAGAAAAAGAGGCCGATCAGACAGCAAATGGCAGCTGTGATCGCCGTGATTTTTGTCCTGCCTCCCGCTTTGATACCGGCTGACGACTCGAGAGTAAAGGTCAAGGTGCCGGTTCCCAGAAGAGCTCCCAACATCGTGCCAGGCCCATCCGGTATGACGATCCGATCAATCTTTTTAATATGCCCATTCTGATCCACTTTATGAGCCAGCTTTGATAGGACTGTCAGCGATGCGCTTGTGTCGAATAGACAGATCAATATCACCGATAAAAGGGTTCCAAACCATTCAAATTCAAGAGAGGAAATGAGATCGAGATGAAGGAATGTGGGGGAGATAGAAGAGGGGAGCGCTGCAAATCCATTCCAATGGGCTAAACCAAACGGGATCGCGAGTATCCAGCAGGCTAGAATAGCGATCAGAAATGCGGCGCTTACTTTAAAATGGTAGAGAGAGAAGAAAAGGACGAGGCCGAATAGAACAATCCCATTCGGGATGGTGAAGAATGGCTCATGGGGCAGCCCAAGATCTTTTAGACCCACGCAAATTAAAAAAAGGCCGATCCCTCCAATGGCTGCCGACTTGATCGCAGAGGGGAGGTGGAGGAGAATCTTTTGCCGCACTTTAAAAAGGCTGAGGAGGAAGATCACCAGCCCTGCCCAAAAAACAAGGCCTAAGGCAATTTGCCAGGTGGCGTGCTGTTTCTGAATGACCGAGTAGACGAGAAAGGGGCCGACGCTCAGGCCAGGCGCTAAAAGTGCCGGGAAGTCGGCGTAGAGCGCGAGAAAGAGGGTGGAGGCGACAATTGTCAGGATGGTTGCTGTGAGGGCTGACCCAAAGTCAATCCCCCCTTCGCTTAAGATTTTTGGGTAGAGGAGTATGAGGTAGGCAACTGTGAAAAAAGTAGATACACCTGCTAAAAGTTCCTTTCGCATTTTCTTAACTCACTTAGTCTTGTAGTGAGAAAGGGGTGTATAAAGTCCAATACGTTATTGCCCTCTTCCGTAATATACAATCTAGCGAGCTGGCTATTTTCACGTCGATATAAGTTTTGCTGGCGCATTTTTTCAAGCGCACTAATCGCAACTCTTACCGGATTTTGAATTCGCCTTCCGAGGATTTCTGTTCCGACGATGTCTGCTCTTGATTGAAAAAACCGTTCTGAGAAGATATAGAGCCCGATTGCGCCTATACATAGAGAAACACCGAGGGACCAACCAAAAGGGGAGGCGTAAATGGTGAAGAGAGCTGCGAGGACTGCGACTTTGATCGCCACTTTAAGGAGGACGCTATTCTCTTTGATTTGACCCAGCTCGCGGGCGATCAGAAAGCGGGTTTCGTCATCAGAAAATACCCACTGCTTTTGGGCTAGATTCTCGCCTTGCTGCTCTTGAGGGAACGGGCTGTTGCCTGTTCTTCGGAAAAGGTGCTGCTCCGGAATATAAAGGGCAGGTTTTGTAAAAGAGTAGGATCCTCCGCAGTTAGAGAAGGAGTGGTTGAGGGCGACGTAGGGAATTACATCCCTCTGGATCTGAGCGCAATTCGTCAATTCCTTGATTTCGCGGAGCATCAGATCCGTTTGAACTGGCGGCATCATCGCCTCTAAAGCGGGGTCTACCCGAAGTTCGTGGTAGTTGTTGAAAATAGCCCCAATAAATGGGAAAAAGTAATAGAGGGCGTTCTTATATGGGTCGACAGTAAAGGCGGATACGCCTCTTGAAAGTTGTTCCAAGTGCTCGGATGCGACAGGAAACGGTTGTGCTGGAGCGATTTGAACGGCCATGGAATTTCCTTCATTTTTTGATCGTGTAGTATAGAGTATTTCCTTAAATTATGACATCGCGAAAAATTCTTTCCCATGATAGACTTTTTTATCGCTCGCGGGTATACCTAATTTGATCCAAAAAATTATTTGGATCTTGTTAGGTATAACCATAAAGGAGAAAAAATGGGTCAAATTCAGATCGATCTACTTACAGTTGTTGTAGCTGCTGCTCTAAACATGATTATCGGATTCCTCTGGTATTCGAAATGGCTTTTTGGTCCAAAATGGATGAAGCTCCGCAAAATGAAAGAAGAGCACATGGATAAAATGAGTCTGTTATATGGATTCATCGCATCGCTTGTAATCGCCTACTTTTTAGCGTTTTTCGAAGCCTCTTTGGGCGTTACAACTGTGACGGATGGGATGTTTGTCGGATTCTGCATGTGGCTTGGATTCGTCGCTACCACCCAGATCTCGTCGGTCATTTGGGGTAGAGCTCCTTTTGAGTTATTTGCGCTCGATACAGGATACAAACTTCTCTCATTCCTAGTCATGGGCGGAGTGATCGGGGCTTGACATTAGAGTCTCTCCCATTTACATAGAAAATTATACCAGCACCTAATGAGATTGTTGCATGTCGATTGATTATCCTACCGAAAAGAAGATGAAAAAACTCCTTATCATCACCTCTAGCGGTGGCGGGGGATTGATCCAAACGGCAAATGCTAAGGCTCAGGAAGCGTTGGCAAAAAATCCCGGTCTGCAGATCGTGCGCCGGGATTTATTGAAAGATTGGCTCTGGAAGCCGCTCGGCGAGTATTTCATCAATTTCTGGAATAAAGCCCAAAGAAAAGGGAATATTCCCGCTCAAATGATCTGCGTATCAGGTCAATTTCTAGTAGATATTTTTCTCCATCCCACTATCTTCTGCTACGCCCTATATACATTGTTCAAAGAAGATGTGGATCATGTGATTGACACGCAGCCGCTCGGAACTTCGGCCATTATAAAAGCTCTCCGCATTTATAATCGAAAGCGTGGTAAAGAAGTACGTCTTGAGAAAGTTCTTGTCGATCTCCCAACGAAGAAAGCTACGCACTTTTTCCGTCCCATTAGAAAACTCTCAAGAAAAAATCGGGATATGGTGTTGTTGACCACGATCGCTCCACTTTTGGACGATGGAGAAACAGCTGAAGAGTTCTGGCAATCTACTTGCGGTCTATCTGAAAAAGAGATCAATTTAGAAGAGGTCTATGTCCGCCAAGCCTTCCGCCAATATAAAGGAAAGAGCCGGCCCGTAGAATCGATGCGCATCAGTGTCGCTACCAAAAACGAGGAAGAGGTACGGCTGATGCAAAAAACATTCCAAAGAGGATCGATCCGCTCCAAAGTAAAAGCAAATGAAGTCGAATTTGCAGTGGAAGCGTCAGATCGGATGGTCACTATTTTGCTTGGATCGCAGCCTGCAAGCGAAGCGACTTTGAATTATGTGAAAAAATTTGCCTCATTTGCAAAACAATTCCCTAAAATCACAACGCACCTCTTTGTCTTTTGCGCAGATCATCAAGAGGGGGAAGATTCTCTCTTCCGGAAAGTAGCCGATGCTGCTGGCCGCATTAAAGATTACCCAAAAAACTTATCGATCATCCCATTTTCCTTTCAAAATGAAGATGTGATAGCGCCTCTATTCTATCGAAGCGATATCACTTGTACCCGTTCGGGGGGACAGACTGCGATGGAGCTGATGTGCGTAAGCACAGGAGAGATTTGGCTCCACTCAGAGGCGAAGAAGGGGCAAGATCTTCTAGAAGGAATTCCAGGCTGGGAAGCGGCAAGCGCTGTCTATTTGCAGAAATTGCGAGGAGCGAAAATCTTAACGCCCGAAATGATCACCCCGCACGCGCAGCAGGTATTTCAAACAAGTATTGGACAAGCCCAAGCCAGTCGGCCGCTTGAATCAACTGCCTAGTACGGGCCTCTTCCTTTTGCATGGAACTTGCAAAGCCGGGGATGTAGCGGTTCAGATTATTTCTGTCCCGTTCTCTTTGCATCCCTTCGTTGATGCCGTTAATGATCCTCCCTTTTTTAAAAGCGCTGTCGCTTAAAAAGATCTGCCGTATTTTTTCTCGAGGCATAGCTTGGAGAAGGGCAAAAGGGTGGACGTGGTGTATTTCATTACCCAGTTGATTCAGTCTGTAGGCCGACCATGCTAAACTGGCCATGCTGCCATCAGCAATTGTGGTGAATAGCTCAACGATTTTCGCTTTTTCTTCCGGTGTGCATCGGGGGGCGGGTATTACGCCCGGCTCCGCACCCACTTCAGCTGCAATGGCTTCAACTGGGGGTGGAGCGCCAGCAGTAGGCATTGGGGTAAAAGTGTAGACCCGCTTTTTCATAGCAGCTGGAACGAACGCGCCTATAGCTACAAAAGCGCAGCTAAAAAGCCCAATATTTCCCAGAGATTCCCACTTCTGAGGCTCTGGAGAGAGGGCTTTATAGATGTAATAAGGATCCTCGGTGTCGGGTATTTGAACTTCCATGTTTCCTATGATTGGATCAGGAACAAGACCATATTTTCCCAATCGCGGGCATCAAAGTAACTCTTCAGCACTTCTGGAGAAGCTCCAATATCTGATGAAAAGTCGTTAATATAGATGTGAAGTTTACCTTTTTCCGCCTCTCTTGTCAAAGAAGGTCCCAGGCCATCTAAAAAACCATTTCGTTTGAAATAATCATCCCAAATGTAAAACATGCATGATTTCAAATGGGGGTCCTTAATGATAACAGCTAGAAATTTTAAAGGGTGGACATGATTGATTTGCGCGCCAACTTCTCGTAGATGATTTTGCTGGAAGAGGAGGCCAAGCTTCCCTTTTTCCGCCATTGTAGAGACGATTTCATAGATATTCATCCGGTCGGTTTCGGTACACACGAGATCTTTGTAGAGAGTTTCCATCGGTTTGGCCGGCGGCTTCTTGATGATCGACCCCATTAATGGCGCAGTAAAAAGAGCCATAAAAACCACTAAAAATACTGAGCATTTTCGTGCCATAAGATCTCCCTAATCAATTAATGTTCATTATATTCTGCTCAAATTTTTCCTGCCAGGTTTTTGAGCCTATCTCAATAAAAAGTTTCAGTCGATTTTTGTGGAATTTCCTGATTGCATGTATACCGAAGTTGATTCAAGAATCGGTTTTTGGGCGGGTTCAAAGCGCCTAAAATCGATTAAAAAAAGGGGGCAGTATTAAACCAATACGCCCCCCCTTTTTTTTTAATCGATTTTCGGCAGCTTTCAATCCCGCCAAAAAGCCGATTCTTGAATCAACTTCGGTATATGCTTGGAATAGTCCTGGAAACAAAGATGGAATGGTTATTTGCCAAAGATGCAAAATTTACTTTGCTAAAACGGATAGACTCTCTACTATCCCTTCTACGCAAAAGCGGAGAGGAACATGCGCAAATCCATTTTCACAGCATTTCTTTTCTTTCTATTCTCTCTTGCGGCAGATGAAGAAATCGGCCTCATTCCCTCAAGTCCCGATCAAATCGCATCCTTAAACTACGATCCTGGCCTTTTGATCGGAGGCTGCGTCAATCCTGCCTCAGGCCAGCTTTGTTTAAGTTCTGTCGACCTAGTTGCAAGGGGAGCTCAAGAGCTAAGTTTATTCCGCGTCTACATTCCACCTGTTGTTGCTCTTCCTCCGAGAGTGAATTCTGAAATGCAAGAGTACTACAACGAAAGATCCTTTTTAATGGCTCTCCAGAAAAATCATAGGGGATGGGTCTTTCTTCCCCATCTAAAACTGGAGCGGAAGGGAAGTGAAATTAAAGTTCCCGATAGCAATGGAGCCATCTATTCTTTTTCGAAGGGAAAACTGATCCATACATCAGGCATGAGCAATATTTCAGGGGATGTCCCATCAGGGAAATTCGATCCGAGAAATATTAGTATCAGCGAAGAAATCTTCTCTATTACCGTCCTTCTGCCCAATGGCACTAGGAGATTTTACAATCACCATGAGCGGATTTTTTATAATTTAGTAAAAGAGGTTCTCCCGAACGGCAAGGTGATAAAATACACCTATTTGGACAATCAAATACTCATCCAAAGTTTGGATCCTTTGGAAAAGCACGTCTATGCCTCCTTAACCATCGATACAGGTGCTTATAAAAACAGTTTTCATGTTCTTGATAAAACCCGAAAGGGGTCTTGCGGCAAATACTGGAATAACAAGGGCGAAATCAATCGGACCTCCACAGGAGTCCCTTACCTTGCTGTTCATGCAGCAAAAACAAACACAGGGCTAACTGCTGGCTATCAGTACGAGTCCACCGATCGAAGCAAAGAGATCTCTAAAAAGTGAGGGAAGTTTAAACATGAGTTTTCCTTCATTCCTAACTTGAAAACAGCATCGACTCCCGCCTATCGGAATGAGACCTTTGAATATCAGAATTACCTACCCAAAATCCACTTAGGGAAATCGGCATTTGTTCAAGCCTCCTATGAAGGAACGCCTTCCCGTATTAAAACTCTCCAGTTCCCAAATGGAGAGAACGATGCCTTTATTCCCCTCTATACCCTCGACATCCAAACTGGCACAACGACCGTAACACACGAAGATGGATGTAAAACGGTCTATACGTTTTCCCCTCAAAGGCTCCCTCTATCCATCCAATCGATGGCCCCTGATGGGAAAGTCGTTAAGGTAAAGACATATTGCTGGGATCATCAGAACCGCCTCTCATCGATTGAGTGGAAAGATGGGGGAAACCGAACTTTTTGGAAAAGAACTTATGAAGACTACGACTCTTTCAATAACCCTCAAAAAGAGACGTTCTCCGGAGACCTCACCGGATCTGGCCAAAATGAAACCTACACGATATCGCGCAGCTTTTCACAGGATGGGATGAATCTCCTCCTCCAGGAGGAGACGGAAGATGGGCTAACCACCACATTTCAGTATCTTGAGAAAACCAATCTCCTCAAGAGTAAGTGCACTAGCGGCAAAGATGTCTATATCCGTGAGATTTATGAATATGACGACGCGAATTGCCTTAAAAAGAAAACTGTCGATGATGGGGCCTTGGATGACTCAACTCAAAGGCTGATCACGGTTTACACCTTGCGGCAGGAACAACCTTTTATCCACATGCCCGAATGGATCATCGAAAACTCCGATAGGGGTCTTCTTAAGAAGACCAAGCTCATCTATGACAAATATGGCAACATCTGCCAGGAAGACATCTATGGATCCGATGGGTTATTCTCCTACTCCGTCTTACGATCTTATAATGAACAGGGCAATATCCTTTCAGAAACCAATCCACTAGGCTATACAGCCGCATCTACCTATCATCCAAGAGGTTTCCCCAATGAGTCTGAGAATTTTTCAAAACGGCTAAAAACCAAGAAAGAGTATAACGCAGCCGGCCAGTTGAAAAAAATCACAGAAACAGGGGACGGGATTGCCCACACAACTCTCTATGATTACACCCGGATGGGCCGTCTTGAAAAGGAGATCGATCCCCTTAAAAATGCCGTTCAGTATAAAGAGTATGATTGCGTTGTAAACCAACCCACTTTGACTGAGTTTCCTCCCATCGTATCAATCGATGGAGAAACTTCAGTTGTTCGCAAGAAAAGTTATGACGGCTTGGGCCGCATCATTGAACAAACCGACGCGAACAAGCAAGTCACGAAATACAAGTACAATGCCTATGGATCTAACATAGAGATAGCTTACCCGAATGGATCCAAAGAAACATTTATCTATTACAAAAATGGAGAGCTCCAATCTCACACTAATCGAGAAAATCTTGTAACAGAGTTTTCTTACAATGTTTTGAAACGGGTAACTAAAAAACGGTATTTGTTTGAGGGGAATCTCCTTGCTGATGAGACGTTTGTCTACAATTCATTCCACCTTAAGTCCCACACCGACAGAGAAGGGTATGTTACCACTTATAAATACGACCGCGCAGGAAGAAAGACCGAAGAAAACAGATCGGGGAGAGTTGTCGAATTTGGGTTCGATCTTTTAGGCCGCCTCTCTAGGCAAACACACATGAATAGCGTTCAAATTATTTCCCAATTTGACGTAGTCGGCAATCTCAAAGAAAAACAAAGAAGAAATGCATCGGACAAAGTATTGCATCGAGTTTCTTACACGTATAACGCCGATGGGGATCGAGAGACCATCACTTACTACCCCAATAATAGGCCGGCCAAAACTACATTTTCCTACGATCCATTACGGCGCCTTACGGAGTTGGCTGATCCACTAGGATTTACTACTTCTACAACATACTATGAGTCTAAAACCAATTCTCTAGGCCAGCGAGTTTTGACTAAAACCATCACGGATCCCAATAACATTTCCACCGTGATTACCTACGACCCCTATGATCGCGAAGCGATCCGGAAAATCTCCAATCTCCGAACGGAAGAACGGTGGTATGATCCGGTGGGTAGCCTCCTTCAAATTAAAGAAGGATCACGCATCACTCGATATACTTACAATTCTCTCAATCTTAGCGAAACTCTCACCAGGGCCTTTGGGACATCGGAATCTCGGGTGACAACTTACGGCTATACACCTTCGGGCCTTCTTAAAACCAAAGTTCAGCCAAACGGCATAGCGTTGAACTACACCTATGACCCATACAATTACCCAAAGACATTGAACTCTTCCGACGGATCCCTTTCCCATCTGTTTACCTACAATTCAAATGGGGATCTCCTCCATGCATCGGATAATAGGCATATAGTCGATCGGACTTTGGATCCATTCGGCAATACGTTAACTGAAACTATCGACGGGAAATTGCTCCTCACCAAAACGTATGATTGCTTAGACAGGCCCCTCACGCTGACTCTTCCTGACCAAAGCTCCCTTCGCTATACCTATGACCCAGTTTATCTTAAAACTGTCGAACGGATCTCTTCATCCGGAGAAGTTCTCTATACCCACACTTATGAATCCTATGACTTAAATGGAGCCATTCTAACGGAGATTCTACCCCTCAATCTCGGATTTCAATCCCACGCCTACGATCTGAATCAAAGACCGAGCTCTCTCAGTTCTCCTTATTTCTCCCAAACTCTCTCCTATGATCCAGGCGGCCGGGTTAAAAATATTTCCTCAGAAGGTTCGTTTACATATGACGACCTCGATGAACTGACATCTGAGTCTTCGCACACATACTCATATGATTCTCGTTATAACCGGACGGTTAAAGATGATTCTATCTTCACGCATAACGATCTCGATGAAATTCTCACCTCAAGTTTCGATATGAATGGAAACCTCGCTCAAAATGGTCTACACGGCCTGACCTATGACCCTCTGAACCGCCTTATCAAAGCCGAAAGCGATAGCGAACTCCTAACTTTCACCTATGACCCGCTTGGCCGTCGTTTATGTAAGACCTCGGATGAAACAGAACTATATCTTTATGATGGTGCTAATGAAATCTCTTCCCTCCATCCAAATAACGCCGTAATAGATGTTTGCGTCTCCGGCCTTAGCCAAACACCTATCGCCCTGGAACTGCAAGGACAGGTCTTCATTCCAATCTCCGATTACCTTGGCAGCATTCGAAAACTCGTAGATCCATTCGCCGAGGTCGTACAATCCTATAATTACACAGCCTTCGGAGAAGAAACGACTTTGATTGCCAAGCCGTATAATCCCTGGCGCTATGCTGCTAAGCGCTTTGACGTGGAGCTAGGCCTCAGCTATTTTGGACACCGTTACTACGATGCTTGCCTTGGCCACTGGATCAACACTGATCCTGCAGGGTTCGTTGATGGAAGGAATCTTTATGCCTACGTTCTCAATAATCCCCTCATTTTTATGGATCCTGATGGGAGAATGGCGATCCCTCTTTTCTGTTATGCCATAGGAGGCGCTGCTGCTTGTCCTCTCAGCTGGGGAGTGGTTGCGGCGGTAGCTGTAGGGTATGCAGCTTGTTGGGGTGTCCAGAAAATGGTTGACAACGGCTCTTTACAATCGGGAACATCTGCTCATGCTTTGACCACTGGAATGGTCGGCGGCCTTACTGGATCGATGATCAATTCGATGGATTACCCAGGAAGCGGTTCTTCAATGGTCAACATCATTTCTAATGGATATGGTGGATTTATTACAGTAAATAGGAAAAAGGAAGGTAGCATTGATCCTAGCTTACCCGCAAATCCAGACGATATAGCTAAAAGACCAGGATGGAAAGAAACCACCCACCCTGAAGCCGGTAAAAGGGGACATAGGACGTTTGAAAACAAAGAAACAGGAGAAAAAATTCGTCACGATGCAGGAAAGCCAGGACAATCTGGACATGAAGCACACGACCATTATCATCGTCCAAATCCAAATAAAACAAATTGGGCTGATGAATATTTAGACGGGCAAGGCAATCCAATACCTGATGGTCATGATAAGGCGCATATTTATTCTCCTAATAAAATCTGGTGGAACTAAAAAGCAATTGAGTTAAAATATATGGACATTTCAATTTACTCCTCATATTTTCATGACGGATCCATTATTGATATTAAGCATGCCGGAGATAGAATTGAAATTTCCATGCATAGCGCAGAGGTGCATGAAGAGGATTTGCAAGCACCAATTACCTTATCAAAATATCATCGAATAAAGGGGAAGCTTCATTTAGAAGGCATAAAATACGTTAAGGACAATAATGAGATTCTCCATGGTGTCCTCAAAATGTTATATGATGGTGCCGGCATATTACATTTAGAAGTAGCAAAAAATCGAATAAAATTGGATCTGAATTGGGTAAATTACCCCCCACATCCGGACATAACTGCTTATTCATTTTATGAGATTGGGGCTAAGAAAATTTGGTGGGAAAATATCCCCGACCTTAAAGATCCAGTTTGGTGATCAAGAAATGAATATTGGAAAATATATCGATCCAAATGACATGAAAGATGGCATTCAGCTTTCAATCTGCTCATGCTTTGACCACTGGAATAGTCGGCGGCTTTACTGGATCGATGATAAATTCGATGGATTACGCAGGAAGCTTAATTTTTCGACGGTTCATCCGATTATTACTTATCCTGAGTGGGCAAATAATCATCCTGAGTATTATGACAAGCTTACTGATGGAGATGAGGAGGAGGTTTCATTATTTAAAACTTATAAAGAACTAATGGATGTGGAATTTCCTGATCATTCAATCACTGAATCAGCAGCGGTGGGTGATTCAGAATGGCTGATCTGTCCTGATTGCATGGACGCTTGGAATAGTCCTGGAGACAAAGATGGAATGGTTATTTGCCCAAATGCAAGAAGATAATGCACAATCCTAGGTATACTGCCGGCGGGTTGAAACTTTAATATGGGTCGTTGGATCTCCACTGATTCAGCTGGATTTATTGATGTGCAAACCTTATCCTCCTTACTGTGAAACGATTTTTCCTATTCCTTCTCTTTATTTCTGTAATGCTATCTTTGCCAGCCTTGGCTAAGAGGCTGACTCAGGGTTTTCGCGTTGGGAAGATGGAACTTGCATTTCCATCCCATCCTGAATGGGATGTGCGCGTTACCCCAGAGGTTTTGGCGATTTTAGACCAGCCGTTTTACTACATTGATAAAGGGTCTCAATCATATGTTTTCGAAAGCCGCGACGGAAACTATGTGGTCAAGTTTTTCCGTTTTGACTATCCGGAAATCGATTTAAAAGTACTGACTCTTTTCAATGCTTGCAAAATCGCTTATGACAAACTGCGTGATGAAACAGGTCTGATTTATATTCACCTCAATCCCACAACGGAGGGGCTCCCGATTCTCCATTGCAAAGATGCGATAGGCCGGAAAGTTAGGCTCCCATTGGATCGGTACCGCTTTGCGATACAGAAAAAAGCAATGCCGTTTCGGCAAACACTACTTGAGGCGAGACATGACCCTGTTTTGATGCAAAAACGGATGGACCAATTCATCGATCTCCTCCAATCCAGAACGGGTAAGGGTGTCTTCAATACCGATCCGACTTTGAGCCGGAACTTTGGATTTCTTGCCGATCGGGCCATAGAGATTGATTTCGGCAATTACCGCCCCACTTCCGACCATAACCAACTTTCAGAAATGATCAGGTACACGGAAAGGCTCCGCCGCTGGCTGAGTACAGAGGCCCCCGAATGGGTTGCCTATCTCGATGAACGGACTGAGGCGCTCAAATGAGGCGTGTCTTCTTTACTCTTTTGGTAGCTATTGCGCTCTCCTGGACCGCAATCATTCGGACGGATGGGTTCTCCCCATCAATCATTGTTGGGCCACTTCTTGTAAAATCGGAATCTTCCGCAGACAGCCGAGTGTATGAAATCTTTTCCCAGCCCTTCCACTATTTGGGTAAGGGGAGGCAGTGTTTTGTTTTCGAGAGCCAGGATGGGCAGACGGTTCTCAAATTTTTCAACCAGAACTACCTGAAAATGCCGTGGTACTCTTTTCTTGTGCAAAAGAGGGAGCAGGCAAAACGGTCTCTACGCCGCCATTTTTATGAAAACAGCTATGAAATTGCCTACAGGGAACTGGGAGAGGAGATCCTTTTTCTCCATTTAGGCTCTGCCAATGATTTACCCAAAATAACGATCACCGACCGAGCCAGCCGAAGCTACCAGATCGATCTCAACAAGGTTCCATTCGTGCTGCAGAAAAAAGGAGAGCCGATCTATGAGGGGCTCAAAGCTGTTTATGAGAAAGAAGGATTGAGCGGCTTGTATAGAGAGATCGAGACATTTTTAGGATTGGTTTCTAAGCGGATTGCTAAAAATATAGCCGATGCCGATAGCGATGTAGAGCATAACTGGGGTTATGTAGACGGACGACTCTTTCACCTCGATCCGGGCCGTCTGTTTTATGACGCAAAATTACAAGAGCCGGGAAGGCTAAGCCAAGAATGGCATAACGCGACCTATGGTCTGCATAAATGGCTTAAAGCTCATTACCCTGAAGCAGATGCCTATCTTGAAAGGTGTTTAATAAACCATTCGCCGGCAAGCTTCGCAACGACCTCAAGTTTGCCAGCCTCTTCAAAAAGGTGAGTGGCTCCTGGTACGATTTCCATTTTTTTGGTGCATTTGAAAAGAGAAAGAGCTTCTTTATTGAGTTCGATAACCGCTTCATCCAGCCCTCCAACAATCAATAGCGTGGGAGCTTTCACTTTGAGAAGCGCATCTTTGGCCAGATCGGGCCTGCCGCCGCGCGATACCACCGCTCCAACTGCCCTTTCTGCTGCAGCCATCAGGGCTGCCGCTGCTCCCGTACTCGCTCCAAAATAGCCGATCGGAAGTTTGTGATTCTCCATGACCCAGTCGGTTACAGAAATGAGCCGTTTGGCTAGAAAGGGGATGTTGAAGCGGAGTTCCGTCGTCTGTTCATCGATTGCTTCTTCTTCAAGAGTCAATAAATCAAAGAGCAATGTGGCAAGCCCGAGAGATTGCAACTTTTTAGCGACGAATTGATTGCGCGGACTATGACGGCCGCTGCCGCTGCCGTGTGCAAAAAGAATCAGGCCTACTTGCCCTTTGGGAACGAAAAGCTCCCCAAAGAGTCTGTTTTGCCCGATTTGTATCTCAACTTCAGCCATCTATCCTTGAAGGATATCTTGCTTGATATACCCAAGATCATCAAGAAAAAGTTTGAAGTTCGAAGCAAAATTGGGAGTTCCCATTTCACTTTTCAAAGTCCCAATCAACGCAGCTGTTGGCTCCAATAGGTCTTTAATGAAGTTTGGATCGCTCGCTGGGAAAAGCTTGCCGGCTGTGGCGATTTGAATCATCTGGTTCATTTCACCTTGCAGCTGGTCGAGATCTTCCGAAATTTTATTCCAATTTGTATTTGCGCTCTTTAACTGTTCTTCAATGTCTTCAACAGGGTTTGAGCCATAGCCTGCCATATCGGATGGATTATTCTGCTGCATTTCCATCTCGCCTAAAATAGTCAGTAATTCTTGCCAAGAGCTTATTTGTGTTGCCATCTTATAACCTCATATTATTACATCTCCATTTTATCACATTTATATAAACTAGGATGAAATAACTATTCCGATAAGAGGGCGATCACTTCGCTGTCTTCAGTTTGGGGAAAGCTGGCGTAGAATTGGCCGACGGCCATGAATGATTCTGGGGAATATAGGCATATGGATTCATCAACCTCAGCATTAAGGGCGGCGAGTGTATCGGGAGGAGCGACCGGCACGGCTAGTACGATCTTGTCCACCCTATTTTTTTTCATGTAAGCGATTGAGGCCCGCATCGTAGAGCCTGTAGCGATCCCGTCATCGATTAGGATAACGGTATATCCTGAAAAATGTTGAGGGGGTTTTCCTTTCCGGTAGAGAGCAAGGCGTCTTTCGGCCTCCCGTTTTTCTTTCTCAATGGTTCGTTCGATGTAGCCAGGTGTGGCGCCGGCGCTTAGGGCGATAGCTTGGTCGATCCAAACCACATCGCCTGCGATTGCGCCAATGGCAAGTTCTTCATTGTAAGGGGCTCCAATTTTCCGCGGGACGATGATGTCGAGCGGAATATGAAGAGCTTTAGCGACTTCCGCTGCAACGACCACTCCGCCGCGCGGCAGGCCGATCGCAATTGTTTTCGGGGCCTCTTTATATTTCTCTAAAGCAGCCGCAAGCATTTGCCCTGCAACTTTCCGGTTTTTAAAATCCATCATTTGCTAATCTTAAGTAAATGCTGCAAAAAATTAAACACTACTTCTCCGAGACTCTTTGGAATTTTCCTTTAAGCCAGGAGAAGGGCTTTCGGAGATTTGGGCTCAAGTGGCTCCGCATTACCTATCTTTCCCTCCGCGGATTTTACCAAGATAAGTGCAGCTTAAGTGCATCTTCCTTAACTTACTATACGGTCATGTCGATTGTGCCGGTCATCGCTATGGCGTTTGCAGTTGCACGCGGCTTTGGGTATCACGACACGCTGAGATCTGAGCTTTTAGAGAGGTTTCCCGATCAGAACACAGCTCTCGTTGAGATCTTTAAGTACGCCGACTCCTTTCTTGAGCAGGCGAGGGGAGGGGTCATTGCAGGAGTGGGCCTTGTCATCCTCTTTTTAACTGTCGCACTGCTACTGAGTAATTTAGAAGGAATTCTCAATCAGATCTGGGGAGTGAAAAACCTCCGCTCCTGGAAACGGATTATCAGCGATTACTTTGCCTTGATGCTGATTGGGCCGATCCTTTTTGTTGTTGCTAGCAGCATGGCAGTATTTATCGTCGAGTATTTGGAGATCGGGATTCGGGTCCTTCCTATATCTGGCTGGGCGGTTAGCTGGCTCTTGTTCCTTGTCAATTTAGTTCCTTACGGTCTTTTTTGGCTCCTTTTCACCTTTCTTTATTTCGTCATGCCCAATACCCATGTCCGTTTCCGCTCTGCCGCGCTCGCGGGACTCTTTGCTGGCTGGCTCTATCTGATTGTCCAGTGGGGATATATCTACTTTCAGATTGGGGTAAACCGTTATGGGGCCATTTATGGAAGCATGGCTGCCTTGCCTCTATTTCTCATTTGGATTCAGGTCAGTTGGTTTCTCATCCTCCTCGGAGCGGAGGTTAGCTGCGCCCACCAAACGCTTGAGGAGCATGAATTCGAAGGATTTGCGACGAGGATGAGCTACAGTTTTAAAAGGCTCCTCAGCCTCTGGATTATTCATTTAGCCGTTAAAAAAGGGTATCTATCTCTAGAGATCCTCTCAAAAGGCTACCAGATTCCGGCATCCTTAAGCAGACAGCTCTTGCAAGAGCTGGTTGATTGCGAGCTTCTCCATGAAACCAGAGGCGGATATGTGCCTGCCCATCATACGCCTGAAATGAAAATCTCCGAATGTATTGAAACTCTTGAATCGAAGGGGGAAAATCAGTTTCCTCACATTGATTCTAAATCTCTTGCTGCATTTGAAAATACGTTGGACCAATTTAGAAAAGCTATTGAATCAACACCTGCTAACATAGGGATCCGCCATGTACCCCATTCGATTTGAACCGATTTACCAAACTTACGTGTGGGGAGGGGACCGGATCGCTAAAAAGTTCCATCGAAAAATCGATCTGCCCAAGGTGGCGGAGAGCTGGGAAGTTTCCGACCGCTCCGATGGAATGAGCGTTGTGATGAACGGCCCCTTAAAGGGGAAGACGCTCCACGAACTGGTCCTTGAGATGGGGGAAGATCTCCTCGGAGCGGGACAAACAGGGACTCGGTTTCCGATCCTTGCCAAGATTATCGATGCGAAAGAAAATCTCAGTATTCAAGTTCATCCTGACGAGACGACTGCCGTCAAACTTAAGGGCGAGCCGAAAGATGAGATGTGGGTGATGCTCGATGAAGGCTCTGTGTATGCTGGGATAAAGCCGGAAGTGGATGAAGCAGAGCTGAAAAAGGGCATCAAGGGGAAGAAGGCCGAAGATCTACTCGACAAACTAGATCTTAAAAAGGGAGAAGCGGTCAATATTCCAGGCGGCCGGGTTCATGCTATTTGCGCAGGAGCGCTGATCTATGAGGTGCAGCAAAATTCCAATACAACCTACCGGCTCTACGACTGGGGCAGAGCGCGCGAATTGCACCTCGTGGAAGGCCTTGCCTCAATTCGTTGGGATGACAAGAGCCACTCCAAGGTGGCTCCAAAACATGTGAGCAGCGATCTCCATCACCAGCTTGTCACATTGGTCTCGGGACCCTATTTCATTGTCGAACGGATCGATGTGTTTAATGACCTACATTTGGCCCGGATTCCAAAGTCATTCCAGCTCTTTTTCTGCATGGAAGGGGAGGGGACGATTAGCGTAGATTCTCATGTGGAGCCATTTCACGCGGGGATGACGTATCTTGTGCCGGCGGCGTGCAAGTCGATTGATATACACGGAAAATGCCAGACGCTCAGAGTCCGTCTCCCTTAGGAGAGTGTAAATTTTCTCGCCTGAAATTCACTGCTTTCCATAACATGCTACCACTCAACAGAGGGTAGCTATGAAAAAAATTCTTGTTCTTGTTTTCTCATGCGGTGCGCTATTTGCTCAGCCGCAAGCGCTGCATCAATTGGTCTATGAAATTCGGAATCCTCAAACAGATCAAAAACACTTTCGCGATGCTCTCGAAAAAATCGGCGAATATTTGGCCCTCGATATCCTCGAAGAACTGAATTCGGAAGAAGCAGAGATTGAAACTCTCACTGGAGCTGTAGCGAAACATCCTCTCCTTGCTGAAAAACCCGCCTTAGTCACAATTCTGAGAGCTGGTCTTCCACTGAATGCGGGCATCCACAAGATCTTTCCAAATTCTGAAGTTGGCTTCTTCGCCATGTCGCGCGATGAAGAGACTCTTAAGGCGAAAATAGATTACATCTCGCTTCCAAAGTTGGAAAATCGGTCCGTAATTCTCTCAGACACTATGCTCGCCACCGGCGGCTCTTTACTCGATGCGATCCAGATTATAGAACAGTATCATCCAAAGCGGATCTTCGTAGTAGCCGCCATCGCGTCTGAACCGGGAATTGCCCGTCTATTAGAATACGATCCCTCAATCAAGATCTTCGCTGCTGCGGTTGATCCGATGCTCAATAGCAAAGGCTACATCATTCCAGGTCTCGGCGATGCCGGCGACCGGTCATATGGAGAGAAGCACATTAAGTAGATTTGGCTAGGGCCAGACCGCTGAGTTCGCTGATCCTGTCGCCAATGCCGCTTGCCTCAATCCGGCAGGCGTTTATGTTCTCTTTCCACGCAAATCGGGGAAGCTGCTTTTTCAAGGGCTCGAGTAAAAGGGGCCCTGCGTGGATTGCGATCGTACCCAGAATGATCACTTCAGGGTTGAAGTTCATCAGCACAACGCCAATTCCCTGGGCGAGCCGCATGATGAATTCATCCCATATTTTAAGGGCGTATTTGTCCTTTTTTTTCACCGCATTGACTAGGCAAGCAGCATCGACATGGTTGATGTCCCCATTCGCTTCGACGAGGATGTCGGTTTTGATATGATCGCGAAGGATCTCCTCTTGCATTTTCTTTGCAAGGGCGGCCCCTCCGCAATAGGCTTCGAAACACCCTTTTTGGCCGCATGGACAAGCAGGGCCATTGATATCGAGGACATAGTGGCCCACTTCGGCTGCAGTGTCGGAAATGCCCTGCAGGAGCACTCCATTGACAATCGCGCCGCCGCCCATTCCTGTGCTGCATGTAAGATAGATCAAATTGGGAGTCCCCTTAGATGCGCCGAATTGAAATTCGGCAACTCCAGCTGCGTTCGCATCGTTATTCATCACCACTTTTTTGTGGAATGCATCTCTGAAGTATTGAACTAGAGGGGCGTTTTCCCAACCTGGAAGATTGGGCGGCTTCAGCATTTTCCCCTCTTTGGTTGAGATGGGGCCGGGCGAAGAAATTCCGATGGCTCCGATCTGATTTAAATCGATTTTTTCTTCCAAAAGTATTTCCCGAATGAGATCTGCAATGGCCTTCAGACCATTTTTCGATCCCTTCAACGGTTGAGTGAGGAGCCGTTTCGAAGCTAAGATTTTTCCCTCATGATCGCCAATGCAGACGCAAATTTTTGTTCCTCCGATATCGATTCCAACTAGCAGTGACTTCTGCATAAATCTTGCCTCCATTAAAATTTTGATGCTATCATCCAAATTCTTATGAAGCAAGTTAACAAGGTTCCATTTACAGCTGGTTTATTTCTAACGCTAGCTGCGCTATTTGCATACACCGAAGCATTCCCCATTGGAGTGATTGCCTTCTCTTGGCTTGGAGGAATTCAGCTTCTCAATTTAGCTGCGCCCCGCTTGCCATTTTCCCGCCTCATCCACTGGACGCACGCTATGACGTTCGAAGTGCCCGCATTTTTAGGCGTTGCGGCGATGCGATTTATTCCCACTCGAGAAACAGTTCATGGAAACGGGCAGCCGATCTTACTCGTACACGGATACATGAATCACAGCACTGTTTGGCGATTTCCGAAAAAGAGGCTCGAGTCGCTTGGACTCGGCCCTGTATACACGATCAGTTTGGGCCATCCGTTTAAATCGATCCGCGAATACGGAGAGAAAGTCAAAGTGAAAGCGGAGCAGATTGCGAAAGCCACGGGTAGAAAAGATCTCATCCTGATCGGCCATTCTATGGGCGGACTTGTCAGTTCGTGGTACGCTGCAAAGCTTGCTCCCCGCGGTACAGTTACCGATGTCATTACAATTGCCTCTCCTCTCAATGGCACGCCGGTGGCGCACATAGGCCTCGGCCCGAATGCTCGCGAGATGCAGCCGAACTCAGACCTACTGCAAGAATTACGCGCAGGCATAGCAGATAGTAGAGATATTCGGTTCCACCACATTGCAACGAAGAGCGATCAGCTTGTTGTGCCGGGCCATTCTGCAGTGATCAAGCAAAACAACCACTATATTTACGAAGATCTAGGACATGCAAGCATGCTTTATTCGCGGCGCGTGACCGACCAGATCGCCGAGTGGATTTCCCAGTCTTAAAAATGAGGGCCAGCTTTGTTGAGGCCAATACACCTTTTACAGGATGCGCGAAACGCGCTTACAGGATAATCCTCTCGCAAGCGAGAGGGCAGGATGCGCGAGGCGCGCTTACAGGATTTGGGGATGCCCCATACCCCAAACAAAGGGCCCATTTTTTGCTAACGCAAAAAAGCGTTCGGCGAACTCATTTTTTTCCTTCAAGCCCACTTAGTTAGCAACCTCTCATCCACCTGGCTTGAGAAAAAAAAATCATCGCCTACGCCTTGAACTTCGTTCAAGTCAGGGCCCCGCAGATCTGAAAGCGGGGCCACATCGCCGAAAGTAGCGGTCATGCTTACACGGTAGAAGGGCCCTTACTTGAACGAAGTTCAAGGCGTCCGGTGGAGAAGTTTCTTCTCAAGCGAGCTAGATGGGAGTTGTCTGAAATAGATTGGCTTGAAGAAGAAATTTCTCTATCCGGTAAGCTTTTTTGCGTCAGCAAAAAATGGGCCCATTGTTTGGGGTATGGGGCATCCCCAAATCCTGTAAGCGCGCCTCGCGCATCCTGCCCTCTCGCTTGCGAGAGGACATCCTGCAAGCTTCGCGAATGCGATGCGAATCCTGTAAAATGTGTAATGGCGGCAATATCTAGGAGATTTCGGCTTTGTCGCCTGTGATGGTGATCTGAATCCAAAGATCGCGCGCATCAAGGATCACTTCCTCTTCATGCGTCACCGATCGAGGCCAGCTCTTCTGATCCCTCTCCACTTCCCAACGGAGCTTGTACTTGCCAGGAGACTTCTGAAAGCTCGCCTGGCCACGAAATCCATAGATATCGCGCGGTTTGAGCGGAATATCCGTTCCATCGAAATCGGCGCTGTCGATCGTAACCCCTTTCGGATTCGGATCATTATACACTAAGATCTGCACCCGAACGAGTTGCGGATTGCCTGGGATCTTTTGGCTAGGGCCAAGGTAGGTGTTGGTGTTTTGCGCAACAAGGCCTGCATGGTGGTTTGCCGACATGAGGGGAATCTCGCCCTGTTTGAAAAACAAGAGGACTCCAAGCATGAAAAGGGCTGTGCCGAAAACGAGGAGGAAGTCGAAAAATTTCTTTGAGTTCATTCCTTGATCTAACCAAGGACCCTATTTTCTTGCAAGTTTGAGCTTGTGAAAGAATCGTCAACTGGCTGCTTTTTGAATCTTTTTGCTTTGCTTGCATCGAACTTAACTCAGTAACATGGAATGTTTACTGAATTAAGTTCGATGCAAGCAAAGCGAAAAATCTTTCAAAGATCAGCAGAGTTGCCAATTCTTTCACAAGCTCTTTGCAAAAATTAAGGGAAGAGGATATTAGACTGAATCTAGCGGAGAGAACCATGTACGTCCTATTAGCCAGCCTGCTATTTGCAATGATTGCTGCCAAAACTCCTGAACCTGTGGACCCTAATATCCGGATAATGGGAGTGGCTCGAACCCCTGAGTCTAGCACGATTGTCCTGAAAATCGCAGTTCCCAAGAATGGACAGGTGGTTGGCAGCCCAACTTGGATTCAATTCAGGATCGATGGGTATGCATTAGGCGCCGCCTCGCAGTTTGAGCGGGCCTCCGAGATCGTACAGACCAAAATGGGTCAGACTGTTCATGTTGTGATTGATAACCACCCCTATTTTCCTATCAATGAGCCTGCACTCGATCCATTTGATGACGGGGGCTACTATTACGATATGAGCTACAAATTCGAAGTTCCCTTCAATCTCAGCTCAGGGATGCACACGATCCGGATGTTCCCGGCACGTTCATTCGGCGAAAGCCTGAAAGGGGATAACACTTTTGCTGCCATCAGCTTCTTCGTGGGCAGCGAGAAAAATAACCCATCTATGGATCTCTCTCAGCCCTACATCACTTACAATGAGCCGAGCGATCAAATGCCTCTAAGGGCGGACAAGCCCGTGCTGCTCGACTTTTATGTGAGCAACGCCGAGCTTAGTCCTGATGGCTATAAAGTACGCCTCACAGTAGACGGGAAGGTGATCCGAACGCTCACTTCTTGGCAACCCTACTATCTGTACGGGCTAAAAAGCGGCCGCCACACAATCCGGCTTGAACTCCTCGATGAGGCAAACAAGCTAGTCCCCGGCATGTTCAACGACGTTAAGCAGACGATTTCAGTGAATTAAGGTTTTGAGTTTTTGCTCAGCTTCTTTTCTGCCTTTTTCGCCTTCTTCTCTTTTGGAGTAAGAGTCGGTTTTTTTCTCTCTTCTTTGCTGTGCTTGATTACTTCTTTTGTCATAAAAACTCACCTGTTAAACGGTTGGTCCCAATATAGCATAGGGCTCGTCTAAGACCTATCTTTTTTTGATAGGTGTTTATTTGTAAAATAAAAATGTAATTAGTAATTATTAATAGTTTATGTTGTGTGTTTTTATTTGTCGTTAGTTTAAAATTGGTGGAAAAATAAGGTGGTATTATGTTTTCCTCTCCAGCATTTCGGTCTGAATTTCCAATGTTCCATAGCTTTTTCGATGATAATGATGCTTTAAAGAAAATCATTGATAAGAGGATTGAGAAAAATGATATCAATGGGGCAAGGCAGGCAGCCAATAGGATCTTTGTTGGTTTTGATCGAGATGCAGCTCTTAAGAAAATAGTTATTGTATGCCTGGGCAAGGGCGATCTCGACGGTGCAAAACGTGCTGCCAACGACATGTTTCTTGGTAAAACGGATGCGTTAAATATGATTCTAGACCGTGAAATTGAAGCTAACGATTTTGTTGGGGCCATCGGTACATGCGGCTCACTACAATCTCAAATCGCAGTCCAAAAAGTCGCGGATAAAATGAAAATGGCAAACCTCGATACAGCCGCGCTGAAGGAGATTGAAGAAACTGCTTTAAATAAGACATGGCTTTTCTCGAGCCTTCAAATAATCATTCTGAAAGTTTTAATGTCCCTGTATAGGGCTTTAGGCAATCAATCTGAAGTGGATCGATTGGAAAAGAAGGTCGCCGAACTTAGCTCTTTCGAGTTCTTCTTTCCTTTGGAAGCACTGAAAAAGCCGTTGGCTCTGTTAGTAGGAGCCGAAGCCGGCTTGTTGACTTCAGGCTTCACACAGTCTGTTCCAGTTATTGGCGCGGTAGGAACCGCTGCAGCTCTCGCTGTCCTTTACCCTCCATTGCGGAGAGCTGAAAACCTGTTGGGAGTAGGGGCAGGAGCTGCCGCTATTGCTGCTGGCTTAACGGCTCCTCAATCGGCTGCAATTGGCCTTGGTACGGCAATTGTTACGAGAATTCCTCTGGCTAAATCGGCTGCAATTGGGGTGATCAATGTAGGAGGATCCATAGCAGAGGGTATTGGAAATTCTGTGCTGTGGACCGGAAAAACTATGGTCGGCGCAGTAGATAAAACTTTAAACTACGTCGTTTTTCCTCTCGTTGAGGGAACTGTTAACTTGACGGCGAAAGCCACCGTAGGTGTTGCCAATGGAATTCTCAATGCTAGCTCATTTGGGGTTGATTGCTTGGGGTCGGTCCTCAACGGCGTCGATTCGGTTTTAGACACGATCACTTTCCAAAAATAGTCACATTTTAAGCCAAAATAGGGTATCCTATCCCAGATTTTAAGATAGGATATCACTAAAATGGCCTCTGCAGTTGTCAATAAATGTTCTGTATATTTGAACCCAAATTTTTTAGAAGCACCTCTCGATCGCATTCCAGGCAAATTATCTGCGCCAGAGCGAATCGGAGACATATGGGCCAGAGTAGCTCAGACCTTGAAGAGCGCCTCTCCCGGATCTTCTATTCCTCTCCTCGGAAGGCTCGGCGTCAGTGTAGCTGATAGGCGTGCCCATGAAAGTTTGATCCCGATGATGCAGATGGCGTGTAGTGATGGAGTCAAGATCACCCCATCGAAGGACGACTCAGGCGTCTACTTTTTGTCTGCAGATGGGAAAAAATTTGCCGTTTTTAAAGTGGGAACAAGGCGGATGATTACTGAAGCTCTGGCCCGTAAAATGGCTCTCAAAATGGGACTTGAGCGGCATGTCGTTCCAGGCGTCTATTGTACGATTGCAAATCCCCGCCTTCCGAAAGATGAGATGAGCGAAGAGCTTTGGAATGGAAACGTGAAGATCTACAAGAGGCCTCTGGAAGAACCGAAAGACGAACCATTAACTTTAACTGGTATTTTGGAGCCCTTTGTTTCGTCCGATGAAAAAATCACGGCTGATGATATTGGCAGCATGACCTTTCTCGCGTTTCTTTTGGGATTGAGAGATGGGAAGCTCGATGGAATGTTTGGGAGTCAGTTTGTCGACGTTGAAGATATCATGCCTTTACGGCTCCTTCCAGGTCCTGGCCAAAGTCCGAATAAAGTGGTTGCTGCTACCCATTTACCCTTTTTGCGCGATCCGCTGGCAAGAGTAGCTATTTCACCCGAAAAGCTCAAAGAGCTGTCAACGTCGATTAATGCGATCGATGCTTCCGTTTTTGAACTGCTTGCAGATCTGCAGAAGGAAAAAGTGGAGTATGCAGATGTACCATCTGAGAGCCTCATGGCATTTAAAGAGGACGTCCGCCCTCCCAAGGAACACAAGGGCAAGGATGTCGGAATAGATCATGGAGGCTTTGTTGTCCAAGCGGTTCAAGAAAAGCAGATCATGGAGGATCATCCAAGAGTAGACATTTCCAAAACGGATCGCCTTGTACTGAAAGAACAATTGTTGGCTTTGGATGATCGGGTAACAAGCTTGAAAAAATTTATCGATCTTTGCGTTAAAATGGAGATGTGCCCGACTTCGAGGGATTTGATCACCAATGCCGATCAGATGTATGGAGCCCATTTGGCAGCCCTGATTAGATCCAATTCTAGGGTGTCTGCGGAACCGTTCGATGTAATTGGCCGTTTCTCGCCTGCTGTCACTGGAGCTCGACTGAGTGAAGACGAAAGAGATGGTATTCTTAGAGGTTCTCCTCCTTCAGTTGCCCGATCAACCAGCGGCAGCTCTGTTCGTAACTTATTTAGCGATCCGCCTCATGATTCTCCAGTGAGCAGCGGAATCGAAGAATTACGGGGTGGACCGCGCCGCGTCCAATCGGAAGCGGATCTCTTGGCAGTGCTTAGGGTTCCAACTAAAGCTTTTGAAGTCAAAATGGAGACAGAATAACGGTCTCTATTTTGCCACTTTAAATCTTTCAAATAGGATTCCGCCGCAAGGAGTCGTTGCGATCTCTTCGATGGTTGGATTTGAGATGGCGGGCGAGCTCCAGTGGTAAATGGGGGTAATGGGCATCTGGTCTGCAAAAAGGGCTTCAGCTTCTTCAAGGAGCTCTTTTCTTTTGGCTGAGCCGCCCGCCTCATTAAGCAGGCTGATGTATCTTGGGTCTTGCCAGCCTGAGTAGTTTTTTAAGTTCGCCTCATCTTTGAATCTCTCCAAAATACTGATCGGATCGTTGAACTGGGCAATCCAGGCTGCAAGCGAGATTTGATAGTCTCGGGATTGGAGCCTTTGGGCATGGCTTTTGAAGTCGAGCTGAACGAGATTGATGGTGATCCCGAATACATCTTTCCACTGCCTTTGGAGTGTTTGGGCTAACCGTTTCTCAACTTGGCTTGGCCGGAAATAGAGGGTGAGCGATTCGAGCTCTTCTGGAGCGATCTGCAATTCATCAAGCGCCATTTCAAAATAGAGGCGGGCTCCTATTGGATCCGAGAGGAAGAAGGACTGCTCGGAAAAAACAGGGGGGAGTATTGAAGAGGCGGGGGTTTGGCCTCCCTGAGTGACCCTGCCGACGATCTCTTCTCGATCGATGGCGTAGGAAAAAGCTTTGCGCAAGTTGACGTTATTGAAAGGGAAGACTTTCGTATTGAAGGTGCAGATCGTTGTGGCAGCGCAGGGGATGAAATGGATCTGGTTTTCCAGTTTGCCCATCGCATCAGGAGGGAGGGGAGAGAGGGAGCCTCCCAGCCAGTCGAGATCGCCCCGCTCAAACATCTGCAAAGCGGTCATCTCATCCGGAACAATGCTGATGTGTACCTCATCGAGAGAAATCTCCCCCGCATTCCAGTAACAGTAGTTTTTCTTCAAGACGATTTCGCTGCTATGGACCATTTTTTCGATCCAAAAGGGGCCGGAGCATACTGCGGGGTCATCAGGAGCGTGGGAGGCGGTCGGTAGGAAGCTCGGGAAAGCTGTGAGAGAGTAAAAGTAGGGGGTAGGCTGCTCCAGCTCAACGCGGAGAGTTCGATCATCGATGGCTTTGATGCCTACCTCGTCTATGGAAATTTCCCCCTTTGCGCACCGTTCGGCATTTTTGATCGGGAAAAAAAGAAAAGCGCAGCTCGAGGCTGGGTAGATGATCTCCTTCCAAGATTTTTCAAAATCGAAGGCTGTGATTGGGGCGCCGTCTGTCCAATGGGCCTCTCGAAGGTGGAAGGTATAGATTTTTTTGTCTCTAGATATATCCACGCGGTCGGCAAGCGCTAGCTCTACCGCATCCCCAGGAAGACACCGGGTGAGCCCCTCGTAAATCATGCAGACAAGAGTTGATGAGACAAAATCGCCCGCTTTTCTGGGATCGAGAGTGGCCGGCTGCGTATTAAACGAAATTTTAAGGCGGCTGGCTGGAGGCGCCTCTTTTGTGCACCCACCGAGAACCAATATACCTATTAAAAACCACTTCATCTCTTGTCACATTAAGAATTTTTTTGTAACGTAGGGGAATAGTATAGCAGGTTTCCAATGAATTACCTCAAGAGCTTAGTCATAAACTTCTTAGTCGTATTCTTTTCCGACCATGTTTTGCCTGGCATTCAAGTAACGAATCATACTAAACTTCCCCATATTGGCGGCGATTTGATCTTGGCGGTTGCCTTAGGTCTCTTGAATTCCTTGATTTACCCGGTTCTCAAGATGGTCCATGCCGATCCATCGGCGTTGAAGATCGCTTTAGTTGCCTTGATCTTGAATTTTGCAGCATATGGATTGGTCAAGCTTCTTCCAATCGGGGTGAGTGTTCTTACCGTAGAGGGGTACATTCTAGCTTCCGCGGTAGTGACTGTGGGAAGTTTTTTGACTAACTATTTTGAATTGAAACATCATAGATCTCACAAATCGGACCCACTTTAATGAATTATGCCCGCAGTTTTTTTCTCAATTTTCTGATCGTCTTTTTTATCGATCGGGTGGCCCCAGGAGTGGAAATTGCGAATTTTGAAAATGTGCCGAATATTGGGGCCGATATCTTATTTTCTCTGATCATTGGGTTCCTCAACTCATCGATTTTCTTCTTTTTAGCTCTCTTGGAGCTCTCTATTACGAATCTGAAGATGGCTATCATGAGCTTCATTGTCAGTTTTGGTGCCTTTCTAGTGATTGCGATCGTCCCTTTTGGGGTGAGAGTGGTGAATCCTTGGGGAGTCATCATAGGCGGCGGGGTTGTATGGGCAATGGCTGTTCTGACGAACCATCTTGAGTGGAAGCACTACGCATCCCAAGAAAAGTAAAGCAGCGGGGGCTTCCCCATAGGCCTCAACCTAAGAAAGGAAAATCACAGAGTTACACAGAGAAGAAAGGGAGCTACACAGAGAAAAATATATTATTTTCCTCTGTGTAGCTCCCTTTCTTCTCTGTGTAACTCTGTGAATTGTTTTCTCTTTTCTATAACAGCTTAATTGCCACCTTATTTTGCTGATATAGTTTATTAATCTTCAGCAATTTGCGAGAAGTTAGGTTGAGGCCTATGGGGGCTTCCCCCGACTGAATTTATTCGTCGATGGCGGCGGGAGCTGGACGCCTCAGCCCAATCAGCCCTAGAGTCAATGAAATCGCCGCTATAAAGTAGAAGACCCCAGACGCTCCAAAAAGATCCATCGCTATTGGCGCTAAGAGCGGCCCCGCCACAGCGCCTATCCCATACGATAAGACAAACCCGCCAGTCGCTGCCACGATCTCATTCTCTTTGACCCGCTCACATGCATGCGCCATCGCAACAGGGTACAGGGTGAATGAAAATCCTCCAAAAATAAACGCGAGGATGAAAAGGAGCCATCTTTGCTCAGTGAAAGCGATGCTAAGAGCGAGAACGGCCGTAATAAAGCTAATCGTCTTGATCACTCGTCTCCGATCTCCCTTATCCGCCCAACGGCCCACTGGCCATTGAAGACTAAACCCCCCAAAAATCAGGACGGCCATAAAGGCTCCGATTTCTGAAACGGTCATCCCAATCTCATTTGCATATACAGGCAAAAGGCCGTAAATCACTGCAAGGACCATGCCCGAAATAATCCCGCCGATAAACCCTAGCGGCGAAATCCGATACATCTCTCTTAAGGTCAAACGGGCCGATTGTTCGATTTTTGGCTCGACGGTTGTCCTGACACAGACGGGCAGAATAGATATCGCCACGAAGAAGGCTGTGATACAGAACGGGTAGACTCCGTGAGGATCGGACGCATTGATGAAGAGCTGGCCCGATGAAAGGGCTCCATAGAGAACGGCCAAGTAGATGGAAAGGACTCCTCCCCGCATATTCGGAGCTGCTTGCATCAAGAGCCAGCTCTCAATCACAATAAAAACCCCAGCCGTGCATACGCCGCCGAAAATCCTAAGGCAAGCCCAGTACCAAGGGTTCATCCATAAACTTTGTAGAAGAACTAAAAGGGTCAAAACCGTTGCTAGCACAACAAAGGCCCGGATATGCCCCACTGCAGATACCCATCGATCCATTCTTAGCGATCCAAGGAGGATCCCAAGATAGAGGGCCGAGGTCACTAGGCCGACCATCTCAGGCCCGTACCCCTCCATTTCAAGGCGGATGGAGATAAAGGTGTTGAAAAGGCCGCTCCCCATCATGAGGAAGAGAAGGCTTAGGAGAGGGGCGGATACGGAGCGTATTAGCGGCAGCATAGCCTCATTTTCACTTAAACCTCCTATTTAGAGGAAGTAACAGGTGTAATAAGTTGCTATTTAGTATGTTATGATTTAATTGAATTAAAATCATGTTATATATCATAATTAAATTATGAAACGTCAAACAAAAGAAACTATAGATGTTCAAGAAGCGATGGATAATCTTGCTGCCATCGTAAGTATCGATATTGCCAACCCGCCTCCTCTGGGTATCGTAAAGAAGCACAAGATTGTTACTTCAGAGGAAGAGTTCGGCCCTGAAACTATCGAATGGCTGAGCGGCGAGGGGAGCCAGTCCATCATAGATATTCTCGATCTCACTTACCGTGCCATTCACCAGCACCTCTTGAAGCTCTATGAAAATCCTGAGATGAATTGGGATAATGAGAAGAGCCGCAAAGGAATCGCTGCTATGATGACTCTCGTCGGCGAGTCGGCAGAGAAAATGGACGCGTTTCTAAAGCTTAGACTAGGCAAGGCGCCAGCTGGATCCATTGCTGAATTGGAAGAATTCAAGGCGCTGCAAAAGTTCTATTCCCGCCAATTTGTAACGAAATTTTCTGGTGGAATCGAGGGAGATGAGGCGTGGGAACAGGAGTGGAGCCATAATAAAGAATCGGAACTGCTCGACCTGACCAAGGCTGGACTGAAAGATTTCGAAACGGTCCGAAGAGATTTTGAGTATGAACTATTCTACATTCGCAACGAAGATGGGAAGCCCTACTTTAATAACGAGCTTTTACGAAACATCAAGTTGAGCTGTGATTTTGACTTGGAAGGGGAGTCATTTGAAGAAGATCCTCTTTTGAAAGTCCGCACAATGCAAGATCGGGATCTCCATGCCTCGGCAGCCCAGATTTTAGGCGAGTGCCACCTTGCGATCGCCGACTACTATAAAATTGCCCGCAAATTGGAAGAAAATGAGTTTGGCAAGTCTGTCGGCATGGCGATCATCGCCCTCTTTTTAGCAGCGAATCCGCGCTACCTGGTTCAAAATACGACAGGCAAAAGCTGCCTCCAATATTTTGACGACTTCCAAAGATTTTTACGCAGATCGATGAAGACATCTGAGTACCAAAAACTGATCGCCTATCCTCCTGATAATACCGACAGGATTTCCCATCTCCTTCTCTATCTCGTCCACTCCCTATCGCGCAGTCTTTTTGACAGGGTCGGCGGAGTGAAGCTCGAATCGATCGGCCTCATTCACCGCTCTATGCGCCGTGGAGAGGAAATCAAACAAAAAGAAAAGCAGCATCTTCTCAAAGGCGAAACGGTCTGGAATCAGTTCCTTCTCGATGACGAAAAGTACCGTACGCTCCTTGCTAAATTCCCGAACGGGCCTCTATTTAAAATCTTAGACCTGATCCGCGAAGAGCAGGAAGAGGATGCGATCATCCCATTCGACCCAATCGGCCAGGAAAATCTCCCCTCCCGCATCTATGAAGTGCAGAGAAAAGGGAAAAAGATCGATGTTCTAAGGATCCCATCGCCTACACGCCAGTCGCTCATCCACAAAGTGGAAGTGGTCGATGAATTCCGCGGATTTCTACGCTCATTAGCGCAAGAAACGCCTGTTAGAAAGCACATGATCATCAACTTGCAAGATCGGACCTCTTGGAAAGAATACGCTCGAAGCCGGGCTCTTGAAACGCTCCAGCTGAACGCCGAATTCAACAACCAATTGGTTGTGATCACGCTTCCTAAAGATACTGATTTCTATCATCAAAATAATGAGTACCTCAATCTCAATAAGGCTGATGATTTTCTTAAAGCATTTGCTGAGCAGCTAGCGGCTCCTGAAGAGTGCGGCTATTTCCTCCCAGCGCAAGTGAAGAAGCCTGATTTGACCCGCTTTACAGAGATGGCGCTGCCTGCTATTCATGAGCTGTTCTTTAACAATAAGAACACCCTCACGCGCCGCAATCGGGAAGATTTCATTGAGATATTCTACCAATTCCTCATTCTCAAGTGCATCGATATGGTAGAACCTAATTCGATCAGCTTTACGTGTAAAGATGCGATCGATACAGGTGCAGCGAGCAATGGGGCCTTTTATGGTTTTATCAAGCTCCTCAGCGGCGATTTTTCAGCCAAAGAAGAGTTAGACTTTCTCCGCTGGCTCCTCTATACGCCAGCACTCTTTATCCGCGAACGGGCGATCGATCCAGAAAGGTTCAACCGGACCATTTCGGCTCTCGAACGGATCGACGGCGAGATGGCAGAACACGGTAAACAGATCATTAAGACGTTTAGCGAGTTCTTCCATCCTCAGACCTTCAAAACTCTCGGTGTAAAACACCTTTAAAATTATCATTTCAGTGTGGTATAATACCTGTAAATTAATGGTTTACAGGTTCTTATGACAGCTTCTTCGGTGGCGAATTTATCTAATAAAGTGTATCTAACTACGAATGAATTAGGGCAGCAGTCCACCTTAGGCGCTTTGAAGAGAAGAGACTCTCAAGGGAATACGATCTCGGGCGTATCGGGATTTTTCGTCCTCAACATGGCCTCTCTTGAGCGGGGCGGAGTGCCTATTACGCATATTGCATTATTTGATTTGTCTGACAGAGTGGAAGCATTCTGGCAGCAAGTCGTTCCGATGATCCAAAGCTCTCCGGACGCGCAAGTATTTCAAGAAAGATTGGGTAAACATTTGCAAGAGTGTTGGCAAGAGTATTTTTTGGCGCCAGAAATGGCTTCCCGATACATAAAATATCTTAACCTTGAGATAAAACATGGGGTTAGTTGGCTCAGCGATCCGGCCCGGTTTAACAAAATTCAACAGATATTCAACAACAATCAAGTTTCATTCACTCGTCTAGATGTCACAGACCCGCGGGCTTTCGGGGCATATTTGAGAAATTTGGGAGAGCAAGGTTTGCAGCTAGATACGATCTACCTCTCAAACATCAACTGCTGCATCGACAAGAACCAGTTTCATCCTTACCATGAAACTATTGCGCAAATTCCTCCGCAGGTAAATATCATTGATGCATCCATAAGAAGTAAAGATGATAAGGACACCGAACAGAGGATGTTTTCCCACAGCCCGACCATACGAGAGGCGATTCCAATGCTATATCGGCTGCTCCACTCGGACAATATTCATGAAGTTGAGTTGGGACTCAGAGACGGCCTTGATCCTGATGAGAGAGATATTCATGGATTTACGCCCCTTATGACCGCAGCAGAAAAAGACAATGCAGAAGGAGTATCGAGGCTTTTGGAAGCGCGGGCAGATATTGATGCCAAACGGAACGGGCGAGCACTACTTCATTTTGCGGGCGGGCCGTCTTCGGTGAGAGTTCTAATTCAGGCAAAAGCTGATCTGCATGCAAGGGATAATGAGGGTTTAACTCCTCTTCATTTAGGAGCAGCAATGGGCAATTCTGATGCTGTTCGAGAGCTTTTATTGCAAAAGGGAGATCTTACGATTGTTGATTCTTTTGGATATACTCCTCTAGAATTAGGCTTGAGCGTTTTAGGTCATACTGGCCGGAATGAAAATAAAAGAGCTGTTCAAGCTATATTGGACGACCCTGCCGCGCCCCCCTTAAATAATGTATTGGAAGAAGCTAGGCAAAAGCATGCATCCGAGAGGTTTAAGACAATTACCAAAGGCGTCCGCCTCATGGCACTGCCAGACTGTTAACTCCCGAAAAGTTGCAAGATTGGGGAAAGAGTAGAAGTCTACTAAGGTAGTTTGTGTATATCACTCCAGAATTGAGCCAAGAGATTGACCTGATCAATTACTTCCGATCGATTTTGTTGATCGATTTCGGTGTTCCCAATATCTTGAATACTGGCGGCAATTTCTTCCAATGTTGCTATGGATTCGACTGGCCTATATTGGTCTCCAATTTTTTGACCTAATCGGTACAGGAGTCGGTCTTTTCCCTCCGGATCGCTATTTCCATCATACTTGCGTAATAGAATGCCTAAATCCTCTTTTTCTCCCGAAAAATCGAGAACCCCTCGGACAAAGCTCTCAATTTCCTGTAAGGTTGCATTCTCTTTTAGTAAAGTAGACTGAATTGAACGGCCTATGAGAACGGGGATATGTTTCTCATTTTTCAATTTTTCCAATAACAAGTCTTCTAGGGAAGATCGGAAGGATGGAAGTGCTATTTGATAGCCGAAGAATTGAAGGAGTACCTGTTCTAAAAAATTGGGTGATGACAATACATTTCTGATCTTTTTTTGGGTAATTTTATAAGTAGCAAGTAGTCTATCAGTTTCCTCATGCGCTATCGCTGCAAACCAAGGCAGCCGTGGCAATTCTTCAGTTTTCTGAGTTGTTATAAATATTTCATTTTTAAGACGATCCATTTCGTCGAGAATATTGGAAAATCCAAAACTAGGAGAGCGATTATTAATCCCAGAGACTTTCTGAGTTTCAAATCCTGACACATTTACATCTAGATATTCATGCAAATATTCCATACGGCTACCATGTAACGCGTTTTGCATGCCATAACCTAAGATTAATCCATTGAGAACCCGATCTTCGTAAAAAATAGAAGCCAAGTTTTGTCTTGGATCTAAAAATTGGTTTAATAGAGAATGCGAAGTTACTTTAGGCCCAAGCACATACTGAAATAACGGCAAGTTTCTGTCGACTAGGTTAAGGAACGCTTGTTTATTGATAAAAAAAACATCCAGCCAACCGCCATAACTTGGGGATTGGGAAGCTTGAATTATATAATTGCTCTTTAACAAAGCTAACCCAGATTTTTCCCAAATCCGAAGGCCCTCTCTTAACAGGCAGCTTCGTTTAATTAAATCCTCGTTTATTACGAGCGGAATCTCATCTTTAATGAACTCTTGGATGGAAAGAGGCTTTTCTCCATACAAAGAATAACCACAACATTCTTTTTCCAAAAGAAAGCGGAAAAAGGCCGATAAAGCTTCTCTTTCATAAGCGGAAAGAGAATCGATAATTTTTTGGGCGTGCTTGGCCTCTGAGTTTCGTTCAGAAACTCCACATGCGGTTAGAACAATGAGGCTAAGTAGAAATAAATATTTCCTCATCTGTTGTAAGGACAACCAGGTTCATCGCAAAGTCCATCTCCATCAAGAGAATAGTGACCATTAGGACACCTGCTCCATCTATATTCCGATGTCATTACATAGGTTCCGATCGAATCGCGGTGGATTGCCAACACGTCTAGACTCTGGTTTGGAAAGTCAACAAATATGCCGTGGTGTTCAATCCGGACTTGATCGGGTTGAATGTAGATTTTGTGCTCTTTTTGCACTGCAAATATGTTGCTGAAATAAAATAGGCTTAAGCAAAGTATTGAACCTTTAAGAAATCTCATAAACTACCCCAAGTTAAAAAGTTGGAGTCTGAATACTAGAGATGGAATTAATATTTTGTCGAGAAAAATCAAAAATTAATCTTGGTCGGCCATCTCGGTTTGGGCGATCATCCCTTCATTGTAGAGTTTGAGGGAGTCGGTGAGCCCTTGGACTTGGCGCATGAGTGAGGCAAAGTCGCGCTTAAAGGCGTCGCTTTTTACGATCTTAGTGCGCTCTTCAGTTCCTGCACGCTCCATCAGCTCTGTGAGACGGCCGAGCGAGGTGGTCATCGAGTCCACTTCACCCTCAAAGTAATTGCGGAATTCTTGAGGGGTATCGAGGGCTTTGACAAAGTTCGCTTTGCGAGTACGCCCTTTCTGCCACTGCTTATTGTATTGGAAGAGGAGTCCGTAGTGGTTCACGTCGTTCATGAGCGTTTCGCCTTTATTCATGAGAGAGGCAACGCGAAGGTAGAGGTCGTCTCCGACAATGAGCCTGCCCACAGTGCCTGAACCCGATGCGACATCGCGCGAGATCTGATTGAGGTTCCGGAGCGTTTGCGCTCCGTCGGAATTGAAGGCCCCCGCTGCTTGATCGAGGTTCGATGCAAGGCTAGCGAATTTGTGGAGGAGCTGGTCGTCTTCAAGACTTGAGTGGATGATCTGCATGTTGTCGTTGAGAAGCCCAACTGACTGCCGTACGGCTGGGACAATTTTTTCTGCATCGACAAGTCCTAGAATACCGTCGATTTGCCCCATGGCGCCATCAAATGAGCGGAGCGCATTGGTCACATAGCCGTTATTTTCCTCAAACCATTTGTCCAGATGGTTAACAGCCACTTCAAGGCGGCTCGATGTGCGGGTGATTTGGTTGAAAGTGTTCTCCAGGGGATCGGTCGAGTTTGCATAGACGATTTGGTCGGTGATGAGGTAGGCTGGTTTTTCTTTTGGAGCAATTTTAGGAAGGATCGCAATCGACTTTTCTCCCATGAGCCCTGTTGTTTTGATGGCGATTTCATCGCTGCTGTAGACATTGATGCTCGAATCGACTTTGAGGGTAAGCTCATACATATAGATGCGCCCCATCTCGTCGGCATGATCGCGCGCGTTGGGGAGCTCTCGAATGTGGATCATTTCGCCGATCGGCTTACCTGCGAAGGAAACGCGGGTTCCCACTGAAATGCCAGCGATGTTTGTGAATCGAACAAGGAGGATTTTTTTCCCATCGCCAATTGTTGGTTTCAGGAAGAGGACGAGTGAGATCATGATTGCAATGGCCCCTGTGACAAAAAGGCCGATAAGAATATTTTTTATCCGATCAGTCATTGCGGTTTCCTTTTATAAATCATGTTCTCTTTCATAGAGTTGATGATGGGGTTGTCTATCTTCATAAAGGCTTCCGGCTTCTCCACGTGGATGATTTGACCATCTTGGTGAAGAGCGAGCCGATCGGCCATGTAAAGGGCTGAGTTGATATCGTGCGTCACGACAATGCTCGTCCCTTTGAGGTCATTTTGAGTTTTTACAATCAGTTCATTGATCTGCTGTGCAGTGATCGAATCGAGGCCTGTAGTTGGCTCATCATAAAGCAAGATCGAGGGGCGGTAGACGATCAGGCGAGCAAGTCCTGCCCGTTTTCTCATCCCGCCGGAGAGATCGGAGGGCATTTTCAACTCTGTCCCTTCCAAGCCCACCATAGAGAGGGCTTCTTTCACTTTCTGCTTAATCACTTCGGGAGAAAACTTCTTCTTTGTTATCGGATCGCCGTGCTGCTTGAGATAGAAGCCTGTGTTCTCCTCAATGTTCATCGAGTCGAATAGGGCCGATCCTTGGAAGAGCATCCCCATATTTTTCACGGCCTGGTAAATCTGATTCTTTTTCAGATTGGTGATAGAGATGTTGTCGATCTCAATGGAGCCTTGATCTGGCTTTTCAATCCCGATGATATGGCGGAGTAAGACGCTTTTTCCCACGCCCGATCTGCCCAGAATGACCAGAATCTCGCCCCGGTTTGCCTCGAGATTCAGCCCTCTAAGGACGTCGAGCTTCCCATACTTCTTCCATAGATTTTTGATCCGGATCATACGCCCCTCATCCAGTCATATTTCATCGCTTGGTGGATCATATTGAGTGCAATTGTCAGGAAAAAGTCGGCGACCAAAATCAAAATATAGCTTGTAACAACGCTCTGGGTTGTCGCTTTGCCGACGCCAGCAGCCCCGCCGCTCGTCTTCATCCCGCGGTAGCAGCAAACGGTAACGATCAAAATGCCGAAAATGAATGACTTTATAAACCCTGTCACAAGATCAAATAGAGAGATGTGGATCTGCATCGGATCGAAGTAGTTCGAGGCGGACATGTGGAACAAGCTATGGGCGATTAAATATCCGCCCAGAATTCCCATGATTACGCTAAAAAGGGTCAAAAGGGGGATCATGAAGGCCCCGGCGATGAACCTGGGAGCTACTAAATAGGAGTAAGGGTTGATCGCCATCGACTTCATCGCATCGATCTGCTCGGTCACTTTCATCGTTCCGAGTTCCGCGCACATAGAGGCGCCCACCCGGCCAGTCACCATAAAGGCGGTCAAAATCGGACCCAATTCGGTGATCATCGACTTGCCCACCAGCACCCCAGTCACGCTGGCAAGCCCCTTTTCGCCTAGCTGATAGAACGATTGGGCGGCTAAAACAAAGCCGGTTGTAAAGCCAGTGATCGCCACAACGAGCAAGGACATGACCCCGATGTGGAAAAGCTGCTCGCGGATCAAACTCCAAGCGGGTGGTTTTTTTAAAGCGGCGAAGCAGACATCGAAAATCAGTGTTGCATAATCACCGATCATCTCAAGAATGCGTAAAGAATGAGTTTTAACGAGTACAAGCATGCTATGTTCATTCTATGGATCGAAACATTTCCAGTCAAAGATACAAGATATTACCCCCTAATTAATAAAGTTCTTCATGTAAGCTATACCGCTCGTGATTCATGAATCACGAGCGGTAAAATGTTTAATTTCCGCTATGGCCGCAGTTTGGGCAACGAGACTGGGCAGGCGAATACCAATACTTAAAACCGCAATTGCCGCATGTTATTGGGACATATACAGAGGCAAGAGTTGTCGATTCTTCGCCGGATTGAATAAAGCAGCCTTCATTGCAGGAGTTTAGGTTTGGGAGGTGAATCATAGATGTTTCTGAAACCAGAAAGAGTCCTTGAGGCGTAACAGAAATGTGATCTGTCTTCAAGAAAACCCTGTCATCGTGATAAAATTCGATCGAGTCAGGTTGGTGCTCGCGGATGAGATCTGATAGATCGAATCGACGATCTTCCATCGAATATCCTGAAATGATGAAACTTATAAGAAGTAAGGTGAATATTAGAAACGGGCGAAACATATGAAACTCCAAGTTAAAAAAAAGCTTTGGCATATTGTAGTGATGGTAGGCATTTTAGTCACCACAGCTTTTGTCGCGAGTTGCCAAAAGGAATCCTTGCCTAAACTTTCGCGTGAAGAGAAAGAACTGATTGAGCCGATTTTCAATTTCATCTTATTTGAGCATCCCGGCGCCTTTGTATTATTTGGCTCAAAACCAATGAGTGCATGCTCCCTCCCTCCTCGCGAGTCCTATACTAAAGAGGAATTGCAAAGACAGATTGCCGCTTTACCCGAGGCTTCAAGAAAGCAGGCGTTGATCGTTCACTGTGATTTAAATACTCAGTGGGATGCATGGAAAGACATTTCAGCCAAATTCCCACCCATGAAGAAATTTCTTCTGATCGAGCGTCCAAGTGGCATTTCTAGAGATGTCTTTGTTGTAAATTCTGAAATGTGTTCGGGAATTATTCATAAGAATTATCCATTTTTCAAAGATCTGCTCGGTTCTGATTTTTCTGTGAATGAAGCGGTTTTGAGCATTCAAAATAATGAATCCATTTTTTGGGAAAAAGTACTTTCGAATCACAAGGCAATGGGACTGCTGTTTGGATTCGGAGAGGAAAATATTCAAATATTTGTAGAGGGAGGGGAGAGGTTTTTTTCCTCCTCAGAAAATATTCCATTCGGGCAGGCGAATATGCAAATTTTTTCGATTCCGGTTTTTGTCACAAGACCCAATGATCCAATGACGCATCACTATGAGAAGGAGCGTGAGCGGATCCGCAAGGGATATAGAGGGAAAGACATGATACAAACGTCATTGCAAAGGCTCTTTGGTCCTTAGGGACTGCCAAGCAGTTTTTTATGAAATCTCTCTCGTCAAAGATAGCTTTTTATCCTGAGAAATGTGTAAAATTTCTTCATGAAACATAAGATACCACTTTTTTCACTCGTATTGTTAATTGTGGCGGCAATTGATAGCGTCCGAACATTGCCGACAACTGCGCTATATGGCAGTTCGCTCATCTTTTTCTTCATCTTATCGGCAATCTTTTTTTTAATCCCGGTCGCTTTTATTTCGGCCGAACTCTCTTCAAGATACCCCGATCAAGGCGGAGTCTATTATTGGATTAAGCACGCATTCGGAGATCGAATAGGGACCCTTGCCGTGTGGCTTCAGTGGATCAATACGATGGTTTGGTATCCGACCATGCTCCTTTTTATTGCAGGGACGGCAGCGCACCTCATCAACCCGGCCCTCGCCTCAAATAAATGGTTTCTCCTATCAACTGCACTAGTCACTTTTTGGGGATTGACGCTTGTGAATCTGAAGGGGATTCAAGTATCTGCACGGTTGAATGCCATTTGCGGGACCCTTGGGACGCTTCTCCCTATGTTGGTTCTCATCGCATTCGGAATTGGCTGGGTTTTCCTTGCCAATCCGGTTGCTATTTCCTTCTCTCCATCGGCTCTCATTCCTAAATTCGATCTTACGGAAAACGGGGGAGCTCTCGTCACCATTATGGCCTCCTTTTTGGGCATGGAGCTAGCCGGCGTTCATGTAACTGACATTGAAAATCCGAAGAAAAACTTCCCCAAAGCGATTGGACTCTCTGTCCTGATCCTCCTCGGCACCCTTATATTTGGTGCCCTCTCGGTTGCAGTTGTGATTCCGAAAGAGGATATCCGGTTTGTCGACGGCGTTATGCAGACATTCACAACCTTCTTCACCGCTTTCCACATCCCATTTCTCGTCCCCATACTCGCATTTCTCATCATGCTCGGCAGTATCGGCGGCTCGGTCAATTGGCTCCTCTCACCAGCCAAAGGGCTTTTGCAAGCGGCTGAACAAGGGTTTCTCCCAAGCTACTTTGCTCAAAAGAATAAATATGGGGTCACAGTCCGGATTTTGATTGTTCAAGCCGTGCTTGTCAGTGTTTTCTGCTGCGCCATTCAGCTTGTCCCCAGCATCAACTCCTTCTACTGGTTTCTCATGGCGCTCAGTACTGGGCTCTATATGATGATGTATATTCTCCTCTTTCTCGCGGCCCTCAAGCTCCGAAGAACCGAGAATAGCTATCAGATTCCATTTGGAATGAGGACTGTTTCCTGCTTTGCCGGGCTTGCTGGCTGCATCATTACGATCATTGTGGGTTTTCAGCCATCGCCAGATGTCGTCATCCAAAACAAACTCCAATACGCAATGATCATCGGCCTCGGCTTTGTGATTCTTGTTGCGCCCGTTTTCCTCCTCTGGTCCTACCAGAAACGGAAAGCACAAAAACTTATCAATTCAATATAGACAAGTCGTAATAATATTAAAAATATATGGTTTCTTTATTTTTATTGCTAATCTCTTTATAATTCTCTCTATTATGACAGGAATAGCAGAAGTTCAATTTGTTTCGTTTATCGGTGATATGGCGGCTGCTCCAGGCGAGCTCTCATTATCAAAAAATGATTCACCATTAAATGAGATATTTCGTTTAGCCCAAGAGAGATTCAATCCGGTAGATCTAGAGGCTGGAGGACGGGATCAGCTTCTTCGAGACTCAATTAAAAAATTGAATGGCAAGGGGAAGCTAGATCTTCAGAATGTCGATGGCTCAGCAAAGAAAGTGGTGAAAGCGGCTGAAAAGCTCGCTGAGAAATCTGAATCCGACGATGAGGATGATGAGAGCATTGATCAGAAGAATCTTCCAGCTGCATGGAAAAGGCACACGATTGTCATTGGATTCGGCGCTGCTGCTGCCTACTTTTCTACGATCCCTTCACAAGCGCTCACTTCTCTATTTTTCACCCTCGGCTTTCTAAAGCTTTCGAAGAGCTATATGGTGGGATTTCCGCGGATGCGCCGCTATATTGTATTGGCAACGATTGTCGGCGGGGCAGTTGGTTTGAAATCCATCTGGAATGATGTCAATCTAACGCCTCTTGCGGCAGGATTGGGGGTTGACGGACTTTCTTTTACCGCGAAGGCATACATGAAGGGGAAGATGAAAAAGGATGAAGGTCCTGCAGAAACCAATCCGTTGCTGCTCCGTCTCCAGAATGGAATTTCAAATTGTTGCTCTGGGATCAGTTCCTGTCTTGATTCTACAGTTTCTAGAGTAAGTTCTTGCTTTAGTTACTTGAGGGGCGCTTCCACGCCATAATAGTGCAGAGAGGCGGGAGATGATCCCGCCTAAGAAGAAAACCCTCTGGTACTAAACTTTAGTATTAGGTGTAATAGTAGTTGGGGCTGGTTGCGACTGAACAGAACCTTTCGCATCAGTTGCGCTTGCACCGTTCTGAGCTGCTGCTGCGTTGGCACTGTCTTTTGCTTCGGCTGCTTTCATTTCGTTTGCATTGGTCTTTCCATCCGAAGTTGTGCTTTGGACGACAGCATCGCAAATAGCGATTAACATCGCTTTCACTTCATTATTCAAGTCTTGCGCTGTTTTAGGGTCCGTTTCAAAATCATAAACATTATGTTCTTTAGAACTTTCATTTACTGCTGTGACCATAATCCACCTCATTTATATATAGATATTATCATTATAATATTTATTTTATATTAAGACGCAAGTTGTTTGTGGTAAAGTTTTTGTGTGTGATATAAAGGGGGTGATTACCCGGTTAAAAATGGGATAACTCAATTTATCTATGTAAGAAACTTCTTCCGCATATCGCTGTGGCTTAACGGGATTTTAGACACCCTCTAAGCTTGACTCTTTCTGCGCTCTTAAGTAGTCTGAAACACACTTTTTCGATGCAAATAGTTAATTAGCAACTGAGGCCTAATGGATATTTTTGATAACCTTCGAATCCGTTTGTATACGGAGGCAATTCAATATTGCCAGCATTCGTTTAGTGCGAGGATGCAAATTCCAGGTCGTGGAGTAGCATTTGTCCAAAGAATCGATCAAGTACATGAGCCGATGGAAGCTGAATTGAGAGATGGTCTTGTAAAAATCCAGCAAGCTTATGACAGAACAATGTCACTTTATTTGTACGACTTAATGGCTGTAGGTGGCGGGATAGGAGCCCTTTTGGGTGGAATTGCTTGCGCTGTTGCAGGACCAATTGGTTGGGTCTGGGGTGGGTTGATAATTATTGGCGGGGGGGCGTCAGCCGGGACGGTCCTAACAGTACAAGTATCTAAGACAAGATTTCTAGCTCTTCAGGCTCTCTTTAGGCGGGAAATTGAATTTGTTACTCTTAATATTCCTGCTATAAATTATCACATGAGTCAGCACCCTGAAGACAATTGGCAAGTCGAACCACTAAGGACGCATTTTAATTGGGTTGTGGAAAGACCTGAATCTATTGAAAAGGAATTTAAAGAAGCTGAATTAGAATACGAACGAGAACGCACTGCCTTTAATCGAAGGCAGGAAAGCGAAAGGCAGAGTTACAGAGCTACTCATGGATATTTTTCTGCCGGTGATGCCGCAATGCTTTATCCGAAGCGGGACTTTTAAGGATTCGTAACTAGATCACTCCAGCAAAGATTACTGGAGTGATGGGGAATAGGAAAAATTATCCGCTTCGAGCTGCTGATTCAAGAAGTCTGAGCGCTTTTTCAAGCATGCCAGTGATCTCTTGTTTGTTAGATGAGTCGGATGAGCCTTTGCTTGCTTTGGCTTGGTATTCTTGTAGGAGTAGATTCGCTAGGTTGGTTGCTTGTCCCATGTCGGCTCTAAGGCCGGCATCGAACAGCTGTCCTGTTTTTTCACAGACTTGATTTGCAAATATGTTTGCAATCGATCTGTCGTCTGCATTAGGGCTTGCGAATTGAAGAAGCGATGTGCCAAACACAATTCCTGCAAATAAAAGGCCATTTTTCCCGCATTCTCTTTGTAAGTTGGCAGCTTCTAAAGTTGCGGTGCGATACTTTGTCTTTAACTTTTCGGTCTTTTCACGATCATTCTCCGAAATTCGGTTCAATTGAGCTAGAATCTGCGCAACCAATACCTGAACTTTAAGCATGAAATTTTGATCCGGCTCAACGTTGTCTGTAATTGCTTGTTCAACCGCTGCAAAGTGCTCGGCAGGGATTTCCTCTAGTTGCTCCAATAAACTTTTTGGGGATTCTTCGATTGCTCCTGCAGAAACTCTTTCTGCTAGTGACACGCTTGACGAGAACTTTGTCAAATCAGGCATTTGGAGGGATTTTGTCTTCTCAATAGTTGTCTGATCTTCCCGCGCTGATAGATGGATTCTAGAACCATGCGATGCATGTGAATCGAAACGGTAATCGGAGCCGTAGCGATCATCATCTGATATTGGTACTGAGTCTACACTTATGTCTGCCATATTATTCCTTCTTAATCTTGCGATACTTCTAAAGTTTTAATTGCTTTGCGGATGACCTCAACCTGAGATTCAGTTTCCTCGATCGTCCTGCTAATTTTACCAGTTTCTTTGGTCAGGTACTGATTATCAGTGGTCATATCGCAATCGAGCTCTTTCAGTTGGGCCAACGCATCGGAAATCCGTTTTTCATGGAATTTTATGCCGATCTTAGTTCCAGCGCTCGCTAGACTGCTTGCAGGGGTAATGACGGATGCTATTTTCTGCACTACGTCAGTGCCTGAGGCTGCGTTCATGGCAGCAAAGGCTCCGACTTTCCATGCACCGATCCCACCTGCAAGACCTAGTCCCATCTGTAAGAAGAAGGCGCTAGTCTCAACAAAATTGGTGATCTTTTTCTGCAGTTCTGCCGATTTCGTATACCATTCGACGCATGCGTGCAAAATATGGGTATCGTGTGCTACTCGGTTCGCAGTTCCAACGAAACCTGCGGTCATGATTAGAGCGCCAGGAATGGCGGCAACGGCATAAACTGCAAAACCCAAAATAATGGCGGCGACACCTGTAATGTATTCGGCGATCGTTGAAAGGGCGCTCCAAGTCGCTCGAGACTTAATAGCTTCAGCCTCGGTCTTAATAGCCTCGTCTTTCTCGGCAGAGAGCCTTTCGATATCAGCCATGCTTCGATTTACATCCAGTTCAAACTGCGATGCGTTTCTGGCTGTGAGCCTTTCGGTCTCGTTGTGCATGGCGAGAAGCGAGCACATGATGTGCTTTGGGGAGGAGAGAGCGGGGCGGTGCTGAGGGATCGCTACTTCTTTGTCTACAGGCCCAATAGAGGAGTGGGGAGAGAGTCCCGGCGGGGCAAGGACAGGTGAGAGAGGCATGGGCCAATAGGCTGCCTCCATCCCTTGCATGGCGCGGGCGCGGAGTTCGTATTCATCGAGATCTAGGTCTACTGATGCCATTTCACAATCTCCATTGTTGCTTCAAAAGGGCAATTTTCCCTTTGAGCGGGTGTGCGGGCTCTGATCGAACCCTTATTTCTGTCTCAGCAAGAGCTTTGGCTGCATCTTCGGACATCCGGAGGGAAAAACAACACTCCGCAGCATGAAAGTGAGGATAGGGATCCTCTTTCTTTAGTAGGGCGGCCATGGCCCAGGAATGGAGCGCATCGTTGTAGCTTCCCGCTTCTTGCAGGGTGGCTCCCAATGCAAACCAAAATCTGGGCTCTAGAGGCCGCCGCGTGCAAAGAACTCGAAATACATCTGCTGCTTGGTTCCAATTGCCCGATCCATATTGGGCAAACCCAAAGGCATAAAACCTCTCGGTTTCCTCATCAGAAAGAGTCATGGTTGCGTCAGCTACAGCCATCTTAGCGCTTGCCTGTGTTTCCAGTGATCGTATTCATCAGCTTCGTGTTATTTCGGATGATGTCTTTCAACGTCTCCATAATTGCGCCGATGTTTGCAATCTTCGGTTGGATCTTAGTAAGAACAAGGTTTTGCAGGTGGGATCTCGATTTATCCACCTGATGGCCGCTGAGCTCTTTCATGGAGGAAATCTTCTCTTTGTTGATCGTCTTATCTTCCCCTCTCCATAGGTCGATGCCGCGTCCTTTCAGCTCTTCTATGAGATCTTTTGCCTTTTGGCTGAGTTCGGTTGCGTCTTCTTTATGGCCAGTCATTTCTGCACTGAAGTCGAGGAGGAGGTCGATGTCCTTTTGGTGCTTTTCAGCATCTTTAATATGGGCATTCAACTGGTCATTGGTCTGTTTTTCCTTAGCAAGACCCACTTTAATAGCTTCCCATGCGAGGTTGGGAAATTCTGTAACCGCTTCCAATACGATATTCGGATCGTGCGCTACTGTTACTGCGGAGTCTACTGGGCCGAGGGTGGCTCTGCCAGCGAGCGAGGCGTCAGTAGAGCTGGGGATCGGGGTCGAAATATGCGGCATTTGAGCAATCGTTTTCCTGATCAGGGCAGCCTCTTCAGCCTCCATGTCATTTACGTGCACTTTTTCGCTCGTAACGGGGGAAAATCCGTGAACTCTTCTCAGAGCGTCAATTTCATAGTCTGTATCTAATGCGATCTCGGCCATTTCTTATCTCCTTGCAATAACATCCTTCCGGCGTACCCCCATGATAGTTTCCACAGAATTAAGGCGCCAGACGAGCAAATATTTTAAACTCTAGATGTTTGGTATATCTAGATTTAAGGAAGAGATTCTAATAAAGAAGATCAATTAAATCAATAATTTAGGTTCCATTTCAGGGTGAATTTGCCCTGTTCCTGGTGCTGATCGCTCTCGATTTGGAAGACGAAATTGTCCTTGAGTTCGATTTCGACGCTGATATTGGTGCTGCTCTCCTCAGTTCCTTGCGTAAATGAGACGAGCACTCCTTTTGATACATATTTGCCAACTTGGAGGGCGACTGTTTCTCCTCCTTCAGCTGTAGGATCGGTGATGACGCGGAGCCGGTCGACGCCGAGCGAACGGCGGGTGTTTTCCATCACGTCGGGTCCGGTTCCGGCTAAGCTTGCAAGGGAGGTTGCGATTTGGAGCGCTTGGAATCCGCCGATTTCCGATATGTCTTGGCCGAAGAGAAGGTAAGACATAATGGATCCGAGAGGGAGGGGCGGGGAGGATTGAAGTGTGATTTGCGGATCGTCGAGGGGCCCTTTGAGGCGGACTGTGATGTTGATCCCTTTTGTTTCTGTAAGGCCGGCGATGTTGATGTAGGGCATTTGGTGCTCGACGCCGGACAGGGTGAGCGAGCCGTCGGAGAGCTTAAAGCTGCGGCTTGAGAAATTAAATTCTCCATCGATGAGCTCGAGTTTCCCTTTGGCTGCGAGGGCAGTGGCGGTCCCTCCGAGCTGGAAGTCCCCTTTCCATTCAGAGGAGAGGCCTCTGCCGGAAATGGTGACGTTGGTTGGCGCAAGAACGTGGAGGTCGAGATGGAGGGGATAGGGTCTATATTCAGTTTCGGGCGGGGGTACTGGATGGATCGGATTGCGGTAGGTGACATCGAGGTGGGGGAGCGGGCGGGGGATATGGTCGGGTATAGATAGCTCGCATTTCTGAATATAGACGTCCCCTTTAGCAATGGCGGAAAGGGCATTCCCTTCGAGGGTGATTTTCCCATCAGCGGAGGCATTCACAAGGTCGATTTCAACAAATTTGAGATTTTTGAATTTGGCATCGACGCGGAATGGGTAGAGGTCTGATTGAAGAAGCTGGATCTCGCCGCTGGCTTCAAGGGTTCCGTTTCCTGGCTGATCTTGGGCTGTTAGAGTGCGTAGGAAGATTTTATTTTTCTCAGCGAGGAAATCGGCTTGTATATTGGTGAGGAGCGTTCCCGAATAGTAATTTTCATAGTACCCGTTTTCTACGAGGATCTTCCCTTCAAGAAGGGGGCGGTAGAGCGTATTGCTGAAGCGGAGATCGCATTGGCATTGCCCTTCAATCCGGTGGGCTCCTAGGTCTAGAAAATCGAGAAACTCTTCGATCCGTCCATTGAAGACGATTCGCCCTTTGCTGTCTTTATGGAAGAGAATTTCAGCTTCAAAGGGCCAAACAGAGAAATGGATCGGTATCGATAGGTCGAGGTTGAGGAGGGGATTGCCCCGGACGCCCATATTGCCTGTCAGGTTGAGGAGATCGCGGTTGAAAGTTCCCTCAAAACTTCCGGTAGCAGGTATGGGTTCGACTTGGTTAACTGAGGCTTTTAGCTCCCCTTGCAGCTTGTTGTTCCGTTCTTTGATCACTGCATCGAGATTTAAGGTTCCGGCAACTTTGACCTCGAGGGGATTGAGCGAGAGGAAGTCGAGGGGGATCCCGTTGCAGCGGATGCGGGCATCGGTCTGGTTCCCTTTCCGGTCGATGTTTACGTAGGCTGTGGCGCCGCCAACTGTGAACTCAGCTTCGGGAAGTAAGAAGAGGTCCTTGGTGTGTTCGAAGCGGACTGGTTTTTCAAGAGAAAATGGGGTGCCGAGGAAAGTTCCATTGAGATTTTGTACGTCGACAGTGATCCGGTCTTTCCATGTTCCATCCATGTGGAGTTCAAATGGATGTCTTAAAGTTCCTTCAGCAAATAATTTGTAGGGCCAGCTTTCCTCGCTCTTCGTCGTTTCAAAGCTGGCTGTTTCGAGTTCCAAATGGTGCCATTTGAGTTTTTCTGCAGCAATGTCGACAAGACCTGTGGGCGAGTGGAATGGATCTCTCAAATCGGAATAGGCGGAGATTTTTTGCGCATAGAGCGCCCCATAGTAGAAGTCGGAGGCTGATAAATCTAAGTGGAGCCCTTGAGTTTCATCTAGCGCGGTCCAAGTAGCTTTGGCTTGAAGCTTGCCATATGCATCGGGAATGTGGAGCGTTTGGAGATTTTCAATATTGAGTTCGGAGGTTCCTGTCAGGATCCAGTCTGGGGTAAAGGTGAGATCGAATAGACCTTTTGCTGAAGGATCAGCAGTCAAAGTCCCTTGCAAGGTCCTCCCTTTCCAGAGGGCCTCGCCTTTCCCTTTTACAGAACCAATTTTCACTTTTTCGACGATCAAATTGGGGATTTGCCAGGAGGTTCTCCCCGAGTATCCCCCCTCTTCGGGGCGGATGTGGATATTTGCGAGGAACCGGCCAGCTGCGTCGAATGGGAGGCGGGAGAGCAATTGATCCGATCCGATTTGGATGCTCGAGCTCAGGAATTGGAAGTCGGGACTAAAGGCGGCTCTCCCTTTCGCGTGGAGCAAATGGTTGCGGGCTGTAAAGAGGGCTGCCATGGTTTTCCGGTCGAACTGAATGGCGATATTCCAATCGGAAATGGACCCTTTTAGAGCGGCCCTTTTTTCACTGAATCTAAACTTGCCCTGAAAATTGAATGGCGCGCCATTAGAAATGGAAATGTCTTTTGCTTGAATATCGTTAAAGGCGGCCTCTTTTCTCAAAAGACGCCATAGGACGGGACGCAATTTGAGTTCGGTGAGTTTGATGTCGAGCCCTTTGCCCTGAATCGAGACCCCTTTGAGATCGATTTGGTGGGGGAGGGTGCCGTCCACTCTGTCAATTGTCACCTCGTATCCGGAATCTTTGAGGGCATTGGAGAGGGCATTTCGGACATAATTTCTTCCGATGTTGCTTTGAAAGACAGCGTAGATGCCAGCTACGAGGATGAATACGACAAAGAGCCAAATTCCAAGTTTTTTCATCAGAATGTTTGTCCTATGGATGCGTAAATTCTAAATGCGGGATCGACCCCTTTGCGCCGATCAAGTGGAAATCCAACGTCGAGGCGGAGGGGGCCGAAAAAGGTAAAGTAGCGGAGGCCGACGCCAACCGATTTGAACCACTTGGCGTCAACAGTCGGCAGTTCGCTGAATGTGACTGTGCCAAAATCGGCGAAGGGGACAATCCCGATTGTTTCGGTGAAGCGGAACCTGGTTTCCGCGGTGAGGAAAATCGCCGATCTGCCTCCATACGGTTTCCGATGTTCATTGAGCGGGCTGACTGTCAAATATCTGTATCCTCTTAAGTCATCTTCAGAACCGCCAAGAAATAGAACGGGGAGAGGGATGTCCCTTTGTCTGGCTCCGGCAATGGAGCCGAATTGGAGACGCCCTGCGAAAATAAACCACTTCTTCCAAATGGGAAGGTAAAAAGTGGTGGTCAGCCTCTGTTTGACAAAGTGTTGATGGCCATGCTCGAGAGATTGGAAAAAATGGGGCTGGTAGACGATCGAGTAGCCCTTCGTCGGATTGAGGAGATCATCTGTCGTATTGTACCGGGCAAAGATCGGCATATCGATCAAAAGATACGTTCCGTTGCTTGCACTATTGGCCACATTGACGTGCTGCACTTCGAGGCCGATGGAAAAATTGCGCCGATTGTCCAGTTTTTTGTCGAGGAAGCTTGCGAACTTGTAGGTAAATGCGATGAAGGCGTGAATATGCTGCCGCTCGATTTGCGCTAGAGAGCGGAGCGTTTGGTCCATCGTTAAGAAATCGGGTTTTTTGTAGGTGAGTGTGCCGGCAAGGTACCGTTTGGAAAATTCCCCGTCGAGGCTTACGATTTCACCCATTCCGCGTAAATTGCGGTGGGTCCATGTAAATGTTCCGCCAGGACCATCGACCGTTGCGTAAAACGCACCGATTGAGATCTGCTTGTGCTTTGCCTCAGCGATTCTCATTTTGATGGGCAGCTCCCCATTCTCATCTAACTCGCCGCTGTGGGAGATCAATACCGAGCTAAAGAGGTCGCTATTGAGGAGCCGCTTTTGCGTCTCTTCTACGTCGTCGGGGCTGTAGAGGTTTCCCTCTTCCCAAGCAACCCGCCTGAGAACATAGCGGGGTTCAACGTTTTTAAGACCAAAGATCGTCATGGGGCCGAATTTGGAAAGGGGCCCTTCGTTGATGCAAGCTGCCGCCTCCACTTTTTTTTGCTCCATGTCGACGACCACTCTTCTCTTTTCAACGCTTGCGAGCGGATATCCGCATCGGGCAAGCTCTGTGAGGAGATTGAGTTCGGCATTCACGATGCTGATCGAATGGGCTGCTGCGCCGATTTTTAGCCCAAGGAGTTCAGGAGTGAACGGTTGGCAGCAAGGGATTTCCGCTTTTACTTTACAATCGCCGTGGAACACTTCGTAAGAGCCGATTTTGTATTGCGTTCCAGGATGGATGAGGATGCTCACTTGTACTTTGCCCTCTTCCAATTGCGCATCGGAGGTGATCGTTGCATCGTAGTAGCCGTAAGCACGGAGCACTCTCAACATTTCGGGGATATCGCCTGCGATCCGGTAGCGGATTCCGTTGATCGAAGCAGGAGGACGGTCTTGCAGCGTCACTAAATCGGCTGCGTCCAGAATGGATTTCATCGCCGCATCGTCATTCATCCCAATGAACGTCACCTCGTACGGAATTGCGGCAAGGAAAACTGGAGTCAAAAGGGCTAAGAGACGTTTCATCTTAATTGCGGATTGTGCCGGAACAAAAACAGTTCGTCAAAAAAAATCTTTTAGAATATCATCGCGGGGCCATGAAGAGAACGAAATCTAACGAGATCTACGAGAGGGCTTGCACGGTGATTCCGGGCGGCGTTAATTCTCCAGTCCGCTCTTTTCGCCATTTAAGAATGCCTCCGATGATCGTTGAATCGGGTTCTGGCGGAAGGATTCGAGACGTCGACGGGAATTCCTACATCGATTTTTGCTGCAGCTGGGGCGCTTTAATCCTTGGCCACGCCCATCCCCAGGTAGTATCTGGCGTTTGCGAGCAGATGGGAAAAGGGTCTTCCTTTGGGATCGCCACAGAAATTGAAGAAAAAATCGCTTCGAAGGTAGTCAGTTTAATTCCTTCGGTCGAAAAACTCCGATTTGTCAATTCGGGAACAGAGGCGACAATGACCGCGATGCGCCTTGCTCGCGGATTTACCGAACGGACAAAAATCATTAAATTTACGGGCCACTATCATGGCCACAGCGATTCGCTGCTTATTCAAGCGGGATCTGGCGTTGCGAGTTTAAATCCACTTGCCACATCGAAAGGGGTTAATCCAAGTACGATCGCAGATACAATCTGTTTTCCTTTCAACGATTTTCAAGCTGTCCGCTCATTTTTCCGCGCCTCGCCGCTCGCCTCTCAAGTTGCAGCGGTGATTTTGGAGCCGATCACAGGCAACATGGGCGTTGTACTTCCTGAGAAAGGTTTTTTAGAAATGCTCCGCGAAGAGACTGCGAGGTCTGGCGCTCTCCTGATTTTTGACGAAGTGATCACAGGTTTTAGAGTTGGGCTCACAGGCGCGCAAGGACTTTATGGGATCGACCCAGATCTAACTTGCTTAGGCAAAGTGATTGGCGGAGGATTCCCTGTGGCTGCAGTCGGAGGAAAAGCAAAAATTCTCGATTGTCTTGCGCCGCTCGGCGGAGTGTATCAGGCGGGGACTTTGTCTGGAAATCCAGTTGCGATGCGGGGCGGCCTAGAGACTCTAAAGATCATCGAGCAAAAAGATTTTTATGGGAGCCTCAATAAGAAAACGGATCGGATGACGGCACCCATTCAAGAGGCATTGGATAGGAGACAAGCGAATGCCTGCCTTCAGAGGGTTGGTTCGATGTTCAATCTTTTCTTTGGCGTGAAAAAAGTTCGATGCAAAGAGGACTTAAAAGCGCTTGATGAAGAGATGTTTATCCGATTTTTCCAATATCTATTTGAGAATGGGATCTATATCTCTCCTTCTTCTCATGAAGCGTGGTTTATGTCAGCTGTTCATCTTGACGAAGATATTGACTACTCAGTAAAATTCATTACCAACTTTATTGAAAAGAATTTATGACAACACTCCCTCTCATGGATAGAAATCCAGGCGAATATCCACTCGAAGTTCTACCTGATGGGTGGGTCAATGTCAGAGTTGCCTTTAGCCATAAAGATGGGCGTGTTGAGAGGCGGATTGAGATTTTGGAGCTTTTCAGCGGCGCCCGCTATCTTCAAGAGCCGATGGCGATGGTCGCCTTTAAATGCCTCGGTTTATTTCTTGCGGTCCTTCCGGCTTATTTTATCGTCTACACTCTTGTCCATTTAATCCGTTTGCCTTTGGCTACCCTAGTGAATCTCTCTCCGACCACTTTTTTCAAGCAGATCTGGAAAATTGCCCGCATTCCATTTTATTTTATTGCTCTTGAATATGCAGCTCTCTACGGCGCATTTAATCCGATGGAAGGAAGGGCTCTTTTTGGAAAGTATGAAAGCGATCTTCATGACGGGAAAACACGCAGGGAAGCGGAACAATATAAAAAAGATTCTGAAGCAAGCACGGTTTGGGACGCGATTGCATCTATCGATAATAAGACTTCATTCTTTATTGGCTACTGTATGCAGCCGATTGGAAAGACGAGCGACCCTCATATTATCAGCCACGAGGTTCTTCCGAACCCAGTTCTGCAATCCGTTTAATTTCTAAGTGTGATTCTGCGATTAAAATTCGTTTATGATCTACTTCGATGAGGTAGAGCATAGTCTTTGGGCTGATCATCCGTTTTTCTATGATTTGGATCGCTGCTTCTCCGACGCCTTTCTGCAATCGATTTTGAATGAGGCGGCGGATGAACCAATAGGAGACAAACAAGAGGATGACAAGGACGATTAGGCAAATAAACATTTTTACAAATGCGGCCCCTAAATCGCCCGTAGGGACTTGGGAGGCTGTCTGTGCAATATCTACTGCGGTTTGATCTAGGGCGGTGATTTCGCCGTTTTCATCTGGGACATATACTGGCATAGGATAACTATGTTAAATATCCCTATTTCTTAGCAAAAGAAAAAACCCGCGAGATGTCTCGCGGGTTTTTGGTCGTAGGACAACCTTATACAGCAGCAGCAGGTGCGTCGCCAGCAGGTGCAGCAGCAGCAGCAGCAGGTGCAGCAGGTGCAGCAGCAGGTGCAGCAGCAGGTGCGTCGATTACAACAGCAGCAGCAGGTGCGGCAGCAGCAGCAGGTGCGGCAGCAGCAGCAGGTGCGGCAGCAGCAGCAGGTGCGGCAGCAGCAGCAGCAGCAGGAGCGGCAGCAGCAGCAGCGGCAGCAGGTGCAGCAGCAGCAGCAGCAGCGTTAGCGGCTGGAGGAGCTTGTGGCTGCTCAGCAGCAGCAGCAGGCTTGCCGCATACGTTCTCTTTTACCCAATTGAACGCACTGCCAGCCAATGCTAATGGGAACAACACGATAGATGCGAGCATCATGAAGAATACTTTCGCAACTTTCTTCATAGTTCCATCTGCAGGATCTGCATCTGTACCTTCGAGTTTGATTGAGAAAGTGCTCTTTACATCAATCGCGCTTTTTGATGTCCAATCAACGTACTCGTTGAATGTTGCTTCCCAAGGTTTTTTTGGGGTTGCTGGAGCTGCAGCTACTGCTGGAGCTGCTACTACGGGTGCAGCGACTGCTGCTACTGGGTTCACGGCCATGATATACCTCTTAGGTTCTGTTTTTGCCCCGGCTTTTTTCGGGCCTTAGGGCTGGTTAATAAAAACTTCAAAAAAGTGATAGGCACTTATACGACATCTCGATTTATTCACACAAGCAAAAAATTTTAATGTGTTCTTTACCTTCCGTTTACCTAGAGGACAGAAAAAAATAGCCCTTCACTGAAGGTCCAAAAACGTGTATTCTGTAGCCATGATTTCTAAAGGTTGGATCGCCCTCGATATAGATGGCACGATTACTCTTGATAAGTACAGTGTCCCTCGTGAAGTGACCGCATATTTGCGCGGGCTTCAAAAGGATGGCTGGAATATTGCTATGGTGACTGGACGCCCGTTTGCTTTCGCACTGATGGCCCTATCTGAATTTGACTTTCCCTATACTTTTATTGCTCAGAATGGATCGCTAGCTCTCGAGATGCCTGAAAAGAAATTCCTTTTTAAGACCTATATCCAATCTAATTCAATCCCTCTGTTTGAAGCGGCTTTTGAGGGGATCCATAGCGACTTTCTGATTTATGCTGGGTATGAGAAGGGGGATTTTTGCTACTGGCGGCCGAATCGGTTCGCTCACGAGGATCTCGATTATCTTGCTGATTTGCAAAAACGGCAAAAGGAAAAATGGGTCGAAGTGGATCAGTACGAAACGATGCAATTGGACGCCTTTCCCCTTGTTAAGTGTTTTGGGCTGGAATCGAAGATGGATCTGATTGCGGCTCGTCTAAGATCCTTTAATAAATTTGAAGTGACCAAGCTGAGAGATCCGTTTGTTGAGGGGCACTATATTCTCCTTGTGACAGATATTGAGGCCTCCAAGGGGAAATCACTTACGAAGCTACTCAACCTCAAAGGGAGGGGGGCTCATGTGATTGCTGCCGGCGATGATGAAAACGATATAAGCCTGTTAAAGGTAGCCGATACCAAAATTGCGATGGCCCACGCTCCTGAGAGCCTGCAGCAAGTGGCCACCTTTATCGCTCCGCCAACCAAAGATCACGGTATTATCAAAGCTTTACAATTGGCTATACGGAATGCTCGCTGAAGATTTAAAAAAACAGATACGCGCTGTCGATCTTGCTGTTGCAGCAGGTCATAAACGGCAAAGCCCCCGTACTGGCTTTGTCCACCTATTTCCAAACGATGAGTCGACTGATACGATCCCTATCTATGAGAATTTTTGCTTTGCTCTAGCCCTCTTTCGCCAGAAAACGGCGGAGAGCGTTACTACGGCTAAAGAAATGGTAGGCAAACTTCTCGCCTTTCAGCAGCCCTGCGGTAACTTTCCTGTCTATCTGCACGATTTTCCCCGCTGCTACGATTTTCAGATGCCGCTTAAAGTGGCGCCGATCCTCATCTACTTACTGCGCCATTTCCCAACAGTTCTCGGCGAGCTCAAATCTAAAATTGAAGAGGCTTTAGCGAAAGCCCTTTCAAAGCCTCCTGAAAAACCTTCATGGGAAAACCGGTACCGCGCATGTACGGGCAAACCGTTATTGCCTGTCGATACCAGTGAATTTTCATCCTCTGATTGGACTGAATGGGTCATCACCGCCCAGCTTGCAGGACAAAATCATTTTGAAATTCCCTATGACCCAACCGTGCAGCTACTCCTGGGGAGTACAGAGTGCCAAGAGAAGGGGGAGCCTCGCCCATGTCCTTTAGAGTGGCTTTTGGCTGATGGCCACTTTAGTCCGCGCCTACTAAGAGATCACCCGCACCAAATCTTATGCGCCCCACTCTTTCCGATCACCTATACACCATCGCTCCCTTTGGAGACCTCGTTTAGACATTATTGGAATGGTTCCGTTCTCCATTCACTTGTAGGGCAAGGGCTTATTTTTGATTTGCCAGAAGGGGTTGAGAAGGGAAAGCACGATCTATTTGAAGCGGCCCTGTTTTGCAATATTTCGCCGGAGACAACGCTATTTGTCGAAGGGCGAAAGGCTACTACTTTTAAGTTTGGCGATACAGTTACAATCCAAACGCCGCAATCGACCATCGCTTTAAAGTTTGAACTGACGAGCGGCTCGGGAGATTTTTGCGGACATATATTTAGGTCGAATAGGCCTTCGCAGGTGTGCAAAGGGTATGAAGCTTATGACTGGCAGATTGGGATTAGGACATTACGGAGATCTCCAACCGCCCAAATCATCATAAGTATCAAATAGGATTACCCCAGGGCCTTGTCTTAGTATAAGTCTCACAAGAAGGTATCGCAGAGGCAAAGCAAACCCCGAGACGCAGAGACGCAGAGGTAAAAAATAAGAATAGGAATCATATTCATATCTCGCGTTTCGCGTTTTTCAATTCTCTGCGTCTCTGCGTC